>NZ_JAFIDB010000003.1 GCF_017052595.1 Mycoplasma procyoni
TAAGGCAAGAAAAAGCAAGAAAAAAGTAAAAAAAGTTTTTGTTTGCCTATATTTATGTAATAAATATAGGGTATAAAAAAATTCCTAAACTATTAGGAATTTGTATTAAAAACTGGGAAACACAGGAAGAAATTGAAAAATCAAAAAAATAATCCAAAACACCTGTACCACAGGTGTTTTTGTTTTTCGCTTTGTGCCAAAAGGCAATAAAAAAACTTCTCATTTTGAGAAGTTAATTAATTATTTTACTAGAATTATCTGTCGTTTAGAGCTGTAAAACCTTCAACTTTTCTTCCTTTGTAGAAACCACAGTGTAGACATACTCTGTGTTGTTGAATTTTTTGTGAACAGTTTGTACAATTTACTAAGTTTTGTACAGGTAAAGCGTCATGAGTTCTTCTTTTGTGTTTACGTTGTTTAGAAGTTTTTCTCTTTGGTACTATCGCCATTTCTTCCCCCTATAATTCTTTATTTTTTAAATTATGCACCATCTGGCATAAAATGTATTTATATTTTACTACAAAACCCTTATAAAATGAAATAAAAAAGCATTTTTTTTAAGTCTAATTACAAAGTTTTGTAAAAACGTTTTTGATGTTATTAAATATTAACAAAAATAAAGCAAAAACAAAACATTTTTTCTTTAAGATTATATAATTTAAATATGTATTTTTTTTATGGCGATGAAGAGTATTTAATTAAAAAGGAAATTGACAAATTTAAAAAACAATTAAGCGACTATGAAGTTGTTTATATTGATGAAGAAGAACAAGTATTTGAGATTTTTTCTCAAATGGATTCTTTTAATCTATTTTCAACTAAACAGCTAATTATTTGCAAAAACTTCTTTCTTTTATCAAAAGAAGATAAAACAAAATCAAAGCAAATTATTAATATTTTAGACAAAAATAAAAACAGTGATAAAGTCTTTATTTTTAGCTTATTTAAGCCCAAAACAGACCGTTTTCCAAAAACAAACAGCTTAATAAATTATTTATTAACAAATGCAAAAACAAAAGAATTTAACAAACTAAATGCAAGACAAATAGAGGATTTTGTAAAGAAATTTATTGAATACAAAGGAGGAAGCATCTCTGAATTTGATTTAATTAAGTTGCTTTCTCTTTTACCTGATGATCTTGCATACATCCACAAAGAAGTTGAAAAGCTTTTATTATTCAATTTAAACATTACAGAACAAGCGATAGACAACTTAATTACAAATAACTCAATTGATGGTGATTTTGCTTTAATTGATGCTATTTCTAATTTAGATTACAACACTATTTACAAACTCTATTTAAAGAAATTAGAACAAGGTATGCCAATTACCTTTATGATTTCTCAAATCTCTTCATTTCTTTCTGTTGTTAATCTGTTTAATTTTTATGAAGGTTATGATTTAAATCATATTTCTCAAGATACAAATATCCACATTTTCAGAATCAAAAATGCAAAGAAATTTTTATCAAAAGTTTCTCTTGCTAAAAATAATCAGCTAATCAAACAACTTGCTGATATTGATCTAAAAATTAAAACAGGAAAAATAGAAGAAAAAAGCGCTTTTGAAACCTTTTTATTAAACTTTTTATAAGGAGTAATTATGAACAATAAAATTAAAAAAATCTATTATGAAGCTTATCCAAGATACTTTTTTGACTACAACTCAAGTGGTTTTGGAGACTATGATGGAATTGTGTACAAAAAGGATTATTTCCAATTTTTAGGCGTTGATTCAATCATTGTTCCTTCGCTTTTAGAAAACTATGAAAAGATTGAAAAAAAAGAACTAATTGACTATAAATACGGCTCAATTGCATCTTTTAAGAATATGATTAAAGTCTTTAAAAAGGATAATATCAAAGTTTCTGTTGTTTTTGATTTCAATATTTTTGATAAATATCTAGAGTGATTTCAAAACTATACAAAAATTATTAATGATGACATTGAATTTGAACAAAGCATGCAAGATACTCAATCTTTCTTTATTGAAAAAAACATTACAGATGTAATTGATCTACCTTGACTCAAAACTCAAAAAATAGAAGAGTTTATGAAAATAGTTGAGTTTTATATTGATTTAGGTGTTGAATCATTTTGCTTCAAAAACTTCTTAGAACTTAACAAAACAAAAGAAAATAAAACAAACGTTTATAATATTGATGAAAACTCAGCAACTGTTACAAATGATTTAGTTAATAAAATAAAATCACTCAAAAAAGATACAGAAATTTATGGGGTTTTTGGCTTTGATTTTTATGACAAAAAGCACTTTAAATACATAAAAAACTTTAGATTTGATGATTTTATTCTGGATTTTATTTCTCCTTATTGACTAACTAAAAAGCAAAATGAAACATTCTTAAAAAAATACAACCACTTTTTATTGCTTCCTTTAATCAATAAAATTACAAAGACAAATTCTGGATTTTCTTTTATTTTAAATAACAATTATTTAGGTAAACTTGCTTCAAGATTAGCAGAAAACAGCGAGCAAAATAATGAGCTACAAAAAGTTCTTTTAACTATTTTGATGCTCAATAATCACAACTCGTATATTACTCAAGGAGATGAAATAGCTCAAGAAAACATCAAATTCCACAAACCTGAAGAACTCAATGATCCTTTATTTAATGTTATTAAAAGGGATTTTGAATATAAAGGATTAACCGTTGAAGATTTCTTTAAAAACAAAAGTGCACTCAGTTATTTAAACAACAATGCACCTTTAATGTGGGATGAAAAAGGTAATTTTAATAAAACTAAAACACCTTCAAAACTAGTTGCTAAAAAACCCAACAATTACCAAAAAAATAACATCACTTCACACTATGAAGATCCTAATTCAGTCTTTAATTGATTGCTTTATATTCTTAAATTTAAAAAGATGTCTTTAGAGCAAGATGACTCTAAAAAACTAAAACTAAAACCACTTTATTCTCTTTTTGGTCTAATCAAAATTGATATTAATTTATCAAGTTCAAAATACGTTTTATTAATAAATGCAACACCAAAATACAGAAAAATCCCTTTAAATAAGAAAAAATACTCACTACAAAGAGATAGTTTAGATGCCAAAAATGAAAACTTTGATTTAGATTCTCTCAAACCATTTCAAATTCTTATTCTCAAAAAAGAAAACAAAAAAGCAGAAAATTAATTCTGCTTTTTTACTACATAAATGGTTTTAGAGCTTCTACAAATTGTTCGTAAGCACCATAACCAACTACGTGTGAAATTAGTTTTCCGTCTTTGTAAACAAATGTTGTAGGAGTTCCTGAAACACCCATTTCTCTTGCAAATTCTCTATCTTGATCTACATCCACTTTAAATACTTCAATTTTTAATTCTTCGGCTATTTGTTTTAAAACTGGAGAAAGCATTTTACATGGACCACATCAAGTAGCGTGGAAGTTTAGTAATTGTACTCCTTTTCCTTTTTCGATTGAATCTGCTAATGTAGCTTTTGTTACATCTTTAACTGACATAGAATCTCCTTAATATTTTTTTAACAAACTAATTATAAACAATTTTTATAAAAAAAAGCAAAAAAACAAAAAAAGAGTGAAAAAATGCCATTTTTTTGTGTTTTTGCATTTTGATTGAGTATTTAATACCTTAATTTTTTAAAAAAATCAGCTTTTTTGAGCTGATTGATTTAGTTTTTGGTTAATTCTAATAAAGCAATAAAAATTCTAATAAATGATATAAATAAGTTTAGTCCATGAATTATAGAACCTTTAAGCATTTTTGATTTCATTTCTTGTTCATCAAGTGTTGTGTAGATTATTTGTTCGCTTTCTGCTTTAATGATTTGGAAAGTAAATCCAATAATTAAGAATGAAACAATAATTCCAATCACTGAAAATGCTGCATATAAGAAACTATTGAATATAAAGTATGAAATAATTCCAATTGCAATACTCGAAATTAATAATGCTGTTATTAATCAAGTATATCTTGCGAAGTTTATAATTCCAAAATATCCTAAAAATCCTGCGATTGCTAAAACTAATACTGGAACAGCTAAAGCTAACATTAATTTTGCTACTGCATCTTTGCTTTGAGCTGCAAAAGCAATTATTAGTGCGGGAATTCAAAATGAAGTTATGAGAACAGCAGCCACATAAGCTGTTACAAGTCCACCTAAATTCTTAGAATAAGCATTTCTTGAGATGTATCTAATGATTGCTACATAAACAAAAAAGGAAACTAAACTAATAACTAATGGAGCAACAAATCCTATGTGTGTATTTACAAAAATTGTAAAGTAAATATTTGCTATTGCCGGAATTGCTAGGATTGAAAAAGTCATTAAAAAGACTATAAATAACCCTAAACACATTCAACCTAAAGCATAAAATAGCATTTTATTTCTTAATTTAAGTTGTTCTGTTGAAAGTTGAAAGTCAACTTGTTTTTTTCTAAATGTCATAGCAAAATTATAGCACCATTAATCTTTAGCAAAAATAAATAATAAAAAATCCCAAAAGGGACTTAATATTTGCTGTTTTCATTAAGAAAATTAATCAATTCAAACTTGTCAGGATGCTCTTGTATTTTCTTTTGTAAATATGCCTTAAAGGAGTTTGTGTTTTTGTCGCTTGTGTATCCTAAAAAGTCAATTTCAGATCCATTTAAAAGGGAAACTCCGTAGAATTCGTCTGTATTTCTTAAAAAATAAAGACCAATCATTTCCAGATTTTCATCAACTAAAAGCGAACCACTAGCACCTGAACGCAGATCAAAAATACTTTGATCTTCAGGTTTTCTAGCGACTATAAGCGCTCTTTGGATTCCGATTGGAGAAAGCTTGCGATCAATATGAGTTATGTAATTAAAAGTATGTTCTCTGTATCTTAAACCTCTATAACCTAATTTATCATTTGCTTGACCTGGAAAGCTTGTTTGATAAAAATCAATGATTTGATTATCGTTTATAAATTTAGCTTTTGGAGAAAGTTTAAGAGGTGCTAAATTGTTTCAGTTTGATAAATAGTTATAAACAAGAGGTTTTGAGTCTTTTGTTTTTTCAAGCAAGTCTTTGATATCGATGATAGAGATTTCAATATCAGCACCTGACATGCCTTCTTTTTTGTTTAGTTCATTAGGATAATGATTTATTCCATCGTTTTGAATCTGATTTTTTGCAACTCAATCAAATTCTCTAAAAGGAATGTTTTTTTCTTCTATTTCAACAAAGTAGTTTGGATCTTGATTATAAAGCTTATCATCGTGTTCTGTCGGAATAATGAAGTGATGATTGTAATTGATAGTTCCTGGTTTATTTCAATTTTTCTTAAGTTCTTTTAGAACATGACGATTAGTTGCATAATAGTATCTTTGATCTTCAGGGTTGTTTGGTAAAACTTTTGCAAGCATTGTAAAAGTTCCATAATCAATTGAAAAAACTCTTTTTCTTAATTCTTTTAGTTGTCAAGGAATTTCGGTTTCCTCTTTATTTATGAAATGTTTTCCTTTGAATGATTCTTTTTTATAGAAATTAGCATTAGAAAGGGAATTATTGTTTATTTTGATTTGATCAATTTGGTGATCAGCAACTAAAGAAAGATCAAAAACTGTGTCATATTTTGAAACAAAAACATCATTTTGTTTGTTGTTGTATTCTTCAAAAACTAAGTTATTTCCACCCTCTATTTTCAGTTCTAAATTTAAAATATTGTTTGAGTTGAGTTTATAAAATAAAGTGAAATTTCTGTGTTTTCAGTTTTTTGATTGTGATTTAAGTTGGTTTTTGTTTTCTTTTAGTTCTTTTAGATTAAGATTAAATCTTAAGTTAAATAAGCTATATTGTTTTGATTCTGTATTATATTGATCTCCCAACATAAAATTAATATTTAATGTTGATTCAAGCTCATTTAAATCAGCCAATCCAGAAATGTCTTTAGAAAGCGTAATTAAGTTAGTTGTTTGATTTTTGTGGGTTAATTCATTGTGTTTGATTGGTTCTCTAAAAAGGTTATGATAGAAGAAAAGTTTTTGATCTTTTGTATTAAAAGTTGCTTTAACATCAGGGATTTTAATATAGCGATCTTTAAATCTTTTAAACATTATGTGCGAGTATTCATCACCGCTAAAAATATCTTGATCATATCATTTTATGTTTATATCTTGATTATTAAGACTTGGATTTAAAATGGTATTAAATGAGTTTTCAAAGTATGTTTTAAGGTTGTTGTATGAAGAGTCTTTTGTGAAAATATCAGTATCATCAAAATCAAAATTATGATCATTTTTGAAGTTGTAGTTATTATAGAAATTTTGGATTGATTCTAAAGAAGAAAGTTTTTGTTGTTGAGTTTGTTGATCTGTGTTAGGATTTTCTTTTTTATCAGTATTTTCTGTATTTTCGGTTTCGTTTGGCTTTATTTTATTTGGATTTTTATCTTGTTTTGGAGTGTTTTCTTTTTCATCATTTTCGATTTTTTGTTCTTTGCTTTTGAGAATAAATCTGTTGTTTAGACCTTCTTTAACAACTATTTCTTTAGCATCAATTTTTATTTTAAGAAGCTCAAATTCTTTGTTTTTCTCAAGTGAACTTAAATCGCTTTTAATTATGTTGTTTTGAAAAGAAAGGATTTTAGCTTCAATTTTAAAAGACTTAAACACCAAAGTTACTACATTGGTTTTTAATTCTTTTAAGTTTTCAATTTCTATGTTTAAAAAGGGATTTTCTGTATTTTCTTGATTTAATTCAAGGTTTTTAATAGTAATTTCTTGTTCTTGTTTTTTATCTCGGTTTGGATTTTGTTGTATTTTTGCACTGTTGCAAGAAGCAATTCCGATTAGTGTTGTAGAAGCTAATAAGCTGAATATTGATTTTAATTTTGAGTTCATTTTTCAACTCCTATCTATTTAATAATTTTATCAAGAAACACAAAAATAGGCCATTTTTATTGGTAATAATCAAGAAATGAAAAATAACAAAAAATAAGAATTGATTTTTAGTTTTGATAGTCTATAAGTGGTAAAATTTAATTGTAAAGAATAATAGAAAAAGAATTTAAACCTAAAATTAAATACTAAAAAAGGAGAAGATTTAAAATGAATTTAAAATTGAATTCTCAATTTGAAAAAACCGAATCTCATACTCAAGATTTGACTTTTAACTACATAAAACAGGTTTTTGAGGACAAGAAAATGGTTTTTGATCTTAAAGAACTAAATTTGCTAACAGAACAAAACAAGTTTAATAATTTAGCTTTTTTAGTTAGTGATCAAAATAACACAGAATCCAAGATTGTAGTTTTTCAAGAAGAAAGTTTTGGTTTTTGAAACGATAAAAAGGAATTTAGTGGTTCAATAGTGAAGCAGTTGAATGAAATTTTTGATTATTTGCGTTTAGTAAACAAAAGGAAATTAATATCAATTGATTACTCAGAACAAAACGAATGTTGAGATTATCCAGCAAATTCACTAAAGGAGATTGTGTTCAACGCTTTTTGTCACAGAGATTGATCTTTGATGTATACTCAAGATATTAAACTTGAATTTTTTAAAGATAAAGTTGTTGTTTTTTCTCCAGGTGGAAGTGTAAATAATTTATCACTAGAAAAAATAAAAGAAGGAGAAAAAGCTCGTAGAAATCCTAATTTGCTAAAACTTCTGCAAAAAATAGGATTTATAGAAAAAAACAATCATGGCATTAAACAAATATTTCAAGAATATTTATCTTTTTATTTAAAACCAGATTTTTCCACAAGTGATGAAACTTATTTTGTTTCAACTCTTTATAATAGAAATTATGTTAATGAGAAAGTTGATATTGTAAAATTTGGCACTGATAATTAAGTTCATTAGTGCCAAACACACATCAAATGGCACTGATAATCTGTTTTTTAGTGCCAAAAAGAAACTAAATGGCACTGATAATTAGCTGATTAGTGCCAAACACACATCAAATGCACTGATAATTAAGTTCATTAGTGCCAAACACACATCAAATGGCACTAAAACCAGTCATTAGTTATTTGTAATAATCAAGAAATTATAAACAGCAAAAATAAATAATCTAATTTTTTCTTTTAATAACTCATGAGTGCTAAAATTTAATTATAAAGAATGATAAAAATAATTTACAAAGGAGAAAAATGAAAATATCAAAACTACTTTCTCATATTCTATTTATTAGTTCAGCGACAATATCTTCTATATCTTTGTTTTCTTGTTCTAACTTAAGCAAAGATGTAGATAAACACTCAAGCAAAGAAGATGATGGAAATAATCAAGCGAAAATTAATTTTAAAGAAATTAAAAAATTTTCCACTTTAGATTTCTCTGAAGAAATATCTTTTGAGTCAGTTGATTTTCCAGTGGACAAAGAAATAGAAAAACCAAATTTTATAATTAACACAATTGCAGATTCAAATGAAGATTCTGCAAATATAATAAAAAATCAAACCGAACTAAATGATTATATTGAACAGTACAAAAAAAGATTTTTAAGCGAAAACGAAGCGAATAACCAGAAATTAGAAGAAAAATTTACTGAATTCAAAAACAGTATTTCTAAAACATTTGATTCATCATTTTTTACTTCAAATTTTGTAGTAAGTCTAAATGTTGTAAAACAAAATAAAGCATCAATTGAGAAAATTGTAAAAATTAATAAAAGTAAAGATGACATTAAATTTGATTTAGCAAGTCAATATTTAATTCAAACAAATTGAAACTGACAAGAAAAAAGATATAATGAGGCTTTTGCAATTTCCTATGGCAATAATTTAGACATAGAAAATGATGAAGGAGCAACTCTCTTTTTCGCATTTAAAAAAGAGGATTTTGATTTAGAAAAATTAAAAGTTTCCAAAAACAGTTTTTACTATGACGTTTCCAAAGATAAAAAAACATTTTATATTCATAAATTTTAAGTAAATTAGATGTTTGATTAATCTAACAAAAAGACAATATCTGCCTCACCTAAATTCAAAAAACAGACTCCTAAAACCACTGGAGTCTGTTTTTTTATCAATTTTTTGAAGTATCATAAGGTCCGAATTTATCTTCTTGATAAATATCGGAAGCCCACTTAAATAAATTATCTCTGTTAAAGTCTTTTGAAAATTCTGGAAAACGTTTTCTTAATCTTCTTAATAGTATGAATCAATCGTCCTTTTTAGTTTGTTCATACACATAATTTAGACTTTCTCATCAGTTGTAGTTCTTGCGAACACCTTCTGTTGTGGCATAGAATTTGAGTAAATAGGAGTGAATATAAATCTTGTCTATTTTGTCTAATTTTCTTAAATCGTGTTTGAGTTCAGGAATGTAAATTATATCTTCAGGATATCCTGCTCTTTTTGTGAATGAGTGCTTTTGGATGTTGTTTGTAATATAAAAGGTTTTAAAGTAATCCGATGTTTGAATAAAGTATTCTACATCTGTTTCTTGCATTTTTCTATGAATGTTTTTTCTCTTTGTGACATTTCAGTAGTTGGCTATAAAACCTATTTGTTTAAAGAAGTAGTTTTTCATATTATTATTTAAATTCCTCCAAAATTGTATCAATGGATATTCTGAATCACTCTCATGTTCTTTCATCAAATTCCTTTAGTTTTCTAAGGTTTTGATTTTGTGTAATGGTATCTTTTATGTGTTTATAAAAAAGATCGTTTTTAAGTAGATTTAATAAGTATTTTAAGTATTCTAAAAGAGAAATATCTTTTGCAAAACTTTTGTTTTGCCACATGATTTTCAGATTTCTCTTAAGTTCTGATGGATTGTAAATAAAGTGTGTCATCATTCATCATAGATCAATAATTTTGGCCTCTTCATTTTCTGTTTTGTAGTTATCTAATCAGTGAACAGCATTTTCATTTGAAGTCTTTTGTTTTCTTAAAGAGAGTATTTTATTTGCAATATATTTTTCAATATTGTATGTCTGAATTAAAATCATTTGTTTTTGATATTGAAAAGATTCTCTTTCAATTTTGTAATCATTTTTATCATGTATTACATCTATTTTTACGTTGTGAATTATTTTGTGATCAATTATTTTCTTTATATTTACAATGATTCTGTGCTTTCTCTCAAAAATATTTAGATTTGGTTCAATAGAAATATCCTTTTCATTTTTAAATATTTCTTCTAAAATTGCAATTACTTTATTGTAATATTCTTTTAAAATGGTAATGTTTAAATCGATATCATCAGGTAGTCTAAAGGCGATTGTTCTTGAATTTTGAATATTTTCGGATTTAATAAATAAAGATTCAGAATTTTCTAAAACAAAGTAATCTCTGTATTTTGAACTAAAGATTTTAAAGATAATAAAATCCATAAATTCTTGTTTTTTGAGTTGTCTTTTGTCCATTTTATCTCCTTATCATTTTTTTATGTATTCACTTGGAATAAGTGTGTCTTCTCTGTAGATTATAGAAGCTCATTTAAAGAGGTTTTCTGTATTAAATTCTTTTGAAAATACAGGAAAACGCTTTTTAAATCTTCTTAATAAAACTTCTCAATCATCCCTTTGATTTTGCTCACAAACAAAATCTAAACTATCTCTATAATTGTAAAACTCAAAGACGTCTTTTTCTGTTGCATAAAATTTAAGTAAATAAGAGTGAATGTAGATTTTATCTACTAAATCAAGTTTATTGAGTTCATGTTTTAGTTCTGGGATGAATATTATATCTTCAGGGAAGTTATATTGTTTTGTATAGTGTTGTTTATTGATGTTGTTTGTAATGTAGAAAGTTCTGTATTCTTCTCTATCTTGAATAAAGAATTTTATGTCTTTAATTTTATTTTTTTTGTATATATTATTGTAAGCAGAAACGTTTATGTAATTTTCTTTTCTTCTTTTTTGTTTAAATCAAAGTGGATTTGGATTAATTATCATTTTAAAATTCCTCCAAAATTTTTCTGGTGTTATGAATAAGAGTTGAAAAATGGTTTTCGTTAAAAAACTCATTCATTTTTGTTTCTACAAGAAAATCCTGAATTTTATATTTAGTTTCTGCTAAATTGAAATAGTTATTTATGTATTGTAAATATTCTTTTGGCGATATTTGAAAATCAAAAATTGTAGAATCAAACATCAATTCAAAATTTCTTTTTATTTCTTTGTATTCAAATTTAAAATTAACAAAGAATCACATGAGATCCAAAATTTTTGCATTTTCATTATCAAAATAATAGTAATCTAAAGGGTTTTTCAGTTCTTTTTGTAAAAGTTTCTGGTTTTTAACTTTTCTAAGACTAATGATTTTATTTGCTATGTATTTTTCTATGTTATATGTTCTTATTTCTGTTTCTTGATTTTTATATTTAAAGGTTTCAATTTCTATTGTATAAGGTTTATTGTCATGAGTTATATCAATTTTGACATTGATTTCATTTTCTTTTGGATTAAAATTTTTAATGTTTAAAATAAACTTATTTTGTTCCTGATTGGAATTATTGTTTATAAATACTTTTATATTTTCTTCATCTGAAAATATCTCTTTCATAATTTCAAAAACAGTTAAAGACTTGTTATTGATCTTTTTCATATTAAAGTCAACGTCGTTAGCTATTCTAAAGTAAATTTCTTCTATTGTTTCATCGTTTTTTGTTTTTATTAGAATGGATTCAGAATTTTCTAAAACAAAAAACTTTCTGTATTGAGAACTAAAAACTTTATAAATTATAAAATCTATAAATTCTTGTTTGTGTTTTTTAAAATCTTCTGAAGATTTTTGTGTCATTCCTTTATCACCTTTTTTTCATCCATTTTTATTTTTTTCTTGTTCTTTTATTCATTTATTTCTATATATAAATCATAACACAATCAAGCTAAAAATTCAAGAAATTTCAAACGTTTTTTTTATAAGTTTAGACTAATAAAAATTTGTCCTTTTTACAGTGTCAATGTGTTATTTTTGTCTTTTTATTAAGCAATTAAACAATTAAAAATTCCTGCTAAAAAAAAAAAAAAACGCATTTTTACAGAAAAAAACGCGAAAAAATTCATAAAAAGCACAAAAACACTAAAAAAATTCTTTAGAGTAATATAATTTTATAAAAAAATGTGAAAAGGACAAAAAAATGAAACGTTTATTATGCGAATATAAGCCAAGCGTAGATAAAAACTATCCTTGGTCTCTAAAGCACCCAAAGGTTAAATCACCTTTAGCGCTTTTTAAAACAAGAAAAGAGGCACTGAACTGATTCTTATCATTAGGTTATGAATGTTATACATACTTCAAAACCGATAAAAGAGTTTTTGGTGGAGATATTGCTTCTTTAAAAAATGCAGATGGAATCATGGAACATGACATCGAAGTAGATAAATACGATGGAAATGTTAATGCAGATGATGCTTTTGCAGAAATCTTTGTTTCTAAAAATACTTTATTTAGAGATGAAGATGCAGCTAAAGCTTTTAATAAAACAATTAGCGACTTCAAAATAATCAGAGATCACAATACATACTTCCCAGTTGATGATGATTTTATTCCTGAAAGAAGAAAATCAAGAAAAGAAGTTTTAATTGAGAAGCTGACTACTGAAATTAATGAATTAGATTCTCTATTAAAAGATACAAATGGTAAATATGAAAAAGAGATCAGAGAGCTAATGGAAAAACTTAAAGACTCAAATGCTGACAAAGAAGCATTGATGAAAGAAGTTGAAGCCTTAAAAAGAAGAATCTTTGAAGAAACTGTTGCAAAAGAACCTCAAAAAGTTGTAGAAGAAGTTCAAGTTGTTAAAGAAGTTGAAGTCTTAAAAGAAGTACCAGTTGAAGTTATTAAAGAAGTTGAAAAAATCAAAGAAGTGGAAGTAATCAAAGAAGTACCTGTTGAAGTTATTAAAGAAGTTGAAGTAATCAAAGAAGTACCAGTTGAAGTTATTAAAGAAGTAGAAGTTATCAAAGAAGTGATTGTTGGCGGAAATGATGTTATTAGTTATGCCAACCTAAACGATCTATCACTTAGAACACAAACTGAAGCTTTATTAGTATATTCAAACAAAGTACAAAAAGTTCTTAAACAATATTCTGTTTCAGAACCTAAACAAACTTCACAACAAGATCAAAATGAAATTTTAGAACAAATTTCAAAAGCACAAGTAAGTGCAAACAAACTTCTTGAAAACCCACAACTTGATGATGAGTCTAAATTCTTAGTTACAAGAGCTAAAGAATCTCTTGCAAAATCTAAACAAGATATTACTGAAAAGATTTTAGTTAGTGATAATGTTAAATACTCTGATTTATCTCATGTTTATTACAAAAATAAACATAATAAAACAGTGAGATTAGCTGAAGTATTATCATTTGTAAGCTACAACAACAACCACATTGGATTTGTTGCTAAAAACCAATATCCATATGAAATCTACAAAAGCGACTCTAAAAATACTTCATACTTCTTAGTTTTTGATAACCAAAAACAAAACGAAGTAGTTGTGAGTGATCAAAAATCAAGTTGATGAACTACATTTTGAACAATCGTTCTATATGGAGGAGCTTGATTAATTGCTTTAATTTTAGTTATTGTGTTATATGTTAGATACTTTTAGTAACTAATGGCCAAAAAACTACTATTAGGTTTAGCTGCAGCAGCTTTTAGTGCTTCAGCTATTACCGCCATTATTTTATGAATAAGAAACTCAAAAAATCCAGCACAAGAATACAATAATTACAAACAACGTCTCCAAGACAGAATCAATGCCAAAACAAACGAAAAAGAAAAAGCTAAATTCCAAGCTAAACTTGATGCAATTGGCGATTATTCTGAAGACAACCTTAAAAAACTAGCTGAACTAGAAAAAGAATTAAACAACATTGAAAGTTTAGATTTCAACAAACAACAAACCAAAAAAGACATTGACAAACTATCTGATCAATACAACAAAAAACAACAACTTCAAGACCAACTTAACAACGCATTAACCATTGATCAAATCTCTGATATTCAAGCAAAAGCAATTGTTGCAAAACTAATTGAAGAAGCACTACCAAACATTAAAACTGAAGACAAAAAAGCAGAATTTGTAGCTCTTTATAATTCTGCAGACACCAATAGTTACGACCAACTTAAAGATCTTTATGCAAAAATTCTAGGTGCTATTGATTCTGAAGATGCTTTATTAAAAGAAGCAAGAGACAAAGCGAACCAAAGACTAGAATACATTAGTGATCCTGCTAAAAGACAAGAACTAAAAGACAAACTTGATGCAGCAATTGATAAAATGGCTGTTGATCAAGTTAGACAACAAATTGAAGATCAAATCAACGAACAAAAACTAACACCATACAAAAAAGAAGCCGAATCTCTCAACAAAAACATCAAAGATCCAGCTAAAAAAGAAGAATTTGCCAAAAAAATCGAAGAAGCCAAAACCAAAGATCAAATTGAAGCAATCAAAAAAGAGATTATTGATAATCTAAAACAAACTCTTTCTGACAAAGAGTTACTTGATGCACAGAAAAAAGCATTAGTAGACAAGGTTGTTTCTTCAAATCTTCAAGATCCAGAAAGATCTAATTTAATAGCTGAAATCAATGGTGCTGAAAATAGCGATCAACTAAAAAATACTTCAGATAAAATCAACATTGCTCTTGGACTTGCTGAAGCTGTTGATTCTGCAAATGCAGAAATCAAAAAGCTTGCTGATCCTCAAAAACAAAAAGAGTTGCAAGATAAAATTGATCAAATCAAAAAATCTGACAAAACAACAGCTGAAAAAGTAGCTGAAATCAAAAAAGTAGAAGCAGAAGCTAAAGCGACTGTTGATGCAGCTAAACAAAAAGCTCAAGAAGCAATTGATAAACTAAAAGAATCTGGTTCAAAAGAAATAAATGATAAAGTTAATAACTTAGAAGAATCTAAGAATCTTTCATTCAGCCAAGAACACTTTGAAGAAATAGCTAAAAAAGCTAAAGAAATCTTAGATCAAGAAATCAAAAAAGCACAAGATGCTCTTGCAGAAGTAACTGAATTAACAAAAGATGTCCAAGTAGATTCCCAAAATCCTTTTGAGTCTAAAATCAATGAACTTAAAGAACAACTTAAAAAAGAACCTTTAAGCATCAAAGATATCAATGATGTAGTAACTAAAGCAAATGAGATCAAAAAACAAAAAGAAGCTCTTGATTACATTGATCAAAAATTACCAAACACATCACAACAACTAAAAGATGCTCTTAAAAAAGAAATCATTGACAACAACACAATTGATCAAACAAAACAAAAAGCAGATGAAGTTGCTCAAACAATTGAAAAAATCAAAGAAAAATCACAAGTAGTTGATGCTGCTGAACTTAAAGATGATGCTCTAAACACACTAATTTCATCTAAAACAACACCAGATGAAATTAGTGCACTATTAGATCAAGTAGTAACTAAAGCAAAAGAAGAAATCAAAGAAAAAATCAATGCTCTTCAACAAGATCCTAATAACCCTTCTTCTTCAGCTAAACTTGAAGAACTAAAAACAACAGTAGATAGTTTCAACAACCAAACACCAAACCAAACAATCAACGATCTAAAACAAACAATTGAAAACTTCAAGAGTGCTAAAGAAGCTGCTGTTTCTGCTTTAGAAAACGTTTTAAACCCTGTTGCTAAAACAAACTTCAAAGAAGAAATCAAACAAGCAAACACAGAAGAAGAATTAAAAAACATCAAAAACAAAATTGATGCTTATAATACACAATACGCAGCAGTTAGCGATCTAATCAATTCACAAAACAATTCAGACAGCGCCAAAGAAAAACTAAAACAACAACTTAATTCAGATGCTAATGACACACTAGAAGAGCTACAAGATTTTGCTAAAAAACTTGAAGCTCTTGAGCAAAAGAAACAACAAACACAAGCACTTAAAGAAAATGCTGGTGATGTTGATTTTACACAAGCAGACAAAAATGCTTTTGATAATAGAATCAAAGATGCAACAACAATAGAAGAATTAGATCAAATCACAAAAGAAATCCAAAACCCTGTTGATTCTTTAGCTAAACTAAAAAATGATCAAAAAGGATTAATTGATGCTTCAGATCTACACTCTGCAGATGCTAAAAATAAACTAAAAGCTCTTGTAGATGTTGTTGCAAACAAACAACAGCTACAAGATCTTAAAGCCAAAATCCAAGCTCTGGAAACTAAAAAAACAGAACTAAACACAGAATTAGACAATGCAAGAACAGAAAACAAACTATCTGAAGCTCAAAAGAATGCTCTAAAAAACAAAGTATTAGACGCAACACTAGAACAACCAGATGCAACTAAACCTAATGAAAAAGATTTAGCAGCAGTTAAAACAGAAGCAGAAACAATCAAAACAAAATTTGATGAAATTAAGAAAATGCTTGATAAAAACGATCCAACATTTATTGGAAATAGCAATGATTCTGTATTAAATGAATTCAAAGCAAGAGCAGAAGCAGCTTCAACAGAAACAGCTCTAAACAACTTGAAAACTACTTTAGAGAATCTAAAAACAAGAAAAGCTGAAGCCAAAGCTATTATTGATACAATTGGTGATCAAGGTGTTAAAGAAACATATAAAAACGAACTTGAAGCAGCAAAATCAACAACTGAAGTTGCGGGTGTAAAAAACAGAGCACAAATATATAAAGATCTAGAAACTAAAATCAATTCTCTAGATCAAAATGAAACTGCAAAAAATGCTCTAAAACAAAAACTAAATGAAGCAAGAAGTTCAGCTAACCCCGATGCAATACAATTATTAGGTATTGATATCAGTCGTTTAGATGAAGCAACAAAAGCTGTTTTAAACAAAATTAGTTCATTAGAAAATACATCAGATGCAGCAAAAGAAGAACTAAAAAATCAAGCAAAAGGATTTACTACAGCTGCCGAAGTTAATGATTTAAGTTCAAGACTTGATGCAATTGATAGACTTAAAAAAGAAGCTGTATCTAAGAAAAATGAATTGAGTGATGAGAATCAAAAAACAAACTACAACACAGAAATTCAAAATGCAAAAGATCAAGCAACTGTTCAAGATATTATTAACAGAATTCAACGTCAATTAGATGCTAATAAATCACTGCAAGATCTAAAAAATGCTCTAAAACAAGAAATTGATCAATTTGCTTCTTCAAAAAATCCAGCAGCAATGTCTGATAGAGTTAGAGACGCTCTTAAAACAAGAGTTGATGCCGCTACAACAAATGATGCTATAACAGGAAATAATGGTTTAAGAGCAGAATTCAATAACAAGAAAAACGAAATCCTTAAAGCATTAGCAACAATTGATTCTATTTCATATTCAGATAATGCAGCTAAAGAAGCAATTAAAACTGCACTAAAAGAAAAATTAAAAGGTGATGACATTGATGAAATAAGCGAAATTCAAAAAATCAATGCCCTTGCACTTGCTAAAAAAGATACATTAACTTTAATTGATCGTTTAGCTAATAAAAACGATAAATTAAATCAATTAAAAACAGCTAATACAGTAGATGAAGTTAACAGAGTTAAACAAGCCGCAACTCAAACACTACAAGATGCTCACTCTAATGCTCAAAAAGCAATTGAAAGACTAACTGGTTCTTCAACTGGATTACAAAATACTTTAAGAACAGACTTACAAAATGCTGGTTCTAACTATACTGAAGCAAAAATGAACGATATTATTAATCGTTCAAATACTGAATTTGATCCTAAAAAACAAGAAGTTGAAAGATTGATCAATGCAATTCCAGAACCAAATGAATTCAAATCAGCTCTAAGAACAGAATTTGAAACAAAAAATGCAAATGGTACTCAAACAATTGGTTCATTAAACGACTTTAAAAACAAAGTAGAACTAATTAAGAAAAAACAAGAAGCTCTTAATGTAATTAGCAAACTAAAAGCAGATCAACAACAAGATAGAGCGAATAGAGTTAGAAACTCTAATAGTGCTTCTGAAGTTGATGGTATCAAAAATGATGCACAAAGAGTTTTAGACACAGCAAAAACTGCAGCAAATAGTGCTGTAGAGAAAATTAATGGCGATAGCCAATATAACACTCTAAAAGCTAAAATTACTGCCAACGCAACTCAAGCAGAATTAGAAAAAGCAAAATCTGATGCTGAAGCAATTTACAACAGAGAATTACAAGCAGCAAAAAATGCTGTTAATGAATTAACACATTATCCATCTGCAAATGCAAAATACACAGAACTTAACAACAAACTAACTCAATCAAATCAAGCTCACCAAAGAGATACAGTTGCTAAATTAAAAGAGATTGCTCAACAAGCAAGAGCAGCAAAAGAAAAAGCAATTAGAGATGCAAAAATTGCTGCTGCTGAAGTTGCTGTTAAAACACTACCAGAAAGAGCGGGAATTTCTAATACAACAAGACAACGTTTATTAGAAGAATTAAATAGAGCAAAAACAAACTTAAGTTCACCAACAAATGCAAGAATTGATGAAATTGCCGCACTTGCAAAACAACTAAAACCAAAAATGGATGAAGCTTTAGTTGAAGTTGATAAACTTTCAGCAGGAACACCAAAAAATAATGCTCTTGCTGCTGTTTTAGGGGCTCAAACAATACAACCAATAGAAAATGAGAAGCAATCAGCTATTAATACATTAAATGCTGAAAGAACAAAAGCTCAATCTGAAGTTAATAAAACTGTTGGATTAGATATAGATCCGTATGATGACAATTATCCAAACAGAAGACCAGGAAAAACTCATGAAGAACTTAAAGCTGAACTTGCAAGAGCAACTACACAAGATCAACTAAAAGAAGCCTATCGTTTAGCAAAACAAGAAACCGATTGAGAATTAGGGTTAGCTCAAAACAAAATCGATAGATTAGGTTCAAATGAAGCTAAAGCTCCATTTATCCAACGTAAAAATGCTTGAACAACTGTTCAATCATTAAGAGATTTGAGAAGAGACATTAATGATCTTTTAGCTGCTAAAGCATCAGCAACAACCGAAATTAATAAATTATCTAATAGCAATACTAAAAGAGCTCAATTGCTTGATGCTATTAATAAAGCTTCTACGACTGCTGCAATTAATGCTAAAAAACAAGAGGCAATTACAGAACTTAATAACAAAAAACAAGAAGCTCTTGCTTCTGTTCATAAAGCTCAAGGACATGCACAATATCAAACATTATTAAATGCAGTTAATGCACAAAATGTAAATGAAGATGAATTAAATAGAAATAAAAACCTTGCTGAAGGTTACTACAATACAGCTAAAAATGAAGCTCAAGGAAGAGTTAATGAAGTTAATACTGTTAACGGTGAAAAATACAGAGAACTCAATTCTAAGTTGAATGATGCAAACAGAGAAAATGAAAGAAATACAATTGCAAAATTAAATGCAATTAAAAATGAAGCAGTTTCATTTGGTGTTGTAAAAGTTGCAAAAGATGTTGTTAATACATTACCTTCAGAAACTGTAAATGGTTTAAATGCTGGAGAAACCAAAAAAGGTGCTTGATTAACAGAACTAAATAATGCTAATATTACAGTTCAAAGAGCAAATGAAATCAAAAATAAAGCAGAGCAAATTAAAGCTCCATTAGAACAAGCAATTAGAGTAATTAAAGAAAAACAAACAGACGACAATACTAAAAATGATTCACTGAAAAAAGTATTGAAATCTGATGATGTTAATGCAATTAATGCAGAAAAAACAAAAGCAGAAAATTCATTTAATACACTCAAAAATACAATTGTTAATACATTACTGCCTAAAGCAGTAGGTCTTACAAGAGACAATGGAGAAACTGTTGTTTCATCTACTTATACCGAACTTCAAAATCAACTAAGTTCCGCAACAACAGCACAACAACTAAAAGACGTTCAAAACAAAATTAATACTGAATTTGAAGCAGAGAAAAGAAAAGTTCAAGATGAAATTAATAAATTGAGTGATCAATCTGCTAAAAGTAGATTTAATTCAGATAAAGATAGTGCACAAAATGTTCAACAACTAAGAGCTATTAAAGCTAAAATAAAACAATACATGGCTGATTCTGGTAAAAAAGAACAATTCAAGAGAGAAGCAGAAACATACTTAAATAAAATTGAAAATCAATCATTAAAAAATTCATATAGAGAAAGATTAAATGATCCTTCAATTTCAGCAGAAGAAACAGAAAATCTAAAATTTGAAATTATTACTAAAACATTAATGTTAAATAGAATTGTTCGTCCTGTGTCTGCAAATAATAGTTTAGGTTCCGGAATTTCGCTAAATCCAAAAGACAGTATTAATATTTTTGCTATAAATGAATTAATCAGAAATCCACAAGCAACAGGAGTTGCAACACTAACAAGACAACAAGTTCAAGAAGCTATATTAAAACAAGAAAAAATAGAAAGAGAAGATTTAGAAAGAAATAAAGATCAACTGCCAAATGTTTATGGAGCAGAATGAAATAGCTGAAGTGCCAATAACGCAAGAAGCGAAAGTTTATTTAAAGGTTATTTAGCAATAAAACTGCAACAAGCAAGAGACACTGCTCCTCAACCTGATCCAAGCAACTTTAACATATTCGATACATCTTCATATAAACAACCTTTTGAAAACGAAGAAAATGAAATAAAAAATCTTCATAATGAAAAAAATCCTGAGAAAAAATTCTATGAAATACTAGATCGTTTAGAAAAAGCAATAAATAACAGTGAAAGCCCATTAGCAAAATTTAAAAAAGAAATAAAAGATAAACTCATAAGAGATGCTGATATTCAAAGTACCGAATTTGGATTAGGTAATAGAGGTAAAGGAAATCCAGAGGGTATCTTATGAGTTCCAAAAACTGTATTAGATGATTTCCTTTCTGATTATAAATTTGATCAAGCTAGAACACAATATGAAGTGTTGAAAATTGTTGATACATACATGAAAACTATTTCATTCCCTCAAAGACAAATAAAAGGACTTATTGGAAATATTAATTCATTCCAAAATAGTGCCGCACTCGGATTTTCAACAATGTCTGAAGATGGAAAACGAAGAAATGATGAATGATTTAGAAAATATGGAACTGGTGGAGGAGGTACTGGTTTAAGTGCAATTCCTTTATATAACATAAGAAGATTTGATGAAATTTCATTTAAAACAGTTTCAAAATCATATCTAGAAACATTTGATCAATATAATTTAGACACAAAAAGACCAGAAAAGATTTTAGAAGTATCTGGTTTACAAGCGTTTAAGAATAGAGTTATTGATTGAATTTTCAGTCCCAACAACACTTACTTTCAAGATGGAAAAAATATAGATACTAAATTATTGCTAATTAGAGATCTAGCTGCTGTACGTAATGAAGACTTTAAAAATTCATTTTTCGAATATTACAGAGAGAGCAGAACTCAAAAAATTTATATTCCTCTTGAGCTTAAATAACAAACAAACAAGAATTTATTTTCTTGTTTTTTTTATTTTAAAATCCATTGTATTCCCTTTTGAAATATACATTTCAACACAAAATGATATAATTAAATTAATAAGATAATAATAAATAATAATTCTATAATAAAGGATATATGATGAAACTTTCTAAAACAGCTAAAACACTAGTAATATTTGGTTTACCTTCTATTGCAGTAACAGTAGTTCCTACTACTGTTTATTTTGCAAGCAGCAGTTCAAAAAATGCTTATGACAGAAAGTATCTTTTACAAGATACTCAAATCCAGCTCAACAACAGAAGAGTTTCTTTTAAAGAAGGACAAAACTCCATTAGAGACAAAAACAATAAACCAATTAAAACAACACCAGTAGAACAACCAAAACCAACACCTAAACCACAACAACCAAAAGAAGAAATAAAAGTAGATCAAGAAAAACCAAAACCAATTACAGAAGAACCACCTAAAGAAAAACCAAAACAACCAGAACCTCCAAAAGAAGAAAAACAAGATATTAAACAACCAGAAGAACCAGAAAAACCAAAAGAAGAGATTAAACAACTCGAACCTCCTAAAGAAGAACCAGCAAAAGAAATTATCATTGAAACACCTAAACAACCAGAACCACTCCCTCCTGTAGTTAAAGATGATGAACAACCAGAGGTTATTGAAACAGAAGACAAAAATACAGTCCATGAAGAAGTTATAGAACAAGATCCACCTAAAGAAGAACCAACTCAAAAAGAACCTGAACCAACTCCAAAAGAAGAAACAAAACCAAAACCAAGACCACTCAAAGATAATGAGTTTTACATTAAATTCGGTGATGTAAACGTCAGAGTTACAGGTAAAAAAGAATTAGTACCAAGAGTCCCAAATCAAAACGATGTTAGAAATGGAATTACTAACAGAATTGAATATCTTGCTACTTTAGTTTCAGAAATAACTTCAGTTGAAGTAACAGATGAATTAAAAAGAGAAGTTAGAAAACAAGCATTAGACACTTTTAGAAAAGATGCACCAGAACATTTATTAAAAGACTTTAAAGTTGGTGGACCAGGAGCGTTTCAATCATTAGAAGACATCAGAAGACACTATGATACTCCAGGAGGAAATAACAAAAGATATTTTGATAGAATTATTGATAAATATCACAGATTACTAAAAAACATCCCAAGACTTAAAGACTTTTTAAGCGATGAAGGAAAAAGAGTTTTAGAACAAGAATTACACAACCAATTAGTAGATGAATCTAAACCAGATAAACCACTAATTCCAGAAAGAGCATTAAGAATCCTTCCTTACATTGAAACATCAAAAATAACAGAAATACAACCTAGAACTAATGAATTATTAGCTAAAGGTTATGTAATCAATGATAAAGATTACAACGTTTATATTGATGAAGAAGGTAGAATTGGATCATATAGTGCAACTCCACTAATCAACACAGTTATAACAAGACTAATTCATGATAACTACACAAGAAGAGCTTTTGGTTATAAATCAGAGTTTGGTAGAACTCCCGGAGATCTATTAGAAGGAAAATATGAAGGATGAAAAATCACTAATATTTCCAAAGATCCAAAATGAATTAATTATGGAATTGAAACTGATACAGATGGAATCAAAGTCGAAAGATTAGATAAAATTGAACCAGATCCATCACTAAAAAGAAATACAGGTATTAGAATCACAATTGATGCTTCAAATCGTGCAGGATACACTAAAACTCTAGAACTAATTAAAAAATTAGTTGCTGCTAATGAAGATATTACTTCATATAAAATTATTAATATTGGTTCTAAAGACCACAATCAAGCATTCTATAAAATAATTAAAGAAATACCACAAAAACTACCACAACTAGAACTATTCTTCGAAACAGAAAATACATCAGCACTATTTGCTCTAGAAGGTAAAGAAATTGATGAATTAGGACTATATACTTCAGGAAACTCACTGAAAGAAGAATGATCTATTCCGCCATTAGCACTTAAAAAAGTTGCTTATGTTGCGACAGGTGATTACAACGTAAGTTTTGATTATCCAAAAGGTGAAAAAATACCTACAAGAATTGTATTTAATACAATAGGATTTAAAGACACAGATTCAATAGCTGATATTAATAATGGATTAAGAATGGTTTATTTTGTTAGAAACAATGAACCGTTCTTCCAAGGTGGATATGGTGCAGGATTAGATCCAGATCACAACGAAGGTGGAAATAGCTATCCAACAGGAATTTCCTTTAAATATGCACCGCAAATCAAAACATTACAAGGTTTAGTGTTTAAAGATATTTATAAAGAATCTAATGGATTAAGAAAATTAAGAAGAATAGAGTTTTTCAACAATTCTCAAACTTATGAATTAACAACAACCCAATTAAATGAAGCACAATTTGTAGACATTTTAGATACAAATCCTTTTGCAGATCCTAAATCAGAAATTCTATTTTCTAATAAAAGATCAACTCAAAATCTTAGAATTGTAGCTGATTCTCAAAATGCAAAACTTAGTTCTAAGGGAATTCAGAACTTAAACGTTCTATTAGAATATGTTAAACAGTTTGGCAGAGATTCAACAGAAATTAAAGTAAAAAGAAGCAATCCAGAACTATATAATCAAATAAAAGGATATAGTTACAAAATAGTAGATGACTACGAAAGTGAATTGGCCGGTTAAAAACAAAATACTATCTTTAATAGGAGAAGAAAATGAAGGAACTTAATAGAATATCAAATAGACAAGAATTTATGAATTTTATAATTTATAAAATCTTTGATAATGATAAATATAATCAACATTTTGTTCTTGAAGGTTCTAATGTTTTGTTTTTGAAAGGTTTAAATAGCAATAATATCAGTTTTTATTTTAGAATGCCAAAAGACTTGGATTTCAATTTTAAAAACATTGAAAATAATTTCAAAGTTTTAAAAGAGATATTAATTGATATTTTTAAAGATGAAAAAGATTTAAAACTCTTTTTATACGATGATAAATACGATGTAGATGATGTTTTTAATGTTTATCAATTTAAAATGCAAAAAGAAGAATTCAGTGTTAAAATCAATTTTGATTTAGTTTATGAAACTGAAAACTATGAAACTGAAGCTCTAAATTTTGAATTTGGAGATCAACAAACTAAAATCAATATTTATCTTTTAGAAAAGTATTTATCAAACAAGATTATTGCAATCAAAAAAGAAAAAATCAAAAGTGATCAAACAGAAAACTTTTTAGATAACTACGGAAATGTTAAAGAATTACAAAATCTAACAGATTTAATTTGAATGCTAAAAAAATTTGAAGTTGATATCAAAAAGCTAATCCAAATTTTATCCAATATGTTTTATTTAAAACGCTTTGAAAAAAGCGTTACTTTAGAACAATATTTAAGTTATTTAATAGTTTATGTTAATGATGCTAACAACTCAACTATCTTTGATCAAATAAACGCAGAATTAAATATAAACATATCAAAAGAATTGCTTATTAGTTTATTAAATAAATTGCTAAAAGAGGTTTAAAATGAGAGAGACAAAAAGATATAAAGAAGCTTTTTGAGTTCAGTTTTATGAAATCTATAGAAAATCTAATCACCGTTATCCAACAGCAGAAAACAATGTTTTTATTAGGCTTGGTATTAAAGATGTTCTGTTTATCAATGTTGATCGATATGATCTAAAAGGAATTTATATAACTAATAACAAACAAAAACACAGAACTGTAAAAGACAAAGATTATGCTTTTGATATTGTTTATGTCCCTGATTTAGAAAATAAAGATCTTTATAATTTAGACAAAATTGATTATTACTACATCAATGCTTATCTGTTGCGTTTCTATGCAACAGATGAAAATGTTTATAGGTATTATAACTGAGATGAAGGCATTGATGCAATCATGCCTGATATCTATGATGATCTAGAAAACAATTTAAAAGAAATCAAGAAAAGATATCCTGACTTTTCTCCATATTTTCACAGAAAATATCTAAGAGCTTGAGCGAGAAAGATTGCAAGAGAAGAATACAAAGAATACTACTGAGAATTCGAAGATTTTTAGTCTTAAGGATTTATGAAACAAAGAGAAGAAGTGCTAAATAGAGAATATAAACAATGATTAAATAACATAACTAATCAAATCCAAAACCATCAATACAATGCAGCCCTTGAAGTTAATTCACAACTATTGCAATTGTATTGAAACATTTCAAAAGAAATCACAAGTCAAGAAGAAGATTTTCTTAAATCATTAAGTTTAGATCTTAAAAGAAGATTTCCTTTTGCAAAGGGATTTTCAATAGAAAACCTCAAGCACATTAGACATTGGTATAAATTTTATACTAACAATAATAAAACTACAAAAACACAAAAAGAGATTCTAAACAAAATCAAACTCATTCCTTGAGAACACAATAAAGAGATTGTGTATAAATCAAAAACAATCGAGGAAGCTTTATTCTATATTCAAAAGACAATTGAAAACGGTTGAAGCAGAAATGTTTTAGAACATCAAATTGAGTCTAATCTTTTTGCAAAGTATGGAAAAGCTATCACAAACTTCGATGCAAAACTTCCTTCAATTCAGTCTGATTTAGCTAAACAAACACTAAAAGATCCTTATAACTTTGATTTTCTTACAATAACAGAAAAATACAACGAAAGAGATCTAGAAGATTCTTTAATAAAGCAAATAACAGACTTTTTATTAGAATTAGGAACAGGTTTTTCATACATCGGAAGACAATATAGCATTAAAGTGGGAGACAGTTCGTTTTACACCAATCTACTTTTCTATCATCTTAAATTAAGAAGCTATGTTGTTATAGAACTTAAGACAGAAAAATTTAAACCCGAATTTATACGACAGCTCAACTTCTATGTTACAGCCGTTGATAAACAACTAAGAACAGAACAAGATAATCAAACAATCGGAATCTTAATCTGCAAAGATAAAGATGATGTAGTTGCTGAATATTCTTTAGAAAACATTTCTCAACCTATCGGAATAAGCAAATATGAAATCAATAAATTCATTAAAGAAGAATACAAAAATAGCTTACCTTCAATAGAAGAAATAGAGCAAGAATTATCCAAAATTAAATAATAAGCAAAAAGGTTACAGCTTGTAACCTTTTTAGTTAAAGAATAAATAATATATTTCAATATAACAAAAAATAGATTATTTTCATGCATAAACTTATTTTTTGTGGTAGTATTTAATTATCGAAGGATGGTCGCTCTTTAGCGGCTCTTGGCTATCTGTTGCTTAAGTGCAAATATCCAGAACAGTGAGAACCTGCTTATTGCAGGTTTTTAAAATTCTTTTTTAATACATTTATAAGAAATTTTAAAGTCGTTTAAAATTAAATTATTTATTGAAATATCTTTATCTTTTAGCAATATGTCAAAAGTAAATGGTATAGCTCCTTTAGAACCATCAAAATTAACCAAAAATTGCACCTTATCATATAAGATAATTTTGTGTTTTCAAGTTTGACAATATACTCTTGATTTTCTTTTCTAATTTTAGAATACCGATTAAAAGAAAGTCAGTGAACTTTTTGTTATTCTCATTAAAATATTTTAGTTTCTCAAAACTAAATCACACTTTGTAAATATGATCGTTGTTTTCGTTTGTTTTATAAAGAGATTTTAAAGAAGTTGTAATACTTATTTTTGCCTTTTCAATCTTCGAAAACTTCTTCTCAATTAAGTTCTGTTTCGTCTTTTATTTCTGCAAAAACAGGTTTAAAAGGTGTGAAAAAATGCACATAGTTGTTTTGCTCTAAATAGTTGATTATTTCTTGTTCTTGAGTTGGTTTGGTTTTCATATTTTTGACTTCTTTTAGTCTTTTTAGTTGTTGTTGGAATGTTAAAAATTGTTTCATTATTATCCTTTTCTTTTAATCATTTATGTAAAACAAATAACTATATAACAAAAAATAAATTATTTTCTTGCATAAACTTATTTTTTGTGGTAGTATTTAATTATTGGAAGATGGTCGCTCCTTAGCGGCTCAACGTATCTTCGACTTAAATGACGAATATGTTGAACAGTGAAAAGCTTGCTCTTATAGAGCAGGCTTTTTAAAACGCCTTTTTTAAAATATGAATTAGGAATTTAAAGTCTTCTTGAATCATTTCATTTATTGATTTATTTTGCTTTGCAATTAATAAATCAAACGAATGAGGAATTACACCTTCATTACTCGAAAAGAAATATATAAACTTACTCTGCTTATATTTTTTAATTACTATTTTAAAATCTTTTTTAGAAATTTCTTTTCTAATGATGTCATTTACTTCTAAAATGTAAAAATACTGAAGATTTTTAGAGTGTGCTAAAAAATTTCTTAACCTCACTGAAAATGAGAGAAGTTTAATCATTTTGTTATAATTAATGTGTCTTCCAAAAATTTTAAATTTTAATTCTATTTTTTCTTTGTTAGAA
Source organism: Mycoplasma procyoni (assembly GCF_017052595.1). Taxonomy (GTDB): domain Bacteria; phylum Bacillota_I; class Bacilli_A; order Mycoplasmatales; family Metamycoplasmataceae; genus Mesomycoplasma_A; species Mesomycoplasma_A procyoni. The sequence continues at coordinate 27,816 of NZ_JAFIDB010000003.1, forward strand.
AGAAAAAAATTATTATCATTTAATAGATTTTCAAGTAAATATTGTAAATTACCTAAAGTTAGATTTTCAATATCAAATCAAACATAATTTGATTTATGGTCGATTTTAGATTTGAATTTTTGAAAGCCTTCTTTATTGATTCAAATTGTTTCAAGAAATTCAATTCACTTATCATATTGATCTTTAAAGTTAGAATTATCTGTTTCAAAAATTCATTTAGCAATAAAGTTTGATAATATACTCTTGATTTTCTTTTCTAATTTTAGAATACCCATTAAAAGATAGTCAGAAAACTTTTTGTTATTCTCATTAAAATATTTGAGTTTTTCAAAACTAAATCAGTTTTTGTAAATGTGATCGTTGTTTGGAGTAGTTTTATAAAGTTGCTTAAAGAAGTTGTAATACTTATTTTTGCCTTTTCAATCTTCGAAAACTTCTTCTCAATTAAGTTCTGTTTCGTCTTTTATTTCTGCAAAAACAGGTTTAAAAGGTGTGAAAAAATGCACATAGTTGTTTTGCTCTAAATAGTTGATTATTTCTTGTTCTTGAGTTGGTTTGGTTTTCATATTTTTGACTTCTTTTAGTCTTTTTAGTTGTTGTTGGAATGTTAAAAATTGTTTCATTTTAATCCTTTCTGGAGACTTATCCTCTCTAGAATAGAAATTTTTTGCAAAAAATAGCCTCTTTAGGAAAAATTTAGGAAAAAAAGATTACTATAGCATAAATTTTTCCTTTTGCATATTAACTAATTGTCAATAAAATGTCAAAAACTTTTATGATGCTAATCTTTTTAAAATTATGTTTTTTTTAACAATATTTAATAATTTCCTTTTTACATAAGAATATATCAATACTTATTTTATTAATTATTTTAAAGATTCTAAAGCTGTTTCTTCAATAATCTTAAATAAGGCTTTTTATTTAAGAGATATCCAAAAAGAAGAGGGTTATGTTAATTTAGAATTTGATTTGTCTGAAGTTTCGAATTTTCAAAAAATAAATGAATATTTTAAAAATAATACTAATGAGATTCCGCTATTACAAATTTATTCTCTAGCTCAATTAGAAAAAACTAGAATTCAGTCTCAAGATTTTAATTTTATAAATGAAAAAGAAGGGCATAGAGGCGTTTTAAAAGCATATGCAACTCCTAAAAAAGAAAGCGATTTTAAAACAGTAGATCATAGTTTAATATATCGTTTTAGTCAATCTAAAAATTCAATCAATAACAAAAAAGAAGAACAATCAAGTAATGGCTCAAATACAAATTATGTTGTAATTGAAAATGATAGACAATACCCAACAAATTCCTTTGTAATAAAATTAAATAAAGCAAATTAGTCAACTACAAAGATCTAAAATTAAAAAAACTCGTTATAAAAGACTATAACGAGTTTTTTAAGAATTAATGAGTTTGTTTTTGATTAAGATTCTAAAATAAGGGCATTTGCCATTAATACTTAGATCTTTATCATCATTACCTTTTCTAAATTTAATGATCTCAAATTGTTTTGGATTAAATTTATTAAGAAAAGTGATCGGAACTACCATATGACCTTTGTAGTCATAAGGGATTTCATTTGTTTTATTGATGTTTATAGCATCATAATTATCATATTTAGGAAAATAGACTTCATTACCAAAATATTGCATTTTAAGTTCAATATTTTGGTGTCTTTTGTAGTTATCTAAAGTTGTTAATCATAGACAATTGTTTGTTGCTACTATTCTATTTCCTTGAGCATCAATAAATGCTTCTGTTCCATATAACTCATAGTCTTGAGGAACAATAAAACCAGAAATTGCTCTTCCAAAATTAATACCTAATCATACTTTATTTTCTTTAATTAACTTAAAGATTTCTTTGTATGTTATTGCATTAATATTTGCAATAACTAAAAAATCTTTATTAAACTCAACAAGCTGTAAAATAAATTCTCTAAACAGAGAAAATGGAGGATTTGTGACAACAATATCAGCTTGTTTTAGCAACTCAATTGTTTCTTCGTTTCTAAAATCGCCATCATTTTTAAAATAAATAACATCATCCAAAGTAGGGTTTTTGGTTTCTGTTTCTGTTCCGTTATATTCAAAATAATAACCTCTTTGATTTTCTAAATAACAAGAAGCGATTAGTTTCTTTAGTCCTAACTCTTTGAAGTTATCTACAAAGAATTTAAAGAAATTACTGCTTAAAGGATCATCACAATTACACAAAACAACTTTATTTTTAAAGTGCTGTTTGTAATATTGTAATTCACTTTCTATGTCTTTAAGTTGAGTATAAAACTCATCCTTTTTATTCTTTTTCGCTTTTATTAATAAAGCGTTTTTTCTTTTGTTTTGGTTCATTTATTCTTTATTTTCTTCTTTCTGATTGTCTTGTGAAATTCTTCTTCTTTTGGATTCTACAATGTCTTTAAATTTTGTTTCTTGGCTAATGTTTAGACATATAACAACAAACTCTTTTACATTGTAAGCTATAATATTTTCTTTGTTAAAATTCTCTTTTTGTTCTTGATCTAAATCTTTATCAACTAAAACAACATCAGATTTTTTTCAATCTTCTTCAATTAAACCCGAGTTTAATAAAATAGCTTCTTTGACGCTGTTTTGATCATCTTGCTCTATTTCACTAAATAAAAAAGAAAATTTTAGATCTTCAAGTTTTTTAGATTCTACTTTAAGTTTAGCAACTCTTCTTCTAAAAGCTCATAAAGCATTTTCTTTCTTTCTGAGTTTTCTTGCTCTTATTTCATTTGCTAGTTCCTCGAAAATATTAGGATTGTAATCTTTATCTCTTAATCCACATAAGCATCTAAATAAAGATTTACAATCAGCAACTGCTCTATGTTCAATTTCTTCTTCCACCTTAAAAACTTTACACATGTTTTCTAAAGAACAACCAACTTTTTGATCGGTTGTGCTTTTTATAAAATCATAAAAAAGATCAAAACTATCAATTAACAATGCATCATCAGTATTAAAAACTAAACCAAGTTCTTTATAAACTTTTTCAAGAATCTTAAAATCATTATCTCTACCGCCGTGAGCTACTATTTGAAAACCATCTCTAAAGTTTTCAAAATAGTCAATCACTTTATCTAAATATTTACCTTTTTTATCTAATTCTTGATTTGTAATTCTGTTAACCACAAATCCCTTATTAACAACTTTTTCTTGGTACTTAACTAAAAAATTAAAATCATCAACTATTTTTCAGTTGACTATTTTTAGTGCGCCGAACTCAATTATCTTAGTTTCTTCGATACTTCCGGCAGTTGTTTCAAGGTCGATAATAATAAAATTTTTCTTTAAATTTTTAAGCATAATTCAATTATATAAGAAAAAATTTTATTAAATTACTAAAAAATAGCCATATCTGAAAAATACTTGATATTTAAACGAAAACGCCTGTCACAGGCACGTTTTAGAAAAAACTGTGAGAATTTAGTGTGACAGCTTTAAAACAGCGTTTTAGTAATATTTATTTTATTATTCTTTATATATTAAACAAAAATAACGCCTATTAATAGGGATTTTTTTAAAATTTTTCTTTGTTTATTTTTAAAATAATGTAAAATAATACAGTTCGCATGAACAAAAGTAAAAAGGATGACAAAATAAATAGAAAGCTGAAGACTTCTATTTCAAAAAACTGAATAGACTTAAAACGATTCTTGTCGTTTTAACCTTTGGCCACAAATATTCTTTTATTTTGTCAAGAAAAGGATAATGTCAAAAAAATTATTATTAGGTTTATCTATTGCTGCCTTTAGTATTTCAACTATAACAGCAATAGAAATATGATTAAGGTGAAGAGATTCAAAAGAATCAAATCAGCTTACAGATGAAGAATATCAAAAATTAAGAGAACAAGTACAAAAAGCAATTAATGAAGTTGATAGTGCTTCAAGACAAAAACTGTATCAAAAAGAATTTGATGCAATTGAAAACATTGCTACAGAACAAAACGTACTTAAGCTTAAAGAATTATTAGATAAAATATCACGTCAAAGAAGTGATGAACAACTAATTGAAGATCTAAATAAAGCAATCAATGCTTTAGATCCTATTTATTCTAAAAAAGAACAACTAAGAGAAGAACTAAGACAAGAAAACTTGTCTAGAGATCAACTTTTAGAAATTGAAGACAAAGTTGCTATTGCTTTAGTTATTGAAACTCTTTTAAAAGATGTTGAAGATAAAAACAAAAAACAACAATTTATTTCTGAATACAACTCAGAAAACACATTAGATAAAAACAACCTTCAAACATTACTAGAAGACATTCAAAAACACCTAGAGCAACAAAAATCCGCTCTAGAAGATGCTAAAGACAAAGCGGAGCAAAGATCAAACGAGATCAAAGATGAAGCTAAAAAGCAAGAATTAGCTGACAAACTCAAAGAAGCTAATACAATCGAAGAAGTAAACAAAATCAGACAAGAAATTGAAGAAATTCTTGCAAAACAAGATCAAAAACTAATCGATCTTGAAAAAGAGCAAGCTAAAGATCTAAACTCAAAAGTTGAAGATCAAGCTAAAAAAGAAGAATTTGAAAAAAGAATCGACGAAGCAAAAACAAAAGAAGAAATCGATCAAATTAAAGAAGAGATTCTAAAAGAACTACAAAAAACTTTAAGTCCTGAAGAAATTCTTGCAATCCAAAAAGAAGCTTTAGATAAAAAAGTTGAAAATTCTGATCTAGATCAACAAACTAAAGACGCTCTAAAAGAAGAAATCAAAAATGCAACAAATATTGATCAATTCAAAGAAGTTGAGCAAAAAGTTGATGATCTTTTATGAAAAAAGGATGCTAAAGAAAAAGCTTTAGAAGTTATTAATCGTCTAAAAGATTCAGATAAAAAACAAGAACTATTAGAACTTGTTAATAATGCTGATCAAGATGACTCAAAGAGTGCAAAAGAGATTATTGCAAGCTATGAAGATGCCAAAAATCAAGCTCAAGCAATTTTAGATGCTGCTAAAGAAGCTGCTCAAAATGCTATTAATAAACTAGGTGAACTACCAACTACTTACCCAACAACTTCTCACCAAGATCAAATTAAGTTCTTACAAGATGAACTAAACAACTCATTTACACAAGAACACTATGAAAAAGTAGCACAAAAAGTTGCTGATTTATTAGCTGCTGAACTTCAAAAAGCAAGAGAATTACTCAAAGAACTACAACAACATCCAACACTGATCAATAATGAACACAACTTAGCTAATGAAAAACCATTAGCAGACTATGATTCTCAACTAAACAACGAAGAAAATGCTAAAAACTTAGACTACAATCAAATTCAACAAATCATCAAAGAAGAAACAAGAATCAAAGAAAAACTTGATCTGATTCAAAAGATTAAAGAAGAACTAAAAGATCTTCCACAAGCAATTCAAGACGAACTAGACACAAAAGTAAGACAAGCTCAAAGTGAAGAAGATATTGATAATCTTTCTAATGAAATTGATGCAATCAGACAACAAATCGCTGACATTAAAGAACTTTCAGATCTTTCTACAAACCCAGAATTCAAAGACTCAAATCTTCAAGATAAACTTAGTGCAATTACAACAACTTCTGATTTAAATACAATCGAACAAAACATCAAAGATTCTCTAAAACAAGAATACAAAGACAAAATTGATAATTTTGCCAAAGATTCTGTTGCAACAGATCAAGATCAAATTGATCAAGCTAAAGCAAAAGTAGATCAATTAGCTACCTTAGAAGACTTCAAAAACTTTAAAACAGATTTAGATCAAACATCACAAAACAAACAAAATGCATCTTCAAATGCTGATTCTTTAGACAACACAAGTGCTAAAGATGACTTCAATAACCAAATTGCTAATACATTAGATAAAGACAAACTAAATGAAATAAACAATCAAATCGAACAATATAAACAAAAACAATCAGACCTAATTGAAAAAATTGAAAACCTTTCTTCGACTTCACAACAAGCAAAAGACACACTCAAAGAACAACTAAAAACAGAACAAAACAATACAATTGAAAAACTTGAAGAATTTTCAAAACTACTTGATCAAATTGCTCAAGCTAAACAAGAAGCAAACGATCTACTTCAAAACACAACAGCTAAAGAGTTTAGTGCAACAGAAAAAGAGGAATTCAAACAAAGAATTGACAACGCAACTTCTCTTTCTGAACTTGAGCAAATCATGGATGAACTAAACGGTTCACCAAAAGAAATTGCTCTTAAAAAACAACAACTAAAAGAACAAATCGATGCTTTTGAGCTTAATTCAGATCTTGCAAAAGAGACTCTAAAAGCTGAAGTTGATGCTGTAAGCACACTTGAAGAACTTAAAGCTCTTAAAGACAAAATCAATGAGCTAGAGCAAGCTAAAACAAATGCTGTTGCTAAAACAGAAAATTTAAATCCAGCTGCCAAAGACAACTTCAAAGAGCTAATTAAAAACGCTGTTGAAAAAACAAACGATCAAAACCAAAATTCAGTTTCTGAAATTGAAAAACTAATTGATTCATACAAAGATAAATACAACGAATTAAAAGAAATTATTAAAGGAAACGGAGAACAAGGACTCCAAAACTTTAATCAAGAACTTAGAGAACAACTTCTAAACAAAATTGAAGATTCTATTTATGAGTCTCAATTAGATCAAACTAAAGCTGATCTAATTGAGCTAGATAAACAAAAACAAGAACTAAAACAACAAATCATCAACTCAAATATTCAAAACGAAGAAACTAAATCATTCTTTAATGATCTTCTTTTAGCTGCAGACTCAAAAGAAAAAGTAGCTCAAATCAAAGAGCAACTAGAATTAGCTTCAAAAATTGTTGAAAAAATTGCTGCACTTCCTCAAGATCAAGCAGCTAAAAGTGAGTTATTAAAACAAGCCGCTGAAGCTAAATCTTCTTTATCAGATCTACAACACTTTGAAGCTAAAATTGTTGATTTACAAAACTCAACACAACAAGCAATTGATGCAATTAACAATCAACTTCAAAACTCTTCAGAGCAAGCTAAAGAAAATCTAATCAATGAAATTAAGTCTAAATTCCAAAAAGAACCAATCGATCAAATTAAAGACTCAATCAATGAAATTAACCTTCTAAAACAAGAAGGAATCGACAAAAACAACCAACTAGAAGATCAACAACTAAAAGACGGATTCTTATCTGAAATTCAAAACGCAACAACTCAAGAAGCGCTAAGAGAAATCATTCAAAGAATTCAACAAGAACTAGATAAACAAAAAGAACTTAAAAAGCAACAAGCTGCTTTAATTAAAGAAATTAATGATTTTGCTGCAGAAACACAAAATCCTGCAAAAATGTCAGAAACTGTAAAACAAGCACTAATTGATCAAGTTGAACAAGCTAAAGAAGTTGCTGCTCTAAACCCAATTAGAGAAGACTTTTTAGCAAGAAAAGACGTAATTAACAGCACTTTAGACACAATTAATCAACTACAATCTTCAAACGATCAATACAAACAAGATCTAAAACAGTCTCTAAAAGAGAAATTAGCTTCCGATCAAATGAATTCTGTATCTGCTTTAAATGATTTTAAAGCAGTTGTTGAAAACAAGAAAAATGCTCTAGAAACAGTTGAGAGACTAAATGATTCTCAAGACAAAACAGATAAACTAAACACAATCAAAACTTCAGATGACAATGCTGTAATTAATGCTCAAAACACTGCTGCACAGGCTATTTTGGATAATTCTTATGCACAAGCACAAAAAGCGATTGCGAGATTATCAGGTTCAGATACAGGACTTAAAGCTACTTTAGAACAAGAACTAAATGCTTCAGGAACTAAGTTTACTCAAGCACAAATGGATTCAATTGTTTCTCGTTCAGATGCAGAGTTTAACCCTCTAAAACAAGAAGTAGAAAACCTAATTCAAACATTAGATATTGCTGATCTTAAAGCTGCTTTAGAAAAAGAATTTAATGATCACAATACAAACCAAACACAAACAATTGCAACTCTAAAAGACATCAAAAACAGAATTGAAATTGCCAAAGCTAAAAAAGATGCTCAAGCTGCTATTGATAAACTTGTTGATGGTTCAGCAACAAAACACAAACTAAGCGATGAACTAAATGCTGCAACAACAACAGAACAAATTGCTGCAATTAAGAAAAAAGCAGAAGACGCTTATAGTTCAACAAGAGACGAGCTAAACAGAGTTCTGCCTAAACTAGAAGGTGCAACAGAAGAACAAAAAGCAAAAATAGCTGCTCTAAGTGGACAAAACGCAACTCAAGAACAACTGCAACAAGCAATCAATGAGATCAATTCAATTTTCAACAAAAAACACACAGATGCCTTTAATGCAATTGAAGAAATCAAAGATTTTGCTACACAAGAGCAACTAAAAGAACTTAATGATGCTTTAGCTAATGCTTCAAACATTACTAAACTACAAGAAGTGATTCAAAAAGCAAATGAACTAAAAGAAAATCACGGAATTCAAGTTGCTAAAGATCAAGCAAGACAAGAAATTGAAAAATTACCAACAAGACCTAATATTGCTGGTTATTCAGAATCTGATACAGCTAAAGCTAAACTGCTAGCACAACTAGATCAAACAAGCGATCTTACAGAAATTGAAAGAATCAAAAACAAAGCACAAGAGCTAAAACCTCTAATGGAAACAGCGCTTGCAACTGTTGATAAACTAAATGACTCAACAACAAAAACACAGCTAATCAAAGACATAACAAACGCTTTAGAATCTAATGCAATTACAGCAGCTCAAACACAAGCTCAACAGATTCTAGATGCTAAAAGAACTATGGCACAAGCTGCTGTAGAAAAAACTTTAGGATTAGTTGCAACTAACTCAAGTGATCAAAGTTATGACAAACTAAAACAAAGATTAGCGGCTGCTACAACAGAACAAGAGCTAATTAATATCACAAGCGATGCAAATAATGCTTATGAACAAGTGCTAAATGCTGCAAAAGACTATTTAAACAACACTTTTAAAACTTCAAGTGATGTTTCTGAAGACAAAAAAGCACATTTTGCTGCTGCTTTAGAAGGAACACAAGCTCAAAATCTTGAATCAAGAAGTAATGTTCAAAAAATCAATGAACTACTTGAACAAATGAAGATCCAAAAAGCAAAAGATGAAGCCAAAGCACTGAACACAAAACTGACTCAACTTCCAGGACACGATGTTGCTCAGTTTGCTCAACAAATTGAATCAGCAACTTCAGTAGCTCAAGTTGAACAACTTAAAGCTCAACTACAACAAAAATTAAATGATTACAAGCAAGCTACAAAAGATGTTTTAGCTAAACTAAATAACTCAAATGATCAAGTTACTGCTGTAGATTCAGCAACAACAGCCGCAGAAATCAAAGCAATTAAAGATGCTGCAGAACAAAAATGAACTCAATTAGTAACTGAAGCAAATAACGCAAACAACAAACTTGTTGGACACAGTGAAAAAGCTGACTATGACACTAAGATTCAAAATGCTCAAACAGAAGCTAAATTAGCTGAAATCAAAGCAAAAATTGATCAAATCTATGATCAAGAAAAAGCTCAAGCACAATCTGCTGTAAATGCTCTACAAAACTCAAATCCAGATAAATACAGTGAACTAAACAAAAAACTAAATGATCAAGATAAAGCTGATCAAAGAGACAATGTGCAAAAATTAAGAGATATTGCACAGCAAGCTACAGAAGCTCTAGCAACTTCAAACAAAAAAGAAGCAGCTAGATTAGTAATTGAAAGCTTACCAACAGAAAACAAACAAGATATCTCTCAAACAGCAAAACAACAGCTATTAGATCAACTAAATGCTGCTAATATTAGCGATTCTGAAATCGATGCTCTAAAACAAAAAGCACAAGAACTTAAAGCTAAAATGGAAGATGCTTTAGCAGAAGTTTATAAACTAGATCCTAACTCTCAATTAAGACAACAACTAACTGATGCAATCATTAATGATGCATCAGGAAACTCAATTGCTCAAAATAAACAGAGAGCAATTGATCAAATTAATAAAACTAAAGCAGAAGCTCAAGCTGCTTTAAATAAAGTTGTAGGTCAAGACAATATCCAACCTAATACTCATGCAAAACTAACAGAAAGATTAACTGCTGCAATAACAGAACAAGCAATTAATCAAATTAAAAATGATGCTCAAGCAGAATTCAATAGAGAGCAAAACGAAGTTGCAACTTGAATCGCAAAACTTCCTCAAAATCAACAAGCTGCCTTTAACACAAGAAAAAATAACGCAGCTAATGTAACTGAATTAAGAGCAATTAGCCAAGAAATTCAAGCAAAACTAAACAAAGCACGCCAAGATGCACAAGCAGCTGTTGCTAAACTGGCTGGTGATGAACAAAAAGCAAGCTTTGATCAAAGACTTGCATCTGCAACTACAGTTGCTGAATATGAAGCAATTACAAGAGAGGCAACACAAAGATTTAATACTCAAAAAGATTCAGCAACTGCTGCCGCAGCTAAATTAAGCGATTCTGCACAAAGAAATGATGCAATTAATAAAGCGCCAACAGTTGCAGAACTTAAAAAACTTCAAAAATCTGCTGAAGACAAATACAAAGAAATCTTTGATCAAACTAAAGCCAAAATTGAAAAAGTTGTTGGGGATCAAACTAAATATGAAGAGCTAAAAAGAAGAACAGAAGCTAAACCAAATCAAGCAGATCTTGAAGCAATCCAAAGAGAAGCTCAAACAACTTTTGATAACTATCTAAATACAAACACAAACCCATTAATTAATCAACTACAACAACTAGATCCTCAATTAGCACAAACATACAGACAAAAAACACAAGAAGCATCTGTAAATATTGCTAAATTAAAAGAACTAGATGCTCAAATTAATGCTGATATTACAAGACTAAATGCTCTAAAAGAAGCAAAAGTCGCCGTAAATGCTTTACCAGTTGCAAACAATGCTTCTTCAAACGAAACAGCAAAAGCAAAATTACTTGCACAACTTGAAAACTCTCAATTAACAACACAACAAATTCAAGAAATCAAACAAAAAGCATTAGATCTAAAACCAAAAATGGATCAAGCTTTAGCTGAAATTAATAAACTAAACACTTCAGCTAAGAAAACAGAACTTACAAATGCTGTAGTTAATTCAACAGAAGCTTCAGTTGTTGATGCTAAGAAAAATGAAGCTATTAATTACATTAAAGAACAAAAAAGACTTGCTGAAGTTGAGCTTGCAAAAGCTGTTGGTCTTACAACAACTCCAACTAACTCAACACACTCACACACAAGCCTTCAAAATAGACTAAATTCAGCAACAACAGAACAACAAATTCTTGATATTAAACGTGATATAACTTCACAATATGACAGAGAAAAAGCCGAAGCAACAACAGAAGTTCAAAAACTAAAAGCATCTGAACAAACCGCTTTATTAAACAGCTTAAAAACAGCACCTAATGTAGATGAAATTAGAAAAATCAAAAAGCAAGCAGAAGACAAATACAACGCTTCTAAAAATGCTGCTGTTGCTGCTGTTGCAAAACTTCAAGGTTATGCTCAAAAATCTACTTTTGATCAAAGAATGGCTGCTCAAAACGTCAATCAAGCAACATACGAACAAATCACTACTGATGCAGCCGCTGTTTGAAACCAACAAAAAGCAGCTACTTTAGCTGAAATTAATAAACTAAAAGATCCTGAAAAACAAAACTTAACAAACCAAATAAATGACAATTTAAACTGATCTCAATTGCAAGCTATTAAACAAGATGCAACTGCAAAACTTGAAAAATTAAAAACAGATGCAAGAGCAGAACTAAATTCAAAACTTGAACAACACCCAGATCTTCAAACTCTACTAAATGAACTAAATAACGCTCAAAATCAACAACAAATTGAAGATGTTAAAGCAAAAATTACTCAAAAATTACAGCAAGCTAAAGATCAAGCAAGATCTACAGTAAGCAGATTGAGTGATGCAAATAAACAAACTCAACTTCAAAATGCAACAACATACAAACAAGTTAAAGCATTAGAAACTGAAGCAGCTGCATTATTAAACAACTTACAGCTACAAGCGCAAGCTAAATTAGCAATGCTAGATGGTTATGATGCTGCTAAGAAAAAAGCAATTTCAGATAAAATTTCAAACACAGCAACAGAATCACAATTAAGACAAGCAATTACTGAAGCTGACAAAGCATACAATGACTTTAAAGCTGAAGTTTCAGCAGAAGTTGCTAAATTACAATCTAAAGATGGTGCTGAATACACAAGACTAAATAATCTATTAACACAAGATTCTAACCTTTCACAAAGAGATACAATTGCTAAACTTAAAGGAATTAAAGAACGAGCAGCCCTTTCTTTAGCTAAAGTTAATGCAAGAGATGTAATTAATAAATTAGATGGTCACACAACAGGAAATAACTCATATTCAAATATGACTCAAAACCTAAATTCAGCAACAACACTGCAAAGGGTTGAAGAACTTAAAAATACAGCAAGACAAGAATATCAAAGAATTAAAGCAGAAACTCAAGAAAAAGTAAGACAATTACCAGATGGTCATTTAAATAAAGAGCAATGATTACAAGAAATTCAAACAGAACCAAATGCAAGAAGATTGTATGAAATGCAAGCTACTGTGGATAATTGAAAAGCTCAGCAGGCACTAACGGCTGAAGAAAGAAAAACAGCACAAGATCAAATTAATAAAATAACAGACCAAAAGAAAAAACAGGAATTACAACAGGAGTTAAATAATCAAAACCTGACTGTTGAACAAGTAAAAAGAATCCAAGATAAAGCTATATTAGAAAATCTAATTCTTTCCGAGTATGGTAGACCGAACGGAGGATTAGAAACTGGGCCTCAAGCTTATTTAACAACTGTTAGAAATATTACCCCTACATACTATAATTCTCAAGATAACCAAGCCAAAATTAATGAATTAAGAGATTTAATTAAAAAACAAGAACAAGCCGAGAAAAACGACTTAGCTCTTGGTTCAAATAGTAAAATTAGAATAGGTCTTAACAATTTTCACTTGGATAACAATCAAAGAAAAATTGATTATTCAAGAAATTACGATGAATATGTAGAAATTTCAAATGAAATCAATCGTATTCAAAATAAAGACGATTACTACAGGCTGCTTGCGAGAATCAAGAATTTTAAATAATACTTCAACATAAATAAAAAAATAGTATAATTAAAATACAAAAATGAATTAAAGGGGAGAAGATGACAAAAAGACTAAAACTTTTAATTGGTGGAGGAGTAATAATGACTGCAGCAGTTGCTTTAACAATTGGAATGTCAGTAGCTTTTGAACAAAAAGCAAAAAGCAATGCTGAAGTTGCTAAAACCAAATAAAATCGACTAATATTAAAAATCCATGGCAAAAGTGCTATGGATTTTTATTTTTATAGTATAATTCAAAAGAGTATTTTAGTATTTAATTTATACTCCTTGATCTTTAGTTAAAGATCCTGATGACCGAAAGGAGCCCAAACATGGCAAAATACGAAATTATGCTAGTTTTAGCACCTACAGAAGAATTATCTTTTGCAGAAAAAATTGCTAAAGATGTATTCGGAGAAGGTGTTAAGAAAGTTGAAAAACTTGAAAGAACAGAATTAGCATACGAAATTAATAAATCTAAAACAGGTGCATTTGTTGTTATCTCTGTAGAAGCAGAAGAAAACACAATCGCCGAATTCACAAGAAGAACAAACATTCAAAAAACAATTTGAAGAACACTTGTTATCAATCTTGATTCTGAAAGAGGTCTTAACCGTAAGGCAAAACCAAAAAGAAAAAAACTTCCTTTAAGACCAAGAACTAATTCACAAACTTCTGAACAAAGAAACTCTTCAGCTGAAGCTAAAGTTGCTTCAAGTGAAGACAAAGAAAAAAAAGTAACAAGAAAACCAAGAGTTAAAAAATCAGAACAAACTGAAGCAAAATAGAAAGTAGGAGAAATGAATAAAGTTATTATTATTGGAAGAATTGCAAATGATGTACAAAAACAAACTACTGCATCTGGAATTGCGTATTTAAGATTAACAGTTGCTGTTGATCGTGACTACAAAACACAAGATGGAAAAGAAATTACAGACTTTGTGCCTGTTGTAGTTTGAAGAGGAAATGCAGAATTTTTAGCAAAATATGCTTCAAAAGGTTCAAGAATTGCAGTAGAGGGTTCATTTACAACAAACTCATTTAGAAATGCTCAAGGACAAAATGTCTTTTCAAATGAGGTATCTTCTGAAAGAGTTCAATTGCTTGAAACAAAACAAGAATCTGAATTAAGAAGAACAAATACTGCATCAAATAGCAGTTATCAAAGACCTGCATCAAATTACAATTCGACTCCAAACACAAATAATAACTTTCAAGAAACTACTTTTTCGCCAGCACCTAATACTAATAAATCTGATGATGAATTTAGTTTAGATGACTACGACAATATTTTTAACGATTAATAAAGAAGGACAAAATTATGATTAAACGTAAACCAAAAAAACAATTTAAGAAAAAACCTTGCTACTTTTGTTTAGAATCAATCGAATACATCGATTACAAAAACACAGAAGTTTTAGAAAAATTCACAAGTGCACACGGGAAAATTCACCCTTCAAGACTTACAGGTACATGTGCAAGACACCAAAGATTATTAGCTACAGCAATTAAAAGAGCAAGAATTGTTGCATTACTACCTTTCGTTGCTGAAAGAATTAGAAAATAATAATACACTAAAAAATCTTTAGATTATGTTTCTAAAGATTTTTTAAATAAAAGGAGAAAAATGTCATTAAAAGCCGGTATTGTTGGATTACCTAATGTTGGAAAATCTACTCTTTTTTCTGCTCTAACAAAAATGGAAGCAGAATCAGCTAATTACGCCTTTACAACAATTGAACCTAATATTTCAATTGTTGAACTAAGAGATAAAAGACTAGATGAGATTGCTAAATATGTAAATCCAGAAAGAATCCTACCTGCAACATTCACTTTTGTTGATATTGCTGGATTGGTTGAAGGGGCATCAAAAGGAGAAGGTTTAGGTAATAAATTTTTATCTAACATCAGAGAAGTTGATGCAATTATTCAAGTAGTTCGTTGTTTTGAAAACAAAGATATTTTACACGTTGCAAACGAAATTAATCCTTTAAGAGATGTTGAAGTTATTAATTTAGAGCTTTTATTAGCTGATCTACAGGTTATTGAAAATGTAATCAAAAGAGTTGAAAAGAAAGCTTTAAACACATCAGATAAAGAAATTAAAGCAGAATATGAAGTTGCTCTAAAACTTAAAAAAGCTTTTGAGCAAAACATTGCAGCAAGAGATGTAGAATTAAGCCCAGAAGAACTAAAAATTATTAGAGGATATCAACTATTAAGTCTTAAGCCAATTTTATATGTAGGAAATATTGCTCAAAGTGATACTCAAAACCCTTTAAATAGTGTGCATTTTGCAAACCTCAAAAAATATACAGATCAAACAAATTCACTTTTAATTCCTATTTCTATTCAACTGGAATACGAAATATCACAATTAAATGATGAAGATAAAGAAATGTTTTTAGCTGAATATAATTTAGAATATTCAGGTCTTGAAATTCTTACAAGAGAAGCCTTTTCTTTATTAAATCTTGCTACTTACTTTACAGCCGGAGTTAAAGAAGTTAGAGCTTGAACCTTTACAAAAGGAATGCTTGCTCCTCAATGTGCCGGAATCATCCACAGTGACTTTGAAAAGAAATTTATCAAAGCTGAAATAATGTCGTATAACGATTATATTGAACTTGGTGGAGAAAAAGCTGTCAAAGATCAAGGTAAAGTAAGACTTGAAGGTAAAACTTATGAAATGCAAGATGGAGACATCTGTTTATTTAAATTTGGAAAATAATAAATCTAAAATCCCATTTTTGGGATTTTTAATTTATCGAAAAACAAAAAATCATCCTTTTTTTGAGGATGATTTTGATTATCTATTTTTGAAATCCATTGATTTCGTTTTTTCTTGATAAAGTAATTGAACCATCTTTTGTAACTAAAAGATCATCTTCAATTCTTGCTCCTCCAAGACCTTCAATGTAAATTCCTGGTTCTACAGTAATTACCATTCCTTCTTCAAGAATGATATCACAGCTTCCAGAAACATTAGGAAGTTCGTGTACATCAATTCCTAATCCATGTCCTGTTGAGTGAACAAAGTATTTTCCATAACCTTTTTGTTCGATGTATTCTCTACATACTCTATCTACTTCAGAAGATTTGATTCCAGGTCTTACAGCTTGTCTTCCTTTTTGTGCTGCTTCTTTTACAATTTGTAAAATTTCTTCAGCTTTAGGATTATTTGCTTTTTCACCAAAAACAAAAGTTCTTGTAATGTCAGCTCCATAACCATCATAAATTGCACCAAAGTCAATTTTTAGTAATTCACCTTTTTTGATTTTTCTATCAGTTGGGTGGTGGTGTGGAATTGCTGAGTTTGGTCCTGATGCAATAATAGAATCGAAGCATTCTTTTTGAGCACCTAATTCTTTCATAATGAAATTTAGTTTTCTATCAATTTCTTGCTCTGTTTGTCCTTCTTTAAGTTCTGGAAGTAGTTTGTTGTAAGCTTCTAAAGAAATATCAATTGCTTTTTGTAGTTTTTTAACTTCTTCTTCGTCTTTTAGAATTCTTAGTTCTTGGCCATTGATTTCAATGTATTCAGCTTCTGGGAAGTAAGCTTTAATTCTGTTAAAATCTGAAAGAGTTAAGTAGTCTTTTTCAACCCCAATTCTTTTGTATTGTGCTTTTTTAGGACTGAAAAAGTTTTTAAGTGCATCACCTGCTAATAAAATAAGTTCAGCATTTTTTACTTGTTTTTGTGCGTATTCAATGTATCTTCCATCGACAAAAACAAAGGATTTTTCTTTTTCAATAACAACAATTCCATCTGTTGATTGAATAGTTGTTAGTCATAATCTTGTTTGTGGTGCAAAAGAAATAATTGCATCTAATTTTTTATCACTAAAAATTTTATCTAAATATTTTCTATTCATATTCGCTCCTTTGAAAATAAAAACAAAGAGATTATTTTTTCTCTTTGTGTGAAGTATGTTTATTGCATTTGTGGCAATGTTTTTGCATTTCTAATTTTTCTGTTTGTGTCTTTTTATTTTTTGTTGTGATGTAGTTTTCCATTTTGCAATCACTACATCTTAATGTAACACCTTCTCTTGGCATAGTTCCTCCTTAGAATATTAGTAAATTCAATACTTAAATTGTATATCATTTTCTTTTTTTTAAAAGCAAAAAAGATATATTTTTAGTTTTTAAAAGGCATTATATTAATTATTGCTTTTTGAGGCTTTAATTTAGTGTTTTAAATAAATTTAAAATTGATATTTTGTTTTTATATTAACGAGAACAAAATAGAAAATTATACTTCGAGAATAAGGAGAACTTTTGGTGGCTATGCAGGGTTTTTAAAAGTTATCAGAATATTATATTTCTGAAAACGTGATAATAAGTTACGTTGTTAATAGAAATTATAAAATTAAAATGATACTCAAAGTTTTCAAAATGATACTCAAAAAAGACCTAAATGATACTCAAAACCCAGAAAATGATAGTCAAAACTTCCGAAATGATACCCAAAAACTTAAATTAAGCATTCAACAAAGAAGAAATGAAATTATCAATCTATTTTCAAACAAAAAGGACATAACGTCTTTAGAAATAAAAGAATCAAAAAATGAACTACGTTTTCTGTAGTTTGGTTAATTTGAGTAGCAGTCGCTATAGGTTTTGGTCTGTTTTTACCTTAAAAAGCAGTATAATTTAATAAAGGAAATAAGTTAAAAAGGAGAGAAAAAAATGAGTTTAAAAGACGTTTTTAATTTTAAAAAATGAGTACCTATGACTCCTATACAAGATAAAAGTGCTTATAAAAATTCGCTTACTTTTAGTGTTTATCAAAATCAATTTAAATCTAGACCAGTTGTTATATTTTATGATGAAATATGAGATTGTTATTACTATTTTAAATCAAGGTCAGTAGAACCAGAAAGAGTTAAGTTAGAAAATGAAGTATTTATTCCAAAATCAGGAGAAAAAAATGCTCTTTTCAGCAAAGATAGTTGATTAAATACAGAATTAATTTACAAAATGGATAGAGAAACTTTTGACAAATATATTGATGACGTTCAATATTTAAACTCTCTACCTATAAGTGATGACGAAATTAAGTCAATATACTTCAAAATAATTGAAAATATAAAAGAGAATCCGCCAAGAGTAGCTTTAATTGAAGTTTTTGAAAACGAAAAAGAAGAATTATATGCAACTACTCTTTATTCACACAAAGATATTTTAAAAAGAGAAGAATGAAAAAATAGTGATGATAATTATTTAATAAATAAAGAGTGAGTAGGAAAAAAAGAGAAAAAAATCTTTGTTAATGAAATTTTAAAAAATAGAAACAAAGAAAATCTTGAAGAAGTAAAAATGTTAGAAAGAGTTATAGACGAAGAACGTTGAGAATTTGAAAAAAGAGCAAAATACTCAAAAGAAGCTAAAGCTCAAGAAGAAAAAGAATCTTCTATGAAGTGAGAGTTTAAAGATGGCGATTTATCAAAAATATCTAATTTCATAAAAGAAAAGGAAAAAATAGTAAAGAACATTTTTAATGAAAAACTTGAGAATTTTGAAAATTACAAATCAAAAAAAGAATATATAAAACTAATTAAAGATATTTCTAAAAATTTAGATGATGATTTTGAAAAAGATATAGTTTTCTCTCTTAAATTAGTTAAAACATTAATAGATGAAAAGACAGGTTTTAGAGATTTAGAAACTATTTCTTTGGCATTAACGCTTGAAAAGATTGATTGAGTAAAAGAAACAATAGACTTAATGTATGAAAAAAGTTTAAAAAATACTTCAATAAAAGAAAGTTTTCTTGATGATAAAATAAGAGCTATTTCCAAAATACAACAAGACCAAAAACTTATAGATATGTATAATGAAAAATTCAAATCTAAAGAAGTGAATCAAGAAAATAAAAGTTTAAAAACAGAAGAACTCGCTGAAACTGTTTAAGAATCTACAGAAGAACCAGAAGCTGAAGCGATGATAATGAAGATGTAGAAATTAAGTTAAAAAAGGAGAGAAAAATGAGTTTAAAAGACATTTTAAATTTTAAAAAACGAGTACAAGCAAAACCTGAAAAAGTAAAAGGAACCGGTTATGAAAATTCTATAACTTTTACCCCTTACGAAAACCTTTTAAAGGCAAGACCTGTAATTATTTTTTATGATGAAGATGAAAAATATTACTACTATATAAAATCAAGGACTGCAAGCGAAAAAAGAAAACCAACAAAATATGAAAGATTAGTAAAAGCTTCAAGCAAACCTAATTCACTTTTTGATGTCGATAGTTGATTAAATGCAACCTTTATTCACAAAATGAAAAAAGAATTATTTGAAAAATATATTGATGAAAAACAATATTTAGAAAATTTAGAAATTGATAATCAAGAAATAGATTCTTTATATGGTTCAATATTAAAAAACTTATTTGATATTCCGCCAACAGTAGCTTTAATTGAAGTTTTTGAGAATGAAAATAAAGAATTAGAAGCAAAAACTTTATATTGCCACGAGAATATCTTAAAAGAAGAAGAAAGAAAAATTAATAATGGTGATTTTTTCCTTTTAAAAAACAAAACTGTTTTGTTTGAAGAAGTAGATGAGTTTTCTAAAAAAGTTTTAGAAAACAACGATAAATATTTATCTCAACTATATGAATTAAGGGTTGGAGTTTATGAAGATTCCTTTAATTTTAGATCTTCTGTTTTAGTCCCTGAAATAAGAGAAAAAGAAAGAGAACAACAAGAAAAAATTGATTCATTAAAAAAATGAGAATTTAAAGATGGCGATTTATCAAAAATAGCCAACACAACAGAAATTGAAGAAAATCTATTAATTGATGTCTTTAACCAAAGAATTAATACTTTCAAAGACTATAAAGAAAAAAGACAATATCTTTCCTTAATAAAAGACATTGATAATAATTTAATTTCTAAATTTAAAAACAATGTATTAGCATATGATATTCTTCAATTAGTAGTTGATGAAAAAGCTACTTTTGATGAAATTAATAATTTAATTATTAATTTAAAAGTTGAAAAAACCAATTTAGTAAAGAATATAATTAACGATTTTCAAATAAGAAAAGCTATAGAAGAAAAAACAAAAGAAGAAGAAGAACAACAACAAACTCAAAAAGACCAACAAACAGAAGAAGACAAAGAAGAACCAGAAGAAGAAGCAATGGTAATGAAAATGTAGAAAGGAAAATATGAAAACAAAAAGAAAGATTTTATTAACATCAACAGGAGCTATTTTAAGCGTTTTACCTTTAGCAACTGTAATTAGTTGTGACACTTTTAAAGATAGAGATTATATGGACTCTAGAATTGAAAAAGATGATGATAAAAAAGACGGAAATCAAGATGGAACAGGAAACAATACTTCTCAACCTGGTTCAGGCACAAGTGATTCTGGAACTGGTGATGAAAGCGGAACAAAAGAGCAAAAACAATATGATGATTTTCCAATGCCAAAATTTGATGCTTCAGGAATAGATGGTTATGGACTAAAAGAAGTTTGAGACTATATTTTACAAATACCTGATATTGTCAAAAGAAAGAATCAGGGTCAAAATTTAGCAACTAATGATGATTTATATACAGAAAAAGTAAAAGAGCTTTATGAAACTGTTGATTCTTATATCGGTGATTATACTAATTGAAGCGACAATTTGAACCCGCAAGAATACAAGCAAAAATATAAAGAAGATACAATTAAATTCTTGTATGACAGAATTATGCCGCGCCACGGTGAATCAAACGAAAAATTAAGATTACAGACAGAGATATGAGTAAATAACCCTGCAAGACTATTTATTCTTGAAAAAAGTCAAAAAGAAATAGAATCAATTCCTGATTTAAAAAATGCTGCAAGATACTATTCTTCTGTACAAATTCCTTTATTAACAGGTCTATTTATTACAAATAACTTAAAGCTTACGGATTTTATGAAAGCTTATATGGAATACCAAAAATTCCTATTTACTAAAATCAAAGACAAATCAAAAACTATTGAAGAACATTTAACAAACAATGAAGAATTAAAATTCATTATCGAAAGATTATCAAAAGCTGCTAATTTATTCTTAAGTCCTAATAACTTCTTAAGTTCAAAAAGAACTAATATTTGAAATGAGTGAAATAAGAATCCTGACAGAGAAGTTTATGAGTTCATTATTAACCTTTATAACAATGAAGTTGCTCCTATTTCAATTAAGTTTTTAGGTGAAGATATGAGTCAAATTTCCCCTGGTGCTGTCCATGAAATAATACAAGACTACTTCTATGATAATGTTTTAACTAAAGGTTTAAGAATCAAGATTCAATTTAGTGAGAGCGAAGTCAATAAAGCTATTGATGAGTTCAAGAAAAAAGCGGCATTTTACCATTGAAAATACAAAAAATAGAGAGTGGTAGATAATGCTTTTTCCCGATGGTATAGGTGCTAAAGAGACCGTTTATTGAACTGCAGCAATGATTATGAAGTTTTTAAAAGAAAACGAAGAAAGAAATTGACTTAAAGTTTATAAGTCGATGAAAGAAGAGTTAGATACAGGAATTAAACTATTTTGTCTTTCTTTAAATTGACTTTATTTAATAGATAAAATAGATACAGATTTCTATACAAGAAAAAGTTTTAAATGAAATTGAAATTCTTAAAAAAGATTAAAAACAATAGGGAAACTTAACATTTTGGTGTTAGGTTTTTTATTTATAACTACAAAGATGATATAATTTTAAAGAGTAGTTCAAAAGAAGAGAAGAAAAATAAGGAAAGGTGCAAATTGGAATTTAATTTCTAATTTTGCGTATTGTAAAATGAAAAAAATTAAAATTTATAACATAATGAAATATTTAATTTCATATGCAGAAGTTAATCGAATTAAAAATGCAAAATACAAAACTTGACAGCAAAAATTCTTGTGATTCCTTAATTTTTACTATACAAAAGAAAATAAAGAACAATTATTTACAGAAGATTTTTATGCTTTTAATTATGGTCCAGTTAGTAGAACTATATTAGATTTGCAGTATCAAAATAATGAAAATCTTTTTCTTTATGAGAGTTGTGAAAAAGCTTGAGAAATTGTTAGTGAAGAAAAAACCGAAGATAAAACTCCATTATTAAGATATAAAGATGAGATAGAAATTGAAGAAAAGTTTATTAAAGAGTTTGAAGATAGAAGTAAATGAGATTTATTTAAGAAAATATTTAATGAGTGCAAAGAAAAAAATCCAAATAAATTAGTTTTTTTATCTCATACTCAATTTTTATGAGAAAGCAAAATAGACTTAAGCATAGAAGAGAGAAGAATTTCTCAAGAAGATATAATTAAGGAAGAGACAGATCCTTTGAATCTTCTAAAAGTAAATAATGATTAAAAATAAAAAAATAGAACAAGAAAAAGAGTTCAAAGATTTATTAGAAACTATTAACTTCTCAACTTGATTAGAAATAAAAATCGAAATATTGGAAGAATTTAAAAAATGATTGAAAAATAATATAGATTTTATTTTTAACAATAGATTGGAAATGATTATTGAAAATATACAAGAAACAGAGAATGTAGATTTTAAGTGAAAACTAAAAATTATAGATGAAAACTACAATAATTACATTTTAGATGAGAAAGTATTTAATGATAGAAAGTTAGTTGATGCAAAATTTGTTAAAAACGATATTTGAATCGACTTGCAAAATGAGTTTAGTTTAATAATTTTAGAAAAAAGAGTTCAAGAACTAAATTCCATAAAAGAATATAAAAACGAATTAGAAGATCATAAGGTACAAAATGAAAAAAAATTCAGTCAATTATATTGATTTATTGGTTTTAGTGTCCCTGTTGTTCTTGGTTTCATTACTTTAATTTGAAGCTCAAATTTATTAATAACACAGAAAAATAGCGATAGCAGTAATTGAGGAGTTCAAGATTACTGACCTTTCACTTGACAAATTATTACAATCATTTCTTTTGTTTTTCTCTTTATAACAGTTTTTACAATATTATTGTTATTTTCAATAAATTGATTTAAAAATAAGAAAGAACGCGAAAGACACAATAAAGACTCAAAAAATAAAACAAATTTTATATCAAAAAATATAAAATAATGTATATATGTAGCATTAAGTGAATTTTATAAAAATATCAAGGTTTAACTACCTTGTTTTTTCTTTGCAAAAATCTTATTTTAATAATTACATTTTCTGTTTTGTTTTTCTCTATTTCTAATTCTTTCGTTCTGGTTCTTTAAGAAATTCCTGCTTTTAGTTTTTTAGCTATGAAGTTTTATAGAAGATTTAAGCCTAAAAAAAGTGAAGTAATTGTAGTATAATTTATATACATAGTTTAGCATTAAAATACCAAACTTATTTTTTAAAAAAGGAATAATATGAAAAGAACGGATGACAAAAGATTGAAACAAATAATGCCTGAAAAGAACATTCTTTTCAACGAGTTTGAAATGAAAATCGGCAATCATCCTATTATTCTATTTACAGACTGATTTGGTGATTTATACTATTTAAAAACAAGAAGTGTTTATGACGGACAAGGTTTTAAAAAAGACAAAACTGAATTTGAAATTGAAATTCCTGTTTCTGCAATGAAAAAAGAAACTTTACTTGTAAAAGATTTTTATTTAGACACTGCAAGAATCTATAAAATTAAGGAACAAGAATTTGATTTAATCTACAACAATGAAAGAATTCCTTTAGTAAGTCATTTAGATTGAGAATATGGAAAAACTGTGTTTAAAGAAGTTTTAAAGAATTTTGAAAAACAACCGCCTAAAATATCAATAATTGAAGTGTTTTTAAATGATGAATTAGGTAAATTTAATTCTTTTACTATTTATTCTCACGAAGAAATACTTAAACAAGAAGAAAATAAATTGAAAACACAAGATAAATGAAATGAAGAAATAGTTATTAAAAAAGCAACAATTTTAGAAAATTCTAAAACTCCATACGCTCAAAACTTTTTAGAAGATGTTAAAAACTGGACTTATGAAGAATTTTTTGAATACCAAGACGCTTTATTTCAATTTAGACAAAAATGAAAAAATGAAGAAAAGTGGTTAGAAACTCATTTTGGAGATAATGAATTTGAAAATTTTTCAACTTATTTTGCAGTTGAAAAAGATATTTTTAGAAGTCATTTAGAACAAATCTTGCTTAACATAGAAGATGAAACGACAAAGAAAAATTATGTATTCCAAATAAGGGAAATAGAACTTAATTTACCTAAAGAATTAGAAGAAGAGTACAAAAATATATTTTTCCAAGTTCTTACAGATAAAGAAATTGCATTTAACTATTTAGAATACATGGTAGAAAGTCTTAAAAAAGAAGATATAAATGATATCAAGCGGGCTTTGGAAGTTTTAAGTGGAAACTATGATGAAATAGGAGATAATATTGAAAAGAACGAAACTGATAAACAAGAAGAACCAGAAGCAGAAGCGCTGGTAATGAAGATGTAAGGAAAGTTATGAAAAAAACACAAGACAAAAGATTAAAACAAATAATGCAAGAAAAGAACATCATTTTCAATGAATTTGAAATGAAAATAAGTAATCACCCTATTATTATATTTACAGATTGATATGGAGATTTATACTATTTAAAAACAAGGAGTGCCTATGATATTTTCGGCATTAAGAAAGAAAAAGGAAAATTTGAGATTGAAATTCCTGTTTCAGCAATCACTCAAGAAACCTCAATAACAAAAGATTTTTATTTAGATACTGCAAGAATCTATAAAATTAAAGAAGAAGAGTTTGATTTAGTTTATAACAATAAAAAGAATGCAACATTATGCATACTAAACAAAGAGTATGGAGATTTAGCGTTTGAAAAAGTAATAGAAAATTTTAATCAACAACCGCCAATTATTTCTTTTATTGAAGTCATCTTTAATGAAGACAAAAATGCATTTGATTCCTTTACAATTTACTCTCAAGAAGATGTTTTAAAGGAAGAAATAAGATATTTAAACAAAAACGCTCCTGAAAATTATGAAAAAATTACTATTGATATCTTACAAAAAAGTCAAATGCCTGAAATCACAGAAAGTCTGAAAGAATTAAAGCTTTTAATTGAATCTGAACACAAAGATTATATGTTTCAATTTTATGATAGAGAAAATGAACCTGAAGATTTATTAGGTAGTTATTCATTTAAAGACTTTGATTTTAAAAATATAAAAAGATTTGTTAATCTGGAACAAGAAGAAATAATGGAATCTTTCAACAAAAGACTACAGAATTTTAATACTAAAGGGGAAATAAAAGACTTTGTTTTCTTTGTAAGAACTATTGATTTTTTCTTCCCTGAAGAATTAGGTAAATACGAAAATTTAGCCAATAATCTATTAGTTTTATTACGCGATGAGAAAGTTGAAAAAGACAAAATTTTTAAATTAAAGGAAGCGGCAATTAATAATAAACCAGAAATTATTAGTCAAGTTGTAAAAGAATACACAGATAAAAATACAGATTCTGTAGAGTTTGAAAACAATTAAATTGTAGAAGAACCTGAAGCAGAAGTAATAGAAATGAAAATGTAAGGAAATGTATGGAAAAAGAAAATGATAAAAGATTAAAACAAATAACGCAAGAAAAGAACATTATATTCAATGAATTTGAAATGAAAATAGATAATAACCCTATTATTCTTTTTACAGATTGATATGGAGATTTGTATTATTTAAAAACAAGAAGTTCATATGATAAGCAAGGTTTAAAAAAAGATAAAACTAAATATGAATTAGAAATTCCTGCTTCAGCAATGAAAGAAAAAACTTTAATTGTAAAAGACCTCTATATAGATACAGCAAGAATATACAAAATCAAAGAAAAGGAATTTGATTTAATCTACAACAATGAAAAAATTCCTTTAGTAAGTCATTTAAATTGAGAATACGGTAGAATGGTTTTTGAAGAAGTTTTAGCCAATTTTGAAAAACAACCGCCTGAAATTTCATTGATTGAAGTATTCTTTAATGAAGAATCTAATAATTTTAACCACTCTGTTTTATTTACAAATAGCAGGGTTTTAGAGCAAGAAAGAAAATTATTAGCAACCAAAAAGATAAAAATAGATAATTTTTATGAAAAAGCTAAAATTTTAGTTGGTAAAAGCAATAATGAAAATACTTTTAAAATACTTGATGAAATTAAAGGTAATATAAATAGTGAGTTTAGAGATTATTCTTTCAATTCTTTTTATGATGAAGAAGAACAAAATAAAATAGATATTTCATTTAATGATTTAGATTTTATTAAATTTACTTCATTAACAAATTTATATATTGATAATTTTAGGCTTAAATTTAATCAAAAATTAGAAACTTTTGATGAGTATGAAGAAAAGGAAGAATATGTTTCATCTATTAGAAAAATAGAATTTTACTTACCCAAAGAATTAGAAATGAAAGAAATAGCTGATTTGCTTGTTTTAGTAGTTGATGATAAAATAAAATTAGAAGAAATTAAAAGGCTTGGTGATGTAATTTTTAAGCGAAATATAAATGAAATTAATGATATTATTAATTCTTTTGCTGACAAATATTTAGGTTTTGTAGAAGCAGAATAAAATGATAGTCAAAAATCTAAATTAAGCATTCAACAAAGAAGAGATGAAATTATTAATCTAATTTCAAACAAAAAGAACATAACATCTTTAGAAATAAAAGACGTTTTCAATATTTCATCCGCCACTCTAAAAAGAGATCTTAAACAATTAAGAGAAGAAAACAGGATTGAATACATAGGAAGTTCAAAAAACGGATATTGATTAATTAAAACAAGCAAAGATGACAATAAATAATTTTGTATTATAATTAGTCTATGGAAAAACTACTATCATCAAAAAGAACTACTAAAAGAAAACAAAATAACAAAAAGAAAAAGAAACCTGTAACTTGAAATGATTTCACGAGAGATGAATTAATAGATATTGCCAAAAGATACCAAGAAATTAATGGTGATTTAGGACCTATTAAAAAGAAAAGTGAGTGAAATATTTAAGTTTGTTTTCTAAAACTAATACTTAAAAAATAACCGAAAAAGCCTGATATACAGTACTTTTAGGTTATTTTTTGTTTAAAGTGGGAAGGTTAAAAAATAATTTAAATAACAAAAAATTAGTAGTAAAATCATTCAGAAAGATCATATATTAATCTACAGAATATTTTCTGTAGATTTTATTATTCTGGCTTTTTGCTTTGCAAAAAAAAAAAAAAAACTAAAATTGAAATTATAGATAAGGAGAAAAATGGAAAGCATTTATATAACATTTGAAAGAGAAATAATTAAGAAAAAAATAGACAAAAAAAGAGATCAAAATATCGCTGGAGGAAATCCTAATTTTCTGGATTTACTAAAAACTTTTCATAAACTCAATATAGAAAACGTAGAAGATGCATTCAATTACATTAAAACGCTATTTGAATTAACAACAAATAAGGATTATGAGTTTGAAACGATAAATATGAGTTTGAACTCTAATTGAATAAGCGAAGTGTATTCAGGAATGAAAAACGAAGTAGATTGTTACTTTTATTTAATAATTCAAAGAAAAGACGGTAATGAAGATTTTTTATTTAATTATCATAAAGGTGTGAGTCTGGGGTTTAAATTACGAATAATGAACGAAGGAATGCAAATATTATGAAAAATCAGAGATTTAAACTCTATTTCATTTTTTAGACATTCTGTGGAGTTTGATCAAAAAAATGAAAGTTATAAAATTATTATAAATGATGCTCAAAATTCAGATAATAGTCACCTGAATCTAAAATATTTTTCAAATTTTGATACAAATTTTGAAAGAAGAATCAAACTTTCTAAAGAAGAAAGAAGTGGCGACGAAACAATTAATTTCTTTAAATGGAAAAATTTAATTCATTTATATAATAAAACATATTCAAAACGAGAAGGTGTTGTAACTGAATTTCTGTTTTCTTTGGATAATAAAGAAGAAACTCTCAACTTTGATGAAATAGAAGAAAGAATAAAAAACGAAAAACTTTTCATTCTTTCTACAAATGAAGAACTATTAATTGATAAAAGCTGATATTTAAGTATGCCAGGAAATCCTGAATCTGAATTTACAAATTTCGAAATTGATTTGAATCCGAAATTTACATCAATGGAAGAAATAAAAGAAAAATTAAAAGAAAATGAATTTTTCGATATAGAAAAAGAAATAGAAAATAAAAAAGAAAATAACAAACAATTAGAGAGAAATATAAGAGATTTAAATTATGAAATTCAAAATATTAATACTGTTATTTCACAAAAAGAAAGCAAAATAAAATTATACAAACCATTCATTCTTCGTTCTAAAGTAACTTATGATGATATTGCTGGGGCAAGTTATCTTGAATTGGTTGAAGCTGGAATAGTTGAAAAAGAGGAAAAAGAATTAAGACAAGAAAGATTAAATAAAAGGAAAGAAATTTCAAATCAAATTCAGCAATTAAAAAACGAACTTTCACAAAAGGAAAATGAATTATCAAAAGAAAGAAAGAAAATAGAAAATAATAATTGAGTGATAAAAGAAAAAGAAGATAAAAAAGAAGAAATTAATAATTTTATTGAATCTATTCCTGAAAATTTATATTTTTATAATGTAAGAAAAATTACTACAAAAAATGAAAATGAAGATAGTGAAGTAAATTTTAAATTCAAAAGACTGAATGCCTGAGAAAATAAAACTATTCAAGAATTGATGTGATTTTTTCCAAATGATATTGGAAAAATTATGAAAATTAATAGATATAAAAATGCACTTGATAATATTGTTGATGGTTATTATAAAAATCCATATCTTTTAATATCTATATTTAATGAAAGAAAAATTTCTAATCAATCATTAAAAAGTGCAGAAAAATCATTAGAAGAATCGGGAGTGATCAAAAAACATAACTTAAATGAAAGACAAGCTCTTGCGCTTAAAAAAGCAGTTGCAACACAGGATACTTTCTTTTTACAAGGCCCTCCAGGTACGGGTAAAACACAAACAATTTCTGCAATTATTGAACATGAAATCTTTGAAAATAATGTTGTTTTAATAACATCTTCAACTCACGAAGCTATTTCTAATGCTTTAGAGAGAGTAGATAATGTAACAAAAAATAATCCCAATGTAATAATTTACAAGGGATCAAATGCTTTTTCTTCTAAAACAGAGCAATTCGGAGAAGAAAAACTATATTCCAATTTTCTAAATAAAATAGATAACTCCATATTACAAAAAGATTCAAATGCAACGATAAATAGCTTTATAAAACAAATCGATAACTTAATTTCAGAAAGCGAGCAATTGGGAAAAAACAATATTTTAAATTTATATATAGTTAATATAGAAACTAAAATTAATTCTATTTTAGATAAAAAAGAAAGCAATTTATACAAAATAATTGAAGATTATATATCACCTAGAATGATAAGAGAGGGCAATAAAGAAAAAATTGTTGATGAATTTAAAAAAGTTATGAGTGAAGAGATAGAAAACTTAGATAAGTTCGAAATTTTAATTAACAACATAAAGGAAAGTTTTCCTAATGTAATAAATAAATCGAATAATATTGAAGACTTAAAAAAAGAACTTGAAGAAATTAAAAAGTCATCAAAAAATAAAGATAATTTAAGTGATTTAATTTCTAAATACAATGAAAAATATAAAGACAGAGATAAAAATGAACAAATTAAAAGTGATGATGAAGATGAATTTTTAAATTATGTTTTAGATAAAAATCTTATAAATGTAATAGGAATTACAACAAGTGCTAAACCTTGTATTAAAAATAAAGATTTATATTTGGATTACAACGTTGATACTGTAATTATAGATGAAATTTCTAAATCAAGCACTCCCGAAATATTCTCAAGAATTTTATTGTCAAATAAAGTTATTTTTTCTGGAGATTACAAACAATTACCGCCATCGAATGAATTTACCGAAGCAGAAATGCAAAGGATGTTCGAAAATAAAAGAGAATTTTTAAAATTTTACAAAGAAAACACCTTCAAAGAGCGACAAGATTTCCAGGATCACATTGAACAATTATTTAAAACTTCATTTTTTGACCGCAAAATTAACAAGATTAGAAAACAAAGCGAGGTTGATTCTTTGAATAAAAATTATGAACACTTAACGGAGAGTCATAGATTTAATAAATCTATAATGGAGTTAGTAAATTTATATTATGACAAAGATGAAAAACTGGAAATTCCAAAGAATTCAAAGCATAAATTCGAAGAAAAAATAAATATAAAAATAGATGGTCAAAATTATAACATTGCAGAAACTATTTTAGTTGATACCACTTATTTAAGTGATAAATTCAAAGACAAATTAATTAGAGAATACAAAATTAATATACCTTTTAACGGAAATAGTTTTGATCAAAATGGAGAGAAAAATCTTTTATTAAATAAAAATGGGAATATTACGTTGAAGGAAGGTACATATAATGAATACAACATTAGTATTATTATAGAAATTTTACATTCTATTTTTGAAGAGTATGGAATCGAATATAAAGATGATATAGGGATTATTTGTTTAACAAGAAGTCAAGCTACCGTTCTTAAAAAATATCTTGAATTAGATGAAAATAAGAAATTAAAAGTTCTGAAAATTAAAGTTGATACAATCGATAACTTTCAAGGAAGAGAAAAGAAAATAGTAATAGTAGATTTTATAAGAGCAAAAAATAAGCTTAACAAAAATTTCATTTCTGAACCTAAAGGGAAGAGAAATATTGAATTTTTAAAAGAAGAAAATAGGATTAATGTCGCAATTTCTAGAGCACAAAATGCGATGATTTTAATTGGGAGTTTTAGATATTATGACCAAGAAGCTATTCAAGAGAAGGGAAATCTTTTAAGAAAAATTTGAAAACAATTTAATGATATTAATGAAGCAAATATTATAAAAATGGAGGAAAAATAAAATGATTCAAAAAACAATTAATTTTTTGATTCCGTTCAATACTTCTGTTTTAAACTGTAAATATAGTTCTTATAAGGATATAGAAAAATTCGACTTTTATATAATTGCTATTTTTTATGAAAGTGAAGGTTTTTTAACAGAACCAGTGCTTAAGACACTAAAAAATAAATTGAATTTAAAAGATGATTTTGATGATTTTGTAATTTCGAAAATAAAAAGATTATTGGAAACAAAAACATTAAGTTTTAAAGAAGATGAAAAAATAAATATAAAAGAAGCTTATTTTGGAAATATTAAATTAGAACCTAAATTAAGAAACAAAATTAAACAGGGCGAATTTAAGGAAATTGATGCAGAAATAAAAACCAAAAATCTTTATATTTGAAAAAACCTTTACACAAATAAAGTCATAATTGATTCAAACAAAAATAAAACTTTAAAAGAAAACAAATCATCTGTTAATTTTTATTTTCCTAATACATTAAATATCAAAGATGTTTCGGAAAATGAACTTGAAGAAAAATTAGGAAAAAGCAACTTCTTAAAAGATTTTGAATTAAATGAAATAAATCAAAAAATAAAAGACGAAAACATCCTTATTAATATAGATTTTCAAACGAACCAAATTATATTTGAAGAAGATAAACAAAAAATAAATATTAAAACATTGAGTTTACTTAATATTGAAGAAAAAGTAATTAAAAATATTTTGGATGGTTTTTTTAAAGATTTAGAAATTCTAAAAATTAATTCAATAAAACACGATGATTTAAAAGTACAAAATTATCTTGAGGCAATTAATTTAGATTTCTCTTTAATAAGCAAACAAATTAACGAAAGCAAGTTATTTTTTGAATTTCTAAAAGAGACAAATGATTCTATTTTAATACTTGAAAATAATGAACTTTTTGAAATAAAATCAGAACATAAAGATTTTAAAATATTTCATTCAGAAATTACAAAACCAATTAACTACAGAATTACAAACAACTTATTTAAAACGCGTTTTACTAATAAAATAAACTTCAAAAATATACTATATAATTTTGAAATTTTAAATAAAATGAATGAAAATTATAGAAAATTTTTAATCAATGAGTTTTTAAATTCATCTAAAGAAATTAAAATATTAAATTTTTGAAACGCTCTTGAATGTTTATTGAAAAATACAGAAAATGAGTGGTTTAACAAATTACTTAAAGAACTTGATTATAATAATTTTTTTATCTTAGAGCAGGTTTTTGGTAAAAACGCTCAAAACCTGTTAGATTCTAAACTTTTAGAAAAAGTTGTGGAATTTGATATTTATTTTAATAACAAAAGCTTGCTAGATTTTTTTAAAGAGAAGATAACAAGTAGAGAATATATTGCAAAGATAATTAAACTCTATAGATTAGAAAAAATTTCAGTAGAAAGCAATCCTTTTATAAATTCTCGAATATTGAAAGAGTTTGAAAGAAAATATAAAGACTTAGAAATTAAAATTAAAGAAAATTTTGAAATGGAAGTACTACAAAATTTACGTGGAGAACTTGAACAGTTAAAAAAAGAAACAAAAGATAATCAAATTTTTATTCCCGATTATACTCTAAATTTAGAAAAAGATTTTGAGGTTAAATGGAGGTTAAGTATGGAAGATCAACTAAAAGAAGCAGAAAGTTTAGCTACAAAATTCAGGAATCTTGTAGAGGAAGAGGGAAAAACAAAAACTAAAGATTTTTTTAAACAAAAGTATATTTTAAATGATGAAGAATTAAAAAGAATTATTAAAATAAATGAGTTATCAAACACTTTCGCACACAGAAGTGGTGGTGAAGAAGTTAAAATGAAAAGAATCGTAGAATATACACTAAAACAATTTATTGATGATATTAATTGAGTTAAAGCACTTAAACCAAGAAAAAAGAAAGAAGGAAAAGATGTCAGCACAAATTAGAGTTTCAATCAATGACGATTCAATCATTACTTGTGATAACTTATTACAGGAATTAGCACAAAGCATAAATGGTACTTCTGATTTAGAATTAATTGATGAATTTCGTTTTGTTAAAAAAGAAATTGAAACAACAAGAGATAAACTTTTAAATTCTCGTTTTTTTACAACAGAACAAAAAACAGAAGCTTTAAGAAATTTAGTAACACAATCAAGAAATTTAAGTAATTTAAT
Source organism: Mycoplasma procyoni (assembly GCF_017052595.1). Classification (GTDB taxonomy): domain Bacteria; phylum Bacillota_I; class Bacilli_A; order Mycoplasmatales; family Metamycoplasmataceae; genus Mesomycoplasma_A; species Mesomycoplasma_A procyoni. The sequence continues at coordinate 61,103 of NZ_JAFIDB010000003.1, forward strand.
TTATATGTCTAAATCAGCTAGAGGAGTTAGCAATTTTAATATTTACAGCTATATATCAAAATATGGTTCTTTAGTAATTGAAGCACAAAAAGAGCTTGAAAATACAAACTTTAGCGAAGAAGAATTAATTGAAAAAATTGATCAAATAAGACAAAATAAACTTAAAACTGAAGATAAAAAACAGTTTCTTGAATTTGCTAAAACACAAATTTCAACACTGAATTTAAGTGATAAACAAATTGAATTTGAATTTTTTGATGTTGCAAACAAAATTCAAAATCTACAAGAACAATCTGATTTTCCAGGTTTTATTAAAGGTGTAAAAAATTCTTTAGATAGAATTGATAATCTTGCAAAAGACATCATCGATTCTCTAAATAAAAGTGAAGGATTTTCTTTAGCAAAAGAACCAACAATTAAAAAACACGAAGATGAAATTAGTGGAATGTTCGATTTATCAAAAATCTATGTTTTAAAAAATCAAAAGGGAAATGAAATTAAAATTCAAATCGATTCAAATTTAGATATTAAATACAAACTTGGAAATTACATAGGTCATGCTTGCATAGAAACAAGTGATAGATTATTATCAGATCTAAAAAATAAAGGTTATTTTATTGATCCAAATTCAATAAGAATCAAAAGAGATATAGATGCAAACAAACCTTTATATAAAGCAATGAATTCAAGGAGTAGATAGTGGCTTTTTATCATTCTATAGAGCAATTTAAATACAAAATAAATCATAAAAATATTTTAATTATTTCAGGTAATATAAATGATTATTTATATATTAAAGATATCAAAAAATATCTAGAAGATCCTTACTTAACTGAAAATGATATTTTCAAAGATGAAATAGATACAGTAGCTCCTAGAAATATTATTTCAGTAGTTCAGTTATTATCGCTTTATTTAAAAGCAGAAAAGTATGATAATATAACTTATTTATCTCCTGGTTTTAATTCTTTTGATTTAACAAAAAATCTAGATCAACAACTTCTTCTTGAAGAACAAGATGACGATGATGACGATGATTTTGGAGACTCGAATACAGCAAATAATTCACATCCGGATGCCTTTATTCAACGATTAATTGAAACTATAAATAAGCTTAAGAAAACTTTAGATGATACAAGTATAAATAAACCAAAATCATACGCTTTTATCATTAATTTGAGTGATTTTGTTTTCAAAGACTTTCCTAAAGTTCAAGCAGCAAATTTAATTTCTGCTTTTAATGATTTAGGTAATTTATCAAGAAATAAAGTATTTAATTCTAAATTTAAGCTAATTCTTCTTTGTGACAATAAAGAACTTGTATCAGAATTATTAGGAACTAAAAATGTTGAAATGACGAACTTAGTTATAAAAACTCCAAGTTCGCAGGAAAGAAAAAACTTTATAATCGAAAATATTCTTTCAGATCTAAATTCCAATCTTGAAGAAAAAATCATTGAAAACTCAAGTGATTTAAACAATATGGTTTCAATTTTAAATGATTTTTCTTTTAGAGAAATTATTCAATTATCTAAAGTTTCAAGGATTCAAAAATTTAAAAACTTTGAAGAATTACACAGAATAGTCTTCAGACAGAAAAAAGAATCTGAGTGAGAAAAAATAGATTCTAATAAGATGAAATCTTTCAAAGAAACTATGAAACAAAGAATTAAAGGTCAAGATTTTGCAATAGATCAACTTCACCAAGCATTAATAAGAAGTTATATTGGATTAAATGATATAGGTTCTTCTTTTAAATTAAGTAAAAAACCAAAAGGAATAATGTTTTTTGCAGGACCAACAGGAACAGGAAAAACAGAAACCGTTAAAGCACTTACAGAATTTGTATTTGGTGATGAAAGTTCAATGATAAGATTTGATATGTCTGAGTATAATTTAGAACATTCTGATGAAAAATTAATTGGTTCTCCTCCTGGATATGTAGGTCATGAATCTGGTGGTCAGCTTACAAATGCAATTAAAGAAAAACCTTTTTCAATTGTGTTGTTTGACGAAATAGAAAAAGCACATGGAAAGGTGTTAGATAAATTCTTGCAAATTCTTGAAGATGGTAGATTAACTTCTTCAAAAGGTGAAATCATTGATTTTAGTGAAACTTTTATTATTTTTACTTCCAATATCGGTGTTTCAGAAGTTAATGAATTAAAAGACATTAAAGATAAGGATTTAGTAAGAAAAACATTTAAAGACGAAGTGAGAAAATTCTTTACAAGAGAACTAAAAAGACCTGAAATTCTAAATAGAATTGGTGAAAAAAATATAGTTCCATTTAACTTCATAACAAAAGATACAAAAGAAGATAAAGAAATTCTCTTTGCAATTTTAGACTCTAAATTTGTTAATTTACAAAGATATTTTTCAGAAGAAAAAAGAATTTCTATTCAGTTTGATAGCGATGAAGATAGAAAACAGTATTACAACGTAATTATTAACTACTTTAAACCAAAATATGGTGCTAGAGGTCTTATTTCTACATTTGAAACAAAACTAATAGATCCGCTTGCCCAATTTGTTTTCGAAAACTGAACTACAATTCAAACAAATAAAGCAAATAATGCTTCTAATGTCATAATAATTAAAACTGTTCAAGACGAAAATACAAACGAAAATTCCCTTACATTCGACTTAAAATAACATACTTGAGTTGCAAAATTGCAACTCATTTTTTATGACTTTTCCCCATTTTCACAAAACTTAACTAAAAAATGATATAATCATTTTTATGCATATTATAGTAAAAAAATTAAGGGAAAAACAAAACAATGATAGAAGAAAATTGAAGCTCTATTCAATCATGGATGGAATAGTCAGTTTTTTAATTATCGGAACAAACCTCAGCTCAATCATTACAGCGATTATTGCTCTTGTACACTTAAGTGTTATTCTTTCTGAAGACAAAGCAGCAAACACAAGTATTTCTTTTATTTTCTTAGTTACATTTGTTGTTTTATTAATTGCTTCTTTTATTTTAACGCTTAGTTTATCAATTTACAGATACAACAGCAACAAAGAAGAATATGAAAAGATTCTTAACACGCTAAACTACATAAAACAAAAATATGAAGCAAGAAAATTAAGTGATGAAGAGTTTGCAAAAATCATTGATGTACTTTGAGAAAAAGCAACAACAAAAAGAAAAATAGTAATTAAAAAAGTTTTAAGCAACGAACTAAAAACATCAAATCAAAACAAAGTAGGTAAATAATGAGTAAATACACAAAAGAAGCCTTTCATAAAAGATTTTTAGAACTAAAAAACAAAACTAGAATCAGAAAATATGTTTATTCAGTTCTTTATTATTTATTAAATATTACTACTTTTGTTTCTGCTTTTTTCGTTGCTGCAATTGCTGTTTATTATCTGGCTGGAAACAATAAATATTATCCAAAAGATCAAATAAATCCTTATAAAATAGACTTTTGAACAGATAGCTCAAACTACATTTTAAGTACAACAATCATCAATGCACTAACAAGTATGATCTCAAGCTTTATTTCTTTCTTTGTAATTAACACAAAATATCGTTTTTATAAAGTAAAATGCAATGTTTTAGATTTTGAATATTTACTTTATAAAACTAAAAAAGGACACTACGCTAATGAGTCTTCAAGTGAAAACGATTTTAGACTTTATAAGCGTGGATTAGCAATTTTAGAAATTAATAGATACAAATCAAGCTTCTTTAGAGAAAACGAACTTACAGGTGATCAAAATGGAAAATAAAAAATTTAGAGATACTCAAAAAGTTATTAAAAGAAAAGTTTTTTCAAGCAGAACTATCTTTATAACACTGAATGTTTTAGCGATTATTATTTCTTCATTAGTTGTTGTTTTAAACCTTTATGCTATTAGATGAAATGAAAGACCAGTTGAAACAATGGACTACTTTGTAGATATTGCCATCATGTCTGCTTCAACCACTTTCTTTTTATCTTTACAAGCTTTTTTAGGAATTACAAACAGAAAAAACAAACTAAAACAAAACATTGATAAAATTGATGAAATTATTGAAATGGTTAAAGAAAAAGACAACCTCGATCAAGATGATTTAGATTCCATTTCAGAAATTTTAGATTAATCTAAAACACAGGGATTTCCTGTGTTTTTCTATTCAGTTTTATTTATAATACTTTAACTAGTTTCTCTTTTGAGTTTTCTACACCACTAGTTTTATCTCTTTGGACGTGGTAAATTTCAATTGGCACGTTACTGTTTGTATGAATACCTCTTTTTTGTTCTCTTATAAAGTGTTTAATATCTTTTTCAAGATCTTCTAATGTGTGATTTTGAGCAATCACTTCTTTTGTAGATTTTAAAATAGCTTTATATTGATACATTTTTACCTTCTTTCATCAATTAAATTATACTCCTATTAAAAACTAAAAACAAAGCACAAAAATAAAACCTTAATAAAAATGCAAAATTTTACAATTTATTCTTTAAATGCTTTAAAACACTTGCTTTTAAGTGGATTTTTTAGTATAATTAGCAAAGATTTTACAGAGAAAGAGGTTAAAATGGCAGGACATTCAAAATGAGCAAATATTAAACACAGAAAAGGAGCTCAAGACGCAATTAGAGGAAAAATCTTCGCTAAGTTTTCGAAAGAAATCATGGTAGCAGCAGCTAAAGGTGGAGGGGATATTGAAACAAACCCAGCATTAAGATTAGTTGTTTCTAAAGCAAGAGCAAAATCAATGCCAAAAGCAAACATTGAAAAAGCAATTGCAAAAGCTACGGGCGCTTCAAGAGAAGGTGTTGACTTTAAAGAAATTATTTATTCAGGAACTTTAGCAGGTGGAGTAACATTTTTAGTTATCTGTCTTTCAGACAACATGAACAGAGTGACTTCAAACATCCAAGCATTATTTAGAAAAGCTGGAGGCCAAGTTGGTAAACAAGGTGCAATTCCTTATGTTTTTGATCAAAAAGGAGTTCTTGAGATTGAAAAGAATTTAGCAAATGAAGAAGAACTAATGATGTTTGCGCTTGAAGCAGGAGCTAGTGACTTTGTTTCAGAAAATGAATACTACGAAATTTACACAGAACCTGGAGATTTCTTAAAAGTTAAAGCAGAACTTGATAAACAATACAACTTTGAATACAAAACAGCTGAAGTTACTTACATTCCAAACCAAGAAGTTGCACTTGATGAAGAAAAAACAAAGAAATTATTAGAACACATTGAAAAATTTGAAGATGACGAGGATGTTCAAGAAGTTTTCCACAACATGGATCTTTCTGTTCTTCCTAATGAAGATGAAGAATAATGACAAACAATAAAAACAGACTTTTATATAGACAAGAATTAGTTGCAGTTCTTTATTATTTTGAACTAACAGAAACAGAAATAGATACTAAGTGAGCTTTTGAGCAATACAACTTAGATAAACAACAACTTAATACTTTAGAATTCATTAAATCAAAATACGAATTTTTCCAAAAATTCATTTCTCAATTCTTTAGTTCAAACAGAGGATGAAAATTTGTTAAACCTTTAATTAGAGCAATTCTTTTATTAGGGGCTTTTGAATTAGGTTATTTAAAACAACAAATAGTAATCAATGAAATGGTTGAGCTAACTAAAAGTTATACTTTAGACACAGATGTTGAATATAAATTTGTAAATGCTATTTTAGACAAAGTCAATTTAGAATATGAAAAACTTAATAAACAAAGTTAAAATTAAACACTTCTTAAAGCAAAAGAATAATTGAGAAAAATATAAGTACATTTTTGTAAACAAAAAAATGTACTTTTTATCTTTAAAGCTCAATTCGATTTTCAAATTAGACTTAAGTTTATCCTTTATTAAAAACTTTGAGAATAATTTAATCAAAACACTCAACAAAGACTCCTTTTTAGAACTAACAACAAAAGCACTTGAAAATCAAGGTTTATGCCACAACAAAGAACAATTTGCTTCAATGCTTTCAGAGTTTTTATATCTGGAAATCGAGCGTCTTAAAAACGAAAATAAAGAAAATTCCCTTTATTTAGATTACCAATCCAAAAAAATCTTCAATAAATTTACTCTTGAACTAAAACATTGCAGACCTGATTTTAACCTCTTTATTCTCAAAATTTTAAAGGTGGTTTCTTAATGAAAAGAAAACTTTTAGATATAGTTTTAGAAATGAATATTGAGCATGCTGAAAACATTATAAGAATGGGACAAGTACTTGTTAATGGTCAAGTTAATAATCTGCCACACTCAAAAGTTCTACAAACAGATAAAATTGAAATCAAGCAAAAAAAACAGAAAGAATGAGTTTCAAGAGGTGCTTATAAATTACTTAAAGCAATTGAAGTTTTCAATTTAGACTTCAAAGACAAAGTTGTTTTAGATATCGGTTCTTCTACAGGTGGTTTTAGTCAAGTTGCTCTTGAGTACGGAGCTAAACAAGTTTTCGCAATTGATGTTGGAACAAATCAGTTAGACTACAACTTAAGAATCAATCCAAAAATTGTTTCTAAAGAAAAATACAATCTTAAAAATATTAAATATGAAGATTTTTTAGTAAAAATGGATGTTGTTGTTTGTGATGTTTCTTTTATAAGTTTAAAAGAAGTGTTTAAGGTTTTGGGTTCTGTTGTAGATCAAAACACACAAATAATGCTGTTGATCAAGCCACAATTTGAAGCAAGCAGCAAATATGTTGAAACAGGCGGTTTTGTGCAACTTAAATATCACGACTTTTTGATCAACAGAGTAAAAGAGTATGCTAATGAATATAATTTTGAAATGATTGATTATCAAGAATCGCCAATCCAAGGTAATAAATCTAAAAATGTAGAATATATTTCACTATACAAATACAGGAGCTAAAATGGAAAAATATCGTCAAATGTTCCCAATGCTAAATAAAGTTGTTTATTTAGACAATGCAGCCTTAGCACAAAAACCACTTTCAGTAATTAAGGCTGGAGAAGAGTTTTATAGCGACTTTGCAATAAGCACTAGAACTTCCGATTCCAGGCTTGGAATAGCTGTTTTAGAAAAAATTGATCTTGTAAGAGAGAAAACTGCAAGACTTTTAGGTGCTGATAAAAATGAAATTATTTTTAGTGCAGGAACAACTGATTCACTTAATTTGTTTTCAAAAATGGCAAAGCAATTTTTGAAACAAGGTGATCAAATTATAATAGCTTACCACAATCACTCATCTAATGTTGTTCCTTGAATTGAAATTGCTAAAGAAATAGGTGTTGAAGTTGTTTATTCTTTAGATTTAGTTTCTGATATTAATTCAAAAACTAAAATAGTTGCTTATTCACAAGTAACAAACAACTTAAATCAAAACTATGATAATGATTTAATTTATAAAAAAGCTAAAGAAGTTGGAGCAATTGTTGTAAATGATGCTGCTCAAGCTATTTCTCATGAAAAAGTTTCTTTTGCAAACTCTGATGTTATTGCTTTTAGTACAAACAAATTATTTGGACCTACAGGACTTGGAGTTCTAGCAATTAAAAAAGAAATTTTAGACACTCTTAAACCCGTTGTTTTTGGAGGAGGTTCAATTGAGAAAATGACCGATGATATGCAATGAATTTCAAAAAAAGGTATTTCAGCTTTCGAACCAGGAACTCCCAACATTGCAGCCATTTGACAATTTGAAAAAACTTTAGATCTAATTAATGAAATAACAATTGAAAAAATCCAAGCACAAAATACAGAAATTTCTGTGTATTTATACGATCGACTACAAGAAATTGAAGGAATGTACATTCACTCAAAAAGAGGAGATTTCATTACTTTATTTAGAATCAAAAACTACGCTCCTCAGGATGTTGCTTCTTATTTAGGACATAAAGATATTTATGTTAGAAGTGGAAATTTCTGTTCTAAATTAACTCCTTTTGTGGAAAAAGAAAGTGATTTTGTGCGTGTTTCAATCGCTTTTTATAATAATAAAGAAGATATTGATAAACTAATTGAAGCACTTAAAGAAGGAGGTGATTTCCTTGGATTCATCTAACAAATACGACAATAATCAAAAGCGTGCTATTATCATGAAGCACTACTCAACTCCTGATAATAAAGTTGCAAGCGTTGCTGATTTACCAGATTGATCACAAAGTTATTTACACAGTTCAAACTGTGTTGATGAAATTACAATTGCTATCAAAAAAAGCGATAATAAAGTAGAAGATGTAAAATTTAGTGCTGTAGGATGTGCTGTTTTCTTATCTTCTTGCGATATTTTTAGCAACATAATCAAAAATAAAACTTTTGATCAAATCAAAGATATTATTACTAATTACAAAAACTTAATTGAGCAAAATCAAACAGAGATAAACGAAGAAATATTTGGCGATCTTGTAATTTACAAAGACGTAAAAACACATCTAAATCGCCTTGAGTGTGCTAGTTTAATTTATAAAGTAGTTCAAGAAAATTTAGAAAAAGAAACAAATTAATATAAAGGAGACAAAATGTATTACAAAAAAGATTTAAAAAGAGTAAATTCAAAAATGCGTTCATTATTTACTTTACTTCTAATTCAATTAGCAATCTCTTTTGCTTTATGAGTTATAAAAATAGTAAAATGACCAGCACAAAATTTATTTAACATTACAGACAAATTATCAAGCGGGATTTTCTGAATTTCCATCGCTCTAATTATTTTATTATTATTAAGTGCTTTTGGTGTTATTTCAACAACAATAGTTGCTTACAAAAAATATAAAGGCTTAAAACTAAATGATCCATATTTTAAACAAAGTGAATCATTTGCAAAACTAAAAACCATTTGATTTTTATCAGTTGTTTTAGTTTTTGTTGCAATAATTTTAGACTTTATTCCATATGTTGGATTTTGATTAGATCTTGCTTCATTAATTTTAGTTTTCTATACTTTAACTAAAACAACAAAGCAAATAAAACCAGAAATCAAGAATCCCTCAAGAAAACCAATAAAACAAAAATAAACAAAGAAATACAGCAAGAATTTGTAGGTTCTTTAAGAAAATTTAGAAAAAGAGGCAAACTAACATAAAGGAAAAACCCTTTATTTAGTTGCTTTTTTTGTGCCTTTTTTTAAAAATCAAAAAATTTGTTTTTCTTTTTTTTACTTTAGATAATTTCTGTTTTATAATTAAATTATGAAAATAGAGTCTAAAATTTTTGAACCAAAACTACTGGAAAATCTCGATTTTTACGATCTTTCTAGCTCACATCGAAAAATATTTTGAGAAATTGAAAACAACCCTGAAACCTTTATAAATATGACAACAACCGAACTTGCAAAAGTGTTGAATATCTCACAATCTACAATCTCCAGATTTGCTAAAAACTTTCATTTTAACAACTTTACACAGCTGCAAATTTATGTTTCAAAAAGAATACAATATCTAAAAGATAAAACTTTTGAAATTAAAGAAACTAAAAAAATGTCTCTCAAAGCGACAATGAATAACATTAAGAGTCACTATGTTAGTGCGATTGAAAAAACAATTGAAAAACTAAATTCCCAAGAAGAACTGAATAACTACATTAGCACGCTTTTTGAATACAGAGGACTAAACATTATTTTTGGAATCGGAGAATCTGCTTTGGTTGCAAACTACTTTGCAAACAATATCAGAAAATTAGGATTTAATGCTATTTTTATCAATGAAATCCATACTTTTTTCTCTTTTAGCAACTTGCTCAAAACAAAAATGCATGTAACTTTAATTTCTAAAACAATGGATACTTTAGAAATTAAAGCAATTTTAAGATATTTAGAACAAAATGAAGTTGCTTATTCAATCTGAACTAAAAATGAAAATTTTAAAAATACAAAAGCCAAAAACAAGATTTTAATTGAGAGTATTGAGCAAAATTACAGAATTTCAGCAATGGGATCTAAAATTTCTTTCTTTTTAGTTGCTGATATTGCTTTTTCTTATTTAACAAACAAAATTGATAAAGAGAAAATCATTTTCAAAGACATTGAAAAACCAATCCAAGAGTGAAATAATTTAATCAAAAAATAAACAACAACCTATTTTTGGTTGTTGTTTTTAGTCTAATAATTCTGCTGCTTCTTGGTCTAAAATTATTGTAACATCTTTGTGTTTTTGGAGGAAGCTAGCTGGAACATCTGGTGTTATTTTTTGTTTTATTGTTTGATAAATTGCTTTTGATTTAGATTTTCCTGAAGCAATTAAAATGATTTTTTTAGCTTCAAGAATCGTTCCGATTCCCATTGAAATAGCTGTTTTTGGCATTTGATCTTCTGATTCAAAATAAATTTTATTTGATTCAATTGTTTCTTGGGTGAGTTCTACTTCTCTTGTGCGATCACTGTCTTTTGAACCCGGTTCATTGAAGGCGATGTGTCCATTAACACCGATTCCAAGAATCATTAGATCAATTCCACCTTTTTGTTTAATTAAATTTTCATATTCTAGTGCATTTTTTTCTATATCACCATTTCCGTTTGGAAGATTTATATTTTCTTTTTTGATATCTATGTGATTAAAGAGAGTATCATGCATAAAATAGTAATAAGAACACTCGTTTTCTTTAGAAATTCCTATGTATTCATCTAAGTTAAAAGATGTAACTTTAGAAAAGGATATTTCTTTATTTTCATACATTTTAATTAGTTGTTTGTATGTTTTTATAGGTGAGCTTCCTGTTGCAAAACAGATAACAGAATCTGCTTTATTTTTAATTTGTTCTTTGATGATATTTGCAGCTAAAAGTGCTTGTTCATCTGTATTTTTGGTAATTTTTATATTCATTATTTCACTTTCTTTCCATCTATATAAACTTCTTTTATTTTTAAATTATTTTTATCTAAAATAACAAAATCAGCTAAAAATCCTTTTTCAATTTGGCCTAAATTATCAAGTTTTAAATACTTAGCAGAGTTTGTGGAACAGATTTTTATAGCATCGTTGAGACTATAACCGATTTTTACTAAATTAATAAAAGCATCGTGAATTACAATTCCAGAACCAGCAATTGTTTTGGTGTTTTTTAGAGTAATTAACTTAGCTTTTTTAGTAATTTCTAAACCACCAGAAACGCTATCTCCATCTTTGTAATAGGCAGGTTTTATAGCATCTGAAACAGCAATAATTTTATTAATATCTTTAATTTGTGTTGTAAATTTAATTGTTTGTTCTGAAATATGAACTAAATCAAAAATCATTTCTACATAGGAGTTTTGATCCATTAATGCAGCTTGAAGAAGCCCCGGATTTCTTGAGTCTATTCCAGACATTGCATTTCATAAATGACAAATAGAATAACAACCATTTGCAAAGTATTTTTGTGCAGTTTTGAGATCAACAGCACTGTGTCCAATTGAAGCAATTATCTCTTTATCTTGAATTTCTTTTAGCATCTTTAAAGAAACCATTTTAGGATCAAAAGAAAGTTTTTTAAGATTGCTTTCTGAAGCTTTAATTAATTGATTTAAGTTTGTTTTGTTAGCTTGCTTTAGAAATTCAGTTTTGTGAGCGCCTTTTTTCTCTGTTGAAATAAAAGGCCCTTCAAGGTGAAAACCTAAATTTCTTGAGTATCATTTTTTATTTTTAGCCATTTTAGAAAGAGAATTTTTTAGTATTTCTCAGTCATTTGTCATTGCCGTAGGCATAAAAGATGTAGTTCCAAGTTTAGCAAGTTTTTTAGAAATTTTTGATAATTCTGCTGTTCCATCCATTACATCCATATTATAAATTCCGTGAATGTGTGTGTCTATAAAGCCTGGAACTAAATAGAAATCACCTTGTCCTTCTTTTTCTTTTATGTCCATTATTGTGTTATTTTCGACAAAAATATCAGCATTATTAATAGTTCTTTCTGGGTTGATTATTGTGACATTTTTAATTATCATCTTCAAGTGCCTTTCTTAAATTATTTTCATTTTTTCTAAGTATTTTTTTAGCTGTTTCTAAATCAACTTCTTTTTTAATAATGATACAAGAAAGTTTGATATTTTTTTCAGATTCAAAGTAAGTTTTTTTAGCAACTTCTTCTTCACAAGCTGTAATTTTTTTGATAATTTCAATACTTCTTTTAACAAGTTTTTCATTGATTGGATTAACTTCAACCATCATGTTTTCATAAACTTTGTTGTGTTTAATTGCTGTAATAGAAGAAATTGTGTTTAAAACAATTTTCTGTGCTGTAGCTGCTTTAAGTCTTGTTGAACCCTCAATTAATTCATCTCCTAAATCCAAAAATAACACAATATCACTGTTTTCATAACAATCACCTTTAGCTTTGTTAGTAATTAAAACAGTGTGGCAACCTTGTCTTTTTGCTTGAGAAAGAAAACCATTTACATATTTTGTGTTTGCTGAAGCAGAAAGTCCAATAATCAAATCACCTTCTTTAACTTCGTTTCTGAAAACATCAGAAATTCCTAATTCAAAGTTATCTTCATTTTGTTCTAAAGAACTCAAAACTGCTTCATCACCGCCCGCAATTGAGTATTTAAATCAGTTTTTTTCATTAAATGTAGGTCAAAAATCAAGTGCATCAACCAATCCAATTCTCCCACTTGTTCCAGCTCCTACATAAAAAACTGTATTAGCTCTTTTTATTACTTTAATTGCTAAACTACAAATCTTATAAATAGTGCTTTTTTTATTCTTGATTTCTTTGTGAATTTCATTTGTAGTTTCATTAAATAGTTCAATTAATTTTTGTGTACTAAGTTTATCTAAATCTCTCATTTTTTCTCCAATTAGAAATAAGCAAATAAATTTTAAAATATTCAATTAATAAGAATTAAATATGAATAAATTATGCAAATAAAACCAAAAACAAGGGCTTTTTTGATCCTTAAATAATCTGTTTTTGAGTCTCGGTGCATATTTTATTCATTTTTAAAAAATGTTTTTATTTTAATAGAAAATTTAGTTGAGCACAAGTTCTGCTCAGAGTGAAAGGTTAAAATGTTTAAAAATAGTAAGTTTAATTTGTCAAAATTACACCCAAGTCAATATATTTACATTGTTTTATGAGCATTATTTTTAATTTTTCTTCTAATTATAGTTCTTTTATCCACTCTTTATAGAGTTGATGAAACACTACAACGGGAAATGTTAAAACAAGCAAAAGAATTTAAAGCTAATTTAGTTGCTGGTATTGCTTTAGTATTTGTAATTGTGTTGTTTGGTGCAATTATTTCTACAACAGTTATTCACGGTTTTGTTTTAAAGAAAGCAAAAGCTAAACAAACAGGAGGTAATAAATAATGTCTTTAACAAAAAGTTCTCCAAAGCAAAGTTTCTTTAAATCAACAATGCAAAAACTCGGTAAAATTGGTTCTACTTTAATGTTCCCGATCGCCATTCTACCACTTGCTGCGATCCTTTTAAGAATTGGAGCAGAAATACCTACAGATACAACTTTTTCTTCAGTTGTACAAAAAATAACAATCACACTTGGTGATTTAGTCTTTTCAAATTTATATATGCTATTTGCTGTGGCTTTAGCATTTGGTTTCACCAAAGAAAGAAGGGGTGAAGCAGCCTTTGCAGGTTTTATAGCAATGCTTTTAGTTGCTAATTTAGTTCCTTTTTTAGCAAAATCAATTTATGGTGGAGTTAATTTAGGTGAAACTTGAGTCAAAGATAAAACAGTTGTTCTTGGATTTGAGGCTTTATTTAGAGGAAAATTCGAAGATGTTTTAGGTAAAAACGTGCTTACAGGAATTATTGTTGGTTCATTTGTTGCTTGAATTTACAATAGAACAAGCAATGTTGAATTACCTAAAGTATTAGGATTTTTCTCTGGAAAAAGACTAATTCCTGCGCTTGCAATTATCTTTGCGGCAATTTTTTCAATTTTCTATGCAATCATTTTCCCTTGAGTGGCTTTTGTAATCTTTAAGCTTTCAAAAGCACTTTCTGATGCAACTGCACCAGGAGAAGAAGCAACAGCTTCGGTGAGATTTACAAGAGCTTCAATTATGGGAGTTTATGGTTTTCTAAACAGATTATTAATTCCTTTTGGATTACACCACATTCCAAATAATATCTTCTGATTCCAATTAGGAGAACATGTTTCTGCAAGCGATGCTACTAAAACAGTAAACGGAGACATCTTCATTTTCTTACAAGGTGCTGCTAAAAATAATCCAGGAGGATTATTCCAAGCAGGATTCTTCCCAATGATGATGTTTGGTTTACCAGCATTAGTAGGAGCTTTTGTTTTCACAGCAGAAAACAAAGTGCAAAGAACAAGAGTTGTAGCTTTATTTGGTTCAGCTGCTATTGTTAGTTTCTTATCAGGAATTACAGAACCAATTGAATTTGCTTTTCTATATGTTTCCCCACTATTATATGTAATCCACGCTGTGCTAACAGGGGTATTTGCATTTATTACTGGAGCATTTGGAATTCAAATTGGATTTGGATTCTCCGCTGGATTAATGGACTATTTAATTAGTATTCCTAAATCATTAGCTATCATTAATGAATCAGGATTTAAAGGTGCTGCAAAAGTATTTGCAAATCCAGGATGAATTCTTGCAATTGGAGCAGCCGCAGCTGCATCATACTTCTTTATTGGTACATTTATGATCAAAAAATTCAACTTAAATACACCAGGAAGAGGAACGGGAATTATTCAAGTTAGTGAAGATGATTCTTCAGCTACAGAAACAAAACAAAGTGGTTCTTTATCTAAAAAAGCTAGAGAAATAGTTAAAGGATTTGGTGGATGAGATAACATCGAAGAATACAATAACTGTTCAACTAGATTAAGATACATTGTTAAAGATGGTTCAAAAGTAAATGAAGAAGCCATTAAAAAGGCAGGAGCTTTTGGAGTTGTAAAAATTTCTGACAATTCATTCCAAGCAATCATCGGGGTTGAAGCAGAAGCACTTAACAATGAAATTAGCTCTAATAAAGGTGAAGAACTTTAATAAACAAAACTAATCATTCGTGGTTAGTTTTTTTACTGTTTTGTAAAGCGATAAAGAAAAAGCATTAGTCAAAATTAATGCTTTTTGTTTTCTTTGTTTAGTTTGTAAAATCTGTTTTTATTAGCACCAAATGAAATTAACAATCCCTCTTTTGTGAAATTTGCAAGAACTTCTCTTGTTCTTGATGATTTTGTTCCTAAAATTTCTTGAGCTTCCTTTGAAGTAATGGTTTCTTTTTGGTTTAAAAAATTCTCGATTCCCATTCAAAAAATGTCTTTTTTCTTTTTGTTTCAACTGTGATTGAAATTTAAATTTGGTGTCTTTTTTGGTGCGGTATCAGTATTTATTGTTATGTTATTGGAATTATTTTTTTGGTAATTTAAGTTTCACAGTGTAGTTTTAAAGAAATACTCATCAGAGTAGAAAGTAGGCATTTTATCTTCACTAAAATTTTCTTCTTTTTTGTATGAATTTATGATTTTATCAAAATCCATTCCCCTTCTTTTCATTAAGTCAAGTTCTGAAAAAACATTTGCTATTATTGGATTTCTTAATGAAGAGTGGATGTTTTGAATATTTAGATCCTGAATTTTTAATCTATCAAACATCCCACCTGGAGAAACGATTTCAATCCTATTGTCAAAGATATAAACAAATATTTCAGAACCTTTTATTAAGTAATCTCTATGTATCAATGCATTAACATAGCTTCTTGAATTGCTCTTTCTGGATAATCAGGATATTCGAATCTAAATATTTCTCCTATTCGTCACTTTTTAGATGTATTTAGTTTAATAAAGTGAATTGCATCTTTTAGTTGTTTAACTAAATTTCCTTCGAGTTCAATATCATCTATAGCTTCAATTAGGCCGTTACTTTTATCCAACCCATTCCAACGTGTACAAATTATTTTTGCTTGCATCAAAAAGGATTCATCACATAGAAGTAATCCTGCATTAGTTAAATAGCCATCATTCAAAACCAACCCTAAAGATTTTAGATCTTTATCTGTAATTTCAGTGAAAGTCTTTGATTTAAAAGCGTGTTTAAGGCCTATGAAGGTAGTTTCTGTAATCTTAACATCAGATTTTAAAGAATCGTAAGTTTGGTTAATTCCTTTTAAGGTTAGATAATTATATATACTATTTTTTGCTTCTATTGTTTCATTTCCTGTTCTTATAAAGGTTTTTCTTTTTCCGTCTTTTACAAGAAAATAAGGAGTTGAAGAACCTTCTTCGACAGAAACAACTATATATTTTAATCCTTTATATTCTTTTATTTCAAGTTTATAATCAACAAGAGGTTCAATATAATCTTTAATACTTCTGGAAATAAAATCCAAATCTTCTTTAGCATTAGATAAACCGAGGATTTCATCATTGTCTGAAATTCCGAAAATTAAAATCCCTCCACCTTTATTTGCAAATGCGGAAATTGTTTTAAGTCAATGATCTACTTTTTTTCTTTCAACTCTTTCTTTTTTCTCGTAAAAATTAGTTTCTCCTATTATTTCTATCAATTCCATTTCGCTCCTCAATTTTCTCGATTATCATACTGTTTGATTTTTTGGTCAAGTTTTTCTTGAACCAGAGATTTTCTCGATTCAGTCTAACATATTTTCTTTTGTATATATCTTGGCAAATTCCGGATATCTTTTTTTGAAGATTCTTAAGGTTTTTTCTCAATCTTCTTCCATGTTTCGATCATAAATATATCAGCCACTTTCTGATCAGTTATAGCCACTTTTGTTTTCGTTTTCTGCAAAGAATTTGAGTAAATATCCATGAATATAAAACTTATCGATTTTGTCTAATTTCTTTAAATCATGAAATAGATTAGGAATGTAAATGATGTCTTCAGGATAGTCTCATTGCACAACTAAATAGTGTTGATCGGGATTGTTTGTGATATAAACTGTTCTATCTTCATCTCTGTTTTGAATAAAGAACAAGATATCTTTATCACCCATTTTGACATGAATGTTTTTTCTTCTTGTTACATTTCAATAATTAGGAACAAATCCTCTTTCTTTAAATCATAAGCTAGGTGGTTTTTTCATTTTGCTCCTTTAAGATGCCTTCAAATACAGATGATAAATATTTATTATAATCAAAAGAATTTATGTTTAATTGCGATTTTTCAATTTTTCTTTCTATGCTTGAGTGTATATCTTTAGAATAAAAATATTCAACAAAATAACTTAAATACTGTTTTAAGTTTTTATTAAAAAGCGATTGATCAAACATTAATTCTAAATTTCTTAAGACTTCTTTATCGTTATATTGAAAGGTTTTTGTAAATCAGATGATATCTATTAATATTTTTATTTCATCATCAGATCTAAAGAGATCTAAATTTGAGTTTTCTGTTATTAAATGTTTGTTTACTTTAGTAACTTTTCTTAAACTCAATATTTTATTAGCAATGTATTTTTCAATATTGTATGTTTGGATTTTGATGTTTTCTCCCTCAAATTCAAAGTTTTCATCTTCAATTTTGTATTTATCAAAATCAATAATGATATCAACTTCGAGGTTTGAAATCACTTTTCTATCATTTAACTTTTTGATTTTGAAAAAGAATTTATTTTCTGTTTCAAAATTATCTTCATTTAATTCGATTAATATTTCTTTGTCTTTTGCAAAAATATCATGTAATATTTGCTCTATTTCTTTTGTTTTAGATTCAATAAATTTTAGATTAAGATCTAAATCTTTAGGTAATATATAATAAACAATACCTTGATTTCTTGCTTTGATATCTATTGATTTAGAACCTTCTAAAACAAAATCTTTGTGATATTTTGAACTAAAGATTCTATAAACGACAAAGTCTAAAAAGTACTGTTTTTTCTGTGTTTTTTTGTCCATTTTACTCCTTGTTTAAATTTTAATCATTAGTTGGTTCTGGTCATCTTCATCTTCTTCCTGAAATCTTAAATAATCACTCTAAAATATTTTCTTGAGTTATAAATTCAGAAAATTCAGGATATCTCTTTTTAAGAATTCTTGAGATTCGTTGTCAATCAGGACTTTGGTAAAGAGTCATGATGTAATCATTGCTTTCATACCAATTGTATCCGCTTTTATTTTCGTTTTCTGCAAAGAATTTTAGTAAAAATGCATGAATATAAACTTTATCTATTTTGTCTAATTTCTTTAAGTCATGAAATAAATTTGGTACATAAATAATATCTTCAGGATAGTACATATCTTGAACGATTCTTTGTTGCTTTGGGTCTGTTGTAATGTAGAAAGTTCTGAATTGATCTCTGTCTTGAATGAAAAACAGAATATCTTTATCTCCTAATTTAACATGAATGTTTCTGCGTCTTGTTACATTGACATAGTTTTCTCTAAAACCGCGCTCTTTTATAAATAAATTAACTGCTTTGGCCATTTTTCTCCTTTAATATTCCTTTGAAAGTACCTCTTAAAAATGTTTTAAACATTTCTCTTCTTAAAATTTTCATATTATCCATTATTAATGAAATATTTATTACAAACTCATCGTCATTCAGTAAATCGTTTAAATAACTTATGTAGTTCTCGAGTTTAATATTAAAAATTGTTTCATCATACATAAGTTCTAGATTTCTTAGCAACTCTTTTTTATCGATCAAAAAGTGGGAAACAAACCAAAAAAGATCGATGAAAACGCTTATTTCATCCTTTGTTTTAAAATTATCTAAATTTATTTTTTCATGCAGAAGAAAGTGTTTATTTTCTTTGTAAACCTTTCTTAAACTTATTATTTTATTAGCTACATATTTTTCAATATTGTATGTTTGAACCTTTATAACTTCTTTGTTATAAAAGAAATTTTCTTCTTCAATTGTATATTGATCTGTGTCAAGAATAATATCAACTTCAAGATTTGAAGCTGTTTGCTCATCTTGAATTCTTTTAACCTTAAAGAAAAATTTATTTGTCTCAATATTTTCAACAATGCTTGTTTCTACCTTAATATCAAGATCATTTTTAAAAATGTCTTTTAATATATTTTCAATATCTTTAATTTTAGATTCTCTAAATTTAAGATTTAAGTCTAAATCTTTGGGAAGTCTGTAATAAATAACTCCTTTGTTTGCTAATTTATTTTTAGTTTTGATATCTATTGATTTAGAACCTTCTAAAACAAAATCTTTATTATATTTTGAACTAAAAATTCTGTAAACTACAAAGTCTAAGAAGTTCTGTTTTTTAAGTGTTTTTTTGTCCATTTTTCTCCTTTATTAAAATATCTTTGTTTGTTATTCTTAAATTAATTCAAATTTTCTTTATTCTCTATATTTAAATTTTACCACAAAGAAAAACAAAAAAACGAGCAATGCTCGTTTGAGTTATTTGTTGTTTAGAAGGTAGAGTCTTAAGTAGTTTTGACCAACAACTGAGTCTTGATCTTGTTTAGAAGGATCTGTTGTTGTGTAGGTTGGTTTGATAATAAAATCAACCACTAAAAACTTATTAATTCCCTTTGTTTCTGTTTGAAGTTTGATAACTTCATAATTGAGTTCACTGTTTTTTGTAATGTTTGGATTAAATGCTGATTTAAGAATATTAATTTGTTGATTGAAATATCTTTGAAGTTTAGTTATTTCCATTATTTTAGCTCATTTTTGTTTTGAGTCTAAAGCGTTTAGCTCGCTTAATAACACATCGTTTGATTTTGTATTTGAGTCTAAAATACCATATTCAGAGTTAAATAATTCATATTTTTTAAGAGAATTTTCAAGGTTATTTTTAATAACGTTGTAAAGGTCTTTAGATGCTTTTTCGCTGTAGTTATTAAATCCGCCTAATCACATTGGAGTAACTTGGTTTGTAAATTTAGCTTCTGGTTGATTCAGATCAAATCAATAAAGAATTTTGTATTGAGCATAACCTAACATTGCATATTGAGAAGTTTTGGAGTTTCCAAATCCAGATTCTTCATCTCTGTATTTTGTAAATAGAACTTTCATTTTTGAGTGATCAAAGAGACTTAAGCTTTCATCAACATCAACAAAGTCTTTGAGTTTTGGATCAAAAATATCGATAGTTACAGAAGGTTTTCCACCTAATGATGAATCTAAGTCATCTGAGTTGTTTTCTTCTGGGAAGGCTGTATCAAAGTCTTTTGTTGATTTTGTAATTCCTGTTTTTGAAATAGAAATTAAGTCATAGAAGTGTTTTAGATCACCTTTATTTGACTGGATTCAACTTCTTGAATAAAGGTTGTTAAAGAAAACTTTTTTAGAAACAGATTCAACATTGTTGCTTCTTAATTTTAGATTAAGAGCTAAAGTTCCGTTTAATTCGTTTAGATCACTAAAATCATTTTCTGTTATTGCAACTTCTAAATCTGTTGTTTTAAGATCTAAATTATCAAAAGTTAAGTTGGTTAGAGCAACAAAGTCTTTAATTGTTTTTAGTTTTGATTTGATTCCTGTTGCTCATCATCTTTTGTTAAGACTAATTGAAGAAATAGAATTTATAATTGAGTCCATTTGTTCTTTTGTAAGTGCTGTTTTTGTTTGTGTTGAAGCTGATGTCGCTTTTAATAAAGGAGTTAGTGATGTTTGGTGATCATGTCAGAGAATCTTATTGATTTCATAATTTTTAGATTCATCTAAATCAAATGTTTCATAAACTAAAGTTTTAGCATTAACATCTTTTGATTTGAGTTTGATTACAAATTGTTTGTTTGTTCCGGATTCTGTAAGTTCTAAGTCAGGTTTTTGGTACATTAAAGGACCAAAGTTATCTGGATAGCTGTTTAGATTAATAGTGATTTTAGAACCTAAACCATTTTTAATTGTTTCTCTTGTTGATTCAAAAGTATAGTTTTCAGAAGTTTGTTTTTTATAATCTAATGTTTTTTGGTCTTCGCTAACATTATCTCCAAAAATGTAATCATCACCCACATAAACACGTTCTAAGAAGTATTTTCCGTTTTGTAGTTCTGAATTTTGGATTGTTGCAGTGTATTTATTATCGCTATCTCTTTTTGTTGCTTGTAGTTTTCATTTAGCTCCAAAATCTGTGTTAATTCAGAGATTTACTGTTTTTGTTTGGTCTGTTAAGTTTGCAAATCCTAAATTTGTTTCAATGTTGTTTTCTGCTGTTTTTTGGATTTGCACATTATTGAATTTAAGAGTGTTTACAGTTGTTGTAAATGTAGGGTTATAGCTGTCTTTTGGAGTGATTTCGAAGGAGTATCAACTTGTTGCTGATTGAGGTCTTAATTTTATTTTTTTGATTTTGTAATTATGAGATTTTAATAATGAATAAGAAGCTGTATCTTCTGAAGTTGCGTCAAAATCTTCGCTGTAACTATCACTTAATTCTAGAGATATTTTTTTGAAATTTTCATTTTTATCTTTTTCAATTGAACCTAAAAAGTATCTTTCTTCTTGATTATTTTCTGTCAGATCTTCTGCAACTAATAATATTTCATATTGCGGTTTCGTTAATTGGAATGGATTTGTAATATCTAAATCTAAATAAACATAATCTTGAGAACCTTCGGATTTAGTTTCTGCAACAACTTCCTCTATTTTCATATCTAGATTGTATGTAAGTGTTCTGAATGATTTTTGCTCATCTGTTTTTTCTGAAGGTAAAGCAATTTCTTTGTTGTTTAAAAATACAGAATCTAATAGGTAGTTTTCTTCAAAATCTAAGTTTCTAAGAACTACTTCTAATTTATCACTGGAAGGGTCATATTTTGTTGTAAAAACACTGATTTGCTTTGTGTTAAAGAAAATCTCAAAGTCTTTTTGATCTATATCTCTAAGTTGGTGTTGTCCAAAAGTTAAAGTTACTTTTGCACTGTCTTTTGTGATTTCGCTAAAGGCTAAATCTGTAATTGTAAAATTATCACTATCAACTTTTTGTTGAGTTGTGAATGTTTTGTTTTGGATTGGATCTAAACTAAAATTTTGATCATTATTTTTTAGAGATGTTATTGTATATTGTGTGTTTTGTTTTAGTCCTGTTGCTTGAAGAATTAATTTATTGTTTTCTAAAGCAAAACTATCATTGCTAAACTCTTTTGTTTGTGGTTGTGAGTTTTCTGTGTAGCTTAAAACTAAACTAAAATTGTTGTTTTGTGTAGGCAGATCTTTGTTGAAAACAAAAGAAAGATCAGCTGTGTTATATTTGATGTTAGAAGTTTCTAATGAGTTTAATGCTAAAGGAGTTTCTGCATTTGCTGTAGTGAAGCTTTTTTCAACTCCGTCAGGAATCGCAATTGCTACATCATCAATTTGCAGATCACTAATTGTATATGTTGTATTTGGGCTTAAAGAACTGATTGTTAGATCGATTTTTTTGTTGTTTAGATCAAAACCACTAAACTCTTTTTGTTCATTGTTTAGATTAAACTTAATTTTAGAATTTTCGTTTACTAAATTTCAAATTGAAAATTTAAAAGTAAGTTCTAGTGAATCTGTTCCGTTGTTATTTTTAGTAATAGAAGCTAATGTAGCTGATAATTGGTCTTGTTGTGTTGTAAATTTTTTGTCTTTAATTTCAATTATTTTTTTGTTATTTTTTTGATCGTTTATTTCAAAAGATTTTAATTTATATTCTGTGTTAGCTTGAAGGTTATTTAGTTCAAAAATAACACTGTCTCCCTCTTTTTTGTAATTTTTATATACTTGTGAGTTGATGATTAAAGCAAATGTTTGATCTGCTTGTGTATTTTGTGTTGCAACAGAAATTTTGACTGAATTTTTTGTAAGATCAGAGAAGTTAATAGAAGAAATTCTTGGTTCACTAATTTGAGATTCTTCTTCTAAAGTTTTGAAGTTTGTTTGTGTTCCTTGAGGAATATCAATTGAATCAGAACCTTCATTAAAACTTTCGATATTGTAGTCTGTGTTAGGTTCTAGAATTCCTAATCTAAATGTAAGAGTGTTTGTTTCTTTGTTTTTTGTAAAATCAGAGTGAGTTACTTTATTTACAGTAATTGAGTATGTTTTTGTTTTTTGCTCTAAAATTCTGTTTAAAACAACCACAACAGTGGCATATTTTGTTTCTACATCTTTAATTGTTAATGATTTGATTTCTGTTTTTGTGATTGGATCTGGTTTTGGTTCTGGTTTGTTGTCGTTATTTCCAGAATTACTTTGATTTGCTTTGTTTTTGCTTAAAGCAACAACAACTCCTGTTGTGATTCCGGCGATCGCAACAGCACCTATTGAAGCTGCTAAAATTATCATTTTCTTTTTATTTTTCATAGTATTTAAATTATATTAAATTATCAAAAAATTGAAAATTAAAAAATTAATTTTGCAAGAGCAATCAAAAATTATTAATATCAACCATTTCTAAAAAGTTCAAAAAACACGAAATTTTGATAACGAAGTTCAATTATTTGTATTTTTGGTTATTTTTTTTTTTTTTTGTGTATAATATTGCGAATGAAAATTAAAAGGAGACAAAATGAAACGTCTATTATGCGAATACAAACCATTGGTAGATAAAAATTTACCATGAGTTTTAAAACACCCAAAGGTAAATTCACCTTTAGCACTATTCAAAACAAGAAAGGAAGCTCTAAACTGATTCTTATCATTAGGTTATGAATGCTACACATACTTCAAAACAGATAAGAAAGTTTTTGGTGGAGATATTGCATCTCTTAAAAATGCTGACGGAGTTATGGAGCATGATGTTCAAACAGACAAATATGATGGAGGACTAAAAGCAGCTGATGTATTTGAAGAAATCTTTGTTTCTAAAAATACTCTATTCAGAGATGAAAATGCAGCAAAAGCTTTTAACAAAACAATTACTGATTACAAAATAATCAGAGATCACAACACATATTTCCCTGTGGATGACGATTTTATTCCTGAAAGAAGAAAATCAACAAAAGAATTACAAATTGAAAAACTTACAAATGAGTTAAATGAATTAGATCTATTACTAAAAGACTCAAATGGTAAATATGAAAAAGAAATCCAAGAGCTAATGGAAAAACTTAAAGACTCAAATGCTGACAAAGAAGCATTAATGAGAGAAGTTGAAGCTCTTAAGAAAAGAATTTTTGAAGAAACAATTTCAAAAGAACCGCAAAAAGTTGTTGAAGAAGTTGAAGTAATCAAACAAGTAGAAGTTCTAAAAGAAGTACCAGTTGAAGTTGTTAAAGAAGTAGAAGTAATCAAAGAAGTGGAAGTTATTAAAGAAGTTCCAGTTGAAATTGTAAAAGAAGTGGAAGTTATTAAAGAAGTTCCAGTAGAAGTAATCAAAGAAGTGGAAGTTGTAAAAGAAGTATTCATAAACTCAAATGAAGAAGCTGTTTCACTTGAAAGCATTTCTGAACTACCTTTAAGAAAACAAACAGAAGCTTTATTAGTTTATTCAAACAAAGCAGAAAAAGTTCTAAAACAATTCTCAGAAGCAGAACCAAGACACACATCAAAACAAGACTTTGATGAAATCTCACAAGAACTTTCAAGAGCACAAATTGCAACAAATAAACTACTTGAAAACAAAGACTTAGAAGAATCTTCAAGATACTTAGTTCAAAGAGCTAAAGAATCTCTTGAAAAATCAAAACAAGAACTACAAAACAAATTTATTATTTCTTCAGAAGTAGAATACAGTGATAAAACAGTTGTTTACTACCAAAACAAACAACAAAAATTTGTTAGATTAGCTGAAGTATTATCATTTGTTTCTTACGACAACAAACACGTTGTATTTGGTGACAAAAACAACTATCCATTTGCTATCTATGACAATAAAACAAGAAATAAATCATATTTCTTAGTATTTGATTCACAAAAAAATGTAGAAGTTGTAAAACAAGAAGCGACTCAATCTTCTTGATGAACAACATTCTGAACAATCGTTCTTTATGGTGGGGCGTGATTAATTCTATTAATCCTAGTAATCGTTCTAGCTGTAAAATACGGTTTATAAGGAGTTTAAATGTCTAAAAAATTATTATTAGGTCTTGCAGCTGGAGTTTTTGGAGTTTCAGTTGTAACAGCAATTATCATCCTGTTACAAAACTCTAAAAATCCTGCTGGTGACTATGAAAAACTGAGGAAAGAAGCTCAGGAAACTCTTGATTCTTCTTTAGATTCACAAACAAAACAAGAACTACTAAAAGAATTAGAGAAACTAAAAGACTACTCTGAGCAAAATGCTGCTAAATTAGCTGATTTAATTAGCAAAATTAACCAAAATCTTGCTAAAGAAAATGAAGCTAAAAACGAACTAACAAAAAAAATCAATGCTCTTGATTCTAATTTTGCTAAAAAAGAGCAACTACAAAAAGAGCTAAATGATCTTAAATCTTTAGCTGATTTAGAAGATCTGTCTAAAAAAGTTGAAGTAGCTAAACAAATCGAGGAAGCTTTAGCTAAAGTTAATACAGAGGATGCTAAAAAATCTTTAGTAGACTCTTATAGTGCAGAAGCTACAAAATCAGTAGAAGATCTACAAAAAGTATTAGCTGATGTTATTAAACAACTAGACAGAGAAAACGAAGTTTTAGCTGATTCTAGAGAAAAAGCTAAAGAAAGAACTGATTTCATCGAAGACAAAACAAAAGCAGAAGAGTTCAAAAAACAACTTGATGCTGCTGTTGATCAAAAACAAGTTGATGAAATTAGAGCTCAAATTGAAAAAGAGATCGAAAATCAAAAACTAAATCCTGAAAAAGCAGAAGCTAATAAACTAAACGAAAAAATTAGCGATCAAAAAACTAAAGAAGACTTTGCAAAACAAATCGAAGAAGCTAAAACAGCTGAAGAGATCTCAAAAATAGTTGATCAAATTACAGAAAAACTAAAAGAGCAAGGTCTTTCAGAAAAAGAAATCAATGATGCTAAAAAAGAAGCTTTGGCTGAAAAAATCAATAATTCTAATTTAGAGCAAGCAACTAAAGATTCTCTGAATGAAGAACTTAAAAATGCTGATACAACAGATGAAATCAAAAATATCGACACAAAAATCGATAACACAATCAAGTTCAATGATGCACTAAAAGATGCTCAAGATGAAGTTAATAAACTAAACGATTCTGACAAAAAGACAGAATTAGATAAAAAAATCGTAGATCTTAAAAATGATCAAAGTCTAACAGAAGCTCAAAAAATAGAAAAACTTGAAGAGATTCAAAAAGAAGCTGCTCAAGTTATTGCTGATGCTGCTAAAAAAGCAGAAGATGCAATCAGTAGATTAAGAGATTCAGGTGATGAAGAATTAAACAGAATCATTAGCTCATTAGAGCAAATGAAAGATAATTCATTTACAGAAAAACACTTCAATGACATTGAAACTAAAGCAAATGAAGAATTCAAAAAGAAAACTGAAGAAGCCAAAAAATCTGTAGAGGAAGCTAAAAAAGCAATTGAAGGATTAAACATTACTGGTGAAAATCCTTTACCTGGTGAAGTTAGCACATTAGAAAATGAAATTACTAACATTGATGATTTATCTATTGCTAAAATCCAAGAAATCATCAATAAAGCAAACGAAATCAAAGAAAAAGCAGACGCAATTAAGAAAGTTGATCAAGATCTAGCTGGTGTTTCAAACGAAATTAAGGATCAAATCAAAAAAGACATCCTTGATGGAAACAATGTTGAAGAAGATGTTAAGAAAATCGAAGAGATCAAAAAAGTTGTTGATAGCATTAAAGATAAAGCATCAATTCTTGAAAACACAGATTTCAAAGATGAAAGCTTAAACAACAAAATCTCTGAAAAAACAACAGAAGAGCAACTTAAAGAGCTTCTTGAAGAGGTTACAACTAAAGCTAAAGAAGAATTAACAAACAAAGTTAATGAAATCAAAAATGACACAAACAACCCTTCGACTTCTGAAAAATTAAATGAGCTAATAAAAGACATTGAAAGCTTGAATTCAACAACAGATAACACAACTTTTGAGAGAATCAAAGAAGACATCAAAGACTACAAAGAAGCAAAAGAAAAAGCAGTTGCAGAAAAAGATAAATTAGAAAACAATTCAGCAAAACAAGAATACAAGGACAGAATTTCTACAGCAAATACTCCAGAAGAGTTAAACAAAATAAAAGAAGAAATTGAGCAATATAAAGAAAAATATGATGAAGCAAAAGCTAAATTAGACACATTTGAAGAAAATGCTAAATCTACTTTAATTAATGATTTAAACTCTGATAAAGTTTCAAACCTAGAAGAAGTAAATAAATTCTTAGATGATCTAAAAGCTTTAGAAGACAAAAAACAAGAAGCTAAAAACATACTTGATACAGCTGCTGATTTAAGTGAAGAAAGAAAAACAGAGTTACAAAAAGAAATCAATAATGCAGCTACAGTAGTTGAAGTTGAAAAAATTATTGATAAAATCAAAAACCCTAACTCTACACTAGATGCAGATACTAAAGCTTTAGTTGACAAAATTAAAGTTAGTGATTTACATTCAGAAGAAGCTAAAAAGATTTTAATTGCTAAAGCTGAAAACTCTACATCTTCAGCTAAACTAAAAGAAGTTCAAGATCAAATTACAGCACTTGAAGATAAGAAAACAGAGCTAAATGCTAAAGTAACTGAAGCAGCTACAGGAAACAAAATTTCTTCAGCGCAAAAACAACACTTTTTAGATCAAATTAAAGATGCAACATTAGTAGAAAAAGATCCATCTAACGTTGAAAATGATTTAAACTCAATTGCAACTAAATTCGATGAATTTGTTGCTGAAAATCAGAAATTAATTAACTTGTTAAATGAACAAAAAGTTTCTGCTAACGGAAATACAACAGATTCTGTAATTGAACAAGAAAAATCTGAAATTTATGGTTTAACAGATGTTAACGAAATCAAAAAACGTGAAGAGAAATGAAGTGCCATTAAAGATCAAAAACAAACAACAAAAGAGAAAATTGATCAAATTACAAATGATGCACAAAAATCAGCCCTTACAAATGATCTTCAAAATGCAAAAACAAAAGAAGAAGTAGATGCAATTTTAGCCAAAGCTGAAAAATACAAATCACTTGAAGATGCAATTAATTCATTAGATAAAAAAGAAGAGGTAAAAACTCAACTAAAAGATGAATTATCATCAGCAATTTCTTCTCAAAATCCAGATGCAATTCAAAAATTAGAACAAAAAATTGCTGAAATCAAGAGATTATCAGATGCTATTTCTGCACAAATCGATGCTTTAGAAAACACTTCAGATGAAGCTAAAAACTCAATTAAAGAAACTCTAAAAGAAAAAGGTACAACAGAAGAGTTAAATACTTTAGCAAGAGATTTAGACGTTCTTAAAGAAAGAAAAAATGCAGCTGTTGCAGAAAACAACAAAATAACAGATCAAACAACAAAACAAGGATTTGCTACAGAAATTCAAGCTGCAAAAACTCCTCAAGAAATTCAAAATGTTATTGCTAAAATTCAAGCTAAACTTGATGAAAATAAAGATCTAGAAACTATTAAAAATGAACTAAAACAACAAATTAATGATTTCTATTCTTCAAAACAACCATCAACAATGGCAGAAAGCGTAAAAAATGATCTTATTGCCAAAGTTGAAGCTTTAGATACTAAAGAAAAAGCAGCTGAATTAAGAAAAGAATTATCAGACAAAAAAGACAGAATAGCAGAAGCATTCAAACAAATCGAAGGTATTAGTTCTACAGATAGTGCTGTTTCTGGATTAGTAAGTTCTATTGCAGATGACTTAAAATCAAAACTAACTTCTGCTGATACAGACACACTTGAAGAAATTAGAGCAGTTGAAGAGTTAGCAGCAGCTAAAAAAGATGCGCTTGCTGTTATTGAACGTTTAAATGATAAAAACGATCTATTAACTCAACTAAAAAACGCAGCTACAAAAGAAGCTGTTGAAGAAGTTAAAAATAAAGCATTAGAAACTCTTTCGAATGCAAAAACAACAGCAGAAAAAGCTGTTGCAAAACTAAATGGTTCAGATGGAGAAATCCAACAAAAACAAAATGAACTAAAAACAAAATTAGAAGAGTTAGCTAAAAAACCTTACACAGAAGCTGAACTAAATGCTATTGTTACAGAAGTAAATAATAAATTCAACCCTGAAAAATCAAGAGTTGAAGGATTGATTAATGGTCTTGCTGATACAAACACATTTAAAGCAGAACTTAAAAAAGAATTAACTACTAAAGATGCTGCCGAAACTCTAACAATTGGCGATCTAAAAGAATTAGAGAAAAAAGTTGAGTTAGCTAATAAGAAACAAGAAGCACTAGATGTTTTAAACAAATTAATTGATAACAATGATCGTGCTACAAAGATTTCTACAGTAAACAACTCAACAAATGCTGATGAAATTACAAGAATTAAAACAGAAGCAGAAGCAATCTTAACTCAAGCAAGAACTGAAGCTCAAACAGAAGTTAATAAACTTGATGGACATGCAGATAAATCAGCATTAGATACAAAATTATCTAATGCTCAAACTCAACAACAACTTGTTGATGTTAAAAATGAAGCTGCTCAAAAATACACAGAAGAATTCAATAAAGCAAAAGCTGCTGTAGAAGAATTAAGAAGTGTAAATCCAGAAAAATACAATGAATTAAATTCTAAACTTACAGATGTAAATAAATCAACCGAAAGAGATACAGTTACAGAACTAAGAGCTATCTTAGAACAAGCACAGCAAGCAAAACAACAAAAAAATAAAGAAAAAGCAATTGCTGATGCTAAAGAAGCTGTAAGATCACTTCCTGATAAAGCTGTTTCTGGTTCAACAACAGAAACACTAGAATCTCGTTTATTAAAAGAACTAGATTCTGCTAATATTACAACAGAAAGAGCAAACCAAATTAAAGAACAAGCTCAAAAGCTAAAACCTTTAATGGAAAGCGCTTTATCTGCTATTGATAAATTATCAGATGGAACAGCTAAAAACAATGCAATTAGTGCTGTTTTAAGCTCAAGTGATGAAGCTAGAATTAATCAAGAAAAACAAAGTGCTGAAAATACTCTTAATGCCAAAAGAACAGAAGCACAAAATTGATTAAACAAAACAGTTGGTCTTGTTTCACCAGCAGCCGGTTCTCAAGACAGAACTCCAATTTCAAACCACTCACAACTACAATCAGAATTTAACTCTGCAACAACAGAAGATAACTACAAGAGAGTTATTGATAGAGCGAAAGAAGAATTTACAAAAGAATCAGAACACACAGATTCAAGAATTGCTCTTGTTGGAAGCACATCTGCTCAAGAAGTATTTAAACAACAAAAACAATCTGCAGATACAGTAGAAAAATTAAGAGAAATTAACAAAAAAGTTAACGCTTTAATTACTGAAAAAGATGCAGCTAGAGCAATCATTAACAAACTAAAAGATGGTGACAAGAAAACACAACTTCTACAAGAACTTGATAACGCTACAACAAACGAACAAGCAAAAACTGTAGGAACTAAAGCACAAGCTGCTCTTGATGAAATTCAACAAGCAACATTAAGAGAAGTTGAAAAACTAAAAGGTCACGAAGATTATGATGCTAAAAAAGCTGAAGCATCTCAAAAATTAACTGAAGCTCAATACGATACTATCAAAAACCTTGTTCAAGGTAAATACGATGATGAAAAACGTCGAGCACAAAAAGCAGTTGATGCAATTAAAACAAACCATCCAGACAAATACACAGAACTTAATAATAAACTTAATGCTGAATCACAATCTTCAGACAGAGATAATATCGAAAAATTAAGAGCAATTAAATCTGAAGCAGAAAATCAATCAAACCAAGAATTATTAGATAAAAAACAAGAAGTGAAAAACAAAGTTGAAATTCTTAAAGGTTACACTGATGCAACAAACGGATATGAAGCTCTTAAAGCTAAAATTGAAAAAGCTAATACTTTAGCTGAATTAGAAAGTTTAGATAGAACTATTACTAATACTTTAGATGCTAAAAAACAAGAAAAAGTAAGAGAAGTAGAACAACTAAATGCAACTTCAGGAACTTCAGCATCACAAAAAACAAGTTTAATAGCTGAAATAAACAAAGCTGATACTTATGAAAAACTAGAAGCACTAAATTCTAAACTAGAAGAATTAAGAAAACTTGTTGACACACAAAACAAAGCCAAACAATTAGCTGAAACTATTTATTCAAACGCTGAAGATCACAAGAAAAAAGAAAATGCAGATTTCCTTATTGCTAATGCACTTCAAAGTCAATCTGATCTTGAAGGATTTATAGCACAAATGGAAAAAGATAAAACCGAATTAGAACAAATTCCAGCAATTGTTACTAAAATTAAAGAAGAAGCAGCAGGAATTAATGATAAATTTATCAGAGATAGTATTATCAAACGTGCAGATTATGTAAGAGAATTAGATTATGCTAACAGATTACTTTACCAAGCAAAACTTGAAAAATTAATACTTATTCCTTTCGATGGTTTTGTTCCGACTGCTGATTTTAAAAGAAATCTTGTAATAGAAGGTGGAAACGCGATAAACTACGACGATCCAAATAGTCAAGTTACACTTTCATTAGATAATCTAAAATCTAAATTCTGACAAGGTCCAAAGAGTTCAGTAAAAACTGATCAAGATGCTTACAAAGAAATTTTAAGTAAAATCGATGAGCAAGCGCTTGCAGAATTCGAAGATCTTAAAAAGCCTTTCTTAAAGAGTGGAAACAATGGTATTGCTGATAATCCTTCACAACTAAAACACAAGTTATACCTATACTTTAGAGAAAAATTAAGAATAAAAGATGCAGGAAACGAAGAAACAGCAGGAGCGTTAATAAACGAATCTTCCAAAATTGATGCTATTTCAATGAGTGATAGCAATAAAACATCACAAAAAGAAAAATACACAAAACTACTTAGAGATTTCTCTAAATATTCAGAATGATTACAAACTGCTACATATGACAGAACACAATTAGCAGGTAACATGCGTGATGATTTATTGATTGATAAAACAAAATGAAATGAAGCACTAAAAAGAGATTGACTAAATGAATCATTATTCAACACATTCCTAGATGGAACATACAAACAACCTGCAGAACCATTCCATTTAAATAATAAAGATGGTCTTAAATTAGCGGAAAGAGTTTGATTAGAAAAAGTTACATTTGGAATTAGAAAATTCAGATCAATTTATCCAAAAATTAAGGCAAAACTTCAAGCAGAAGATAGAAACTTATCAAATCCAGAGAAAAAGAGAGTTCAAACATTCTTGGTTCTTTACGATGGATTATATGATTTAGGAAAAGTAGCAACAATGGATGAAATTGAGCAAATGCAACCAGAAAGACTAAGAGAAGGATTTTTAGGAATATTCTCTAGTGATAGACTTTCATGATGAAATGCTCTATACCAACCTGAAATCACAGATTCAATTCTTTCTCGTGTTCTACAACCAGAAGGTGAATTAGCTAATATTTCAAGAGAAGAAAGATTTAACATCTTAAGAGATTTAGGAAATGTTTACAGTGAACAAACAGCAAACCAATTTCTGGATGCATATAGTAAAGTTCACTCTACAATTAATAAATCAAAACAAAACTATCAATTTAGATACAACTACAACTAATATAGATTCAAAATTAACTCCTTTTGGGGTTAATTTTATTATTGAATTTTAGTATAATTTAAATATAGAGAATTTTGAGGAGAAATATATGGAAGAGTTATTAAAAGAACTTAATTTAAGTTTTTCAATATTAGATAGTTTAATAAAGATAAATAATCAAAATTCATTTTTTGATTTAAACAAAAGATGTGAAAATCTCTTTAGAGATATTCTTAATCAAATTTTTGATTGAAAATTAATAAATGCAAACGAAATAACAAAAAATAACTCCTCTTTTGATTTGATAGATGACCAAAATAAAATATTAATTCAAGTTTCTTCTAAAATAAAGACTGATAAAATAAAAAACTCTCTTGAAAAAAGTATATTAAAGAATTATCAAGGATATAAATTTATATTCCTATTTTTAACAAGCGATTCAAACAAAATTAAAAAGGATTTTAGCAATGAAGTTCCAGAAGGAATAATTTTTGATTCAAAAAATATTTGAAACTTTGCTACTTTAATTGAAAAGCTATTATCTCTCAAAGAAACAAAAATAGAGACAATTCAAAAAGTTTGTTTCTTATTAGAATGAGAAATAACCATCCTAGAACCTTTACAAAAAAAGTCTATTTTAGCTCAATTAATTTTTTCTCTTTCTTCTGGAAAAATCAATGATCCAGAGCCTTTTGATTTAAAGAAATTTAAAATTGAACAAAAAATTGATTTCAATCAACTTCAAAAATACAAAGACCAAATTAAAGAATTTTCTGTATATTTTAAAACAATAGAAAACTTATATTCAAAAAAAGACAAAGAAAAACCAGGTTCACAAATTGCAGCAATTTCTAAAATAGTAAATTCGTATAGAGTGTATTCAAATCAAAACCTCAGCTCTGATGAGGTCTATTCAAAAATATTTGAAAAATTAAAAAATTACCTTTTAAACAAAAAAGAAATTTCTTTTATTGATGATGAAATGTTTGAATTTTGTTTAAGAGCAATAATAACCCACTCCTTTATAAAGTGCAACATCTTTAAAAAACCAGAAGAGGAGGTTAAATAATGCTTTTACCAGATGGAATTAAAGGAAAAGACACAATTTATTACCAATCCTCTAAAATAATAGAGGAATTATTAAAAATAGATTATGAAATCAAGTGGATTGATTTATATATTGATACAGCAATAAAAGAAAATATGTCTTTTAACTTTTATTGCTTATGCCTTAATTGACTTTATTTAATGTCAATTATAGACATAGACTTCAAGAAAGGAGTGATCAAAAAATGTTTTTAAAAAGTCTAAAGATTTTTTCTCATAACAATTTGATAAGAGAAATCAATTTTAAAATTGGTCTTAATTTAATAGTAGACAATGTTGACTCTTCTAAAAAAACAGAAACAGGAAACAATGTTGGTAAAACAACTGTTTTAAAATTAATTGATTTTTGTTTAGGAGCTAAACAAAACATCTTTTTTAAATCAAATGAATCAAAAGAAGAAGATAAAGTTATGAAAAACATTTTCTTTGAAAAAGAGTTTTTAATTGAATTGCTTTTAGCTAAAGATTTTAATTCTCAAAGCGATCAAATATTAATTAGAAGAAACTTTTCTTCTAAAAATAAAGTTTTATCTATTAATGATATTAACTTTGAAAAAGAAGAAGATTTTATTAATCAATTAAACTTTTTAATTTTTGATAATCAAGATAAATTTAAACCTTCTTTTAGACAAATAATTTCTCACAACATCAGATATGAAGATTATAGAATTAATAATGCTCTTCTAACTCTTCCTTATGGTACAAAAGCATTAGATTATGAAATACTATATCTTTATCTTTTAGGTTTTAAACCACAAGATCTAGAACTAAAAATTAAAATTCAAAATGAAACGGAAAAAGAAAAAGCTTATCTTCAAAAACTCCAAAAAGAAAATAAAGATAAAAATGAACTAAAAGTTATTTTAGATGATCTTAATAACTCGCTTGAAGCTCTTAATTCTAAAAAGGATTTTTTAAAAATTGATCGTGATATTGAACTAGATTTAAATGAATTATTAAAAATCAGAAAAGAAATAAATGATTTAACAATTGATATTATGTCTTTAGATATCAAGAAAAATACAATTGAGGAATCACTTCTTGAACTTAAAGGCGATCATCAGAGTTTTGATTATCAAACTCTTGAGTATGTTTATAAACAAACAAAACAATTTGTTCCTCAATTACAAAAAACATTTCAAGATTTAATTAGTTTTAACAATAATATGCTTGAAAACAAAATTGATTTTATTTCAAGTGATTTACCTAATATCAAAAACAAAATAGCAAAGAAACAAAATCAGCTTTCTGAACTATACAAACAAGAACAAATGCAAAAATTAAGATTAGGTGAAGAAGAATATGTTGATGCACTTCAAGAAATATTGGAAGAAATAACAAAACTAAATGAATCTAGAACTAAATATTCTACTCTTTTAGAACTAATCACTAACTCAGAACAAAAGATTGAAGAATATAAAAAGCAAATGCAACAATTTAATTATATTTATCAAGAAGAATTTGAAAATGAATTGCAATTAAAAATCAATAAATTAAATAGTCACTTTTCTTATGTTTCTTCAATGCTATATGGAGAAAAATACGGTTTAACATACAAAAAGAAAAACAATACAAAAACAGATCTTTTAAACTATGTTTTCTATACTTTCCAACACATTTCAAGCAGTGGTAAAAAACAAGGCGAAATCCTTTCTTTTGATCTTGCATACATTCTATTTGCAAAAGAACAAAAAATCAATCATTTAAACTTCATTTTAAATGATAAAAAAGAACTAATGCACTCTAATCAATTGCACTCATTAGCAATAAATGATTATTTAAATAATAATCAAATTCAGTTAGTATTTTCAATCCTAAAAGATAAATTACCAGAAGAAATCAAAGAAAACCCAGAAAATATAGTTTTAGAACTATCTCAAAAAGATAAACTATTGAGATTTTAATAACTAAAAGATTACTAAAGGAATAGAATGACAAAAGAAAACAGAGAAAGAATGAGAGCTTTCTTGTGAAGAGAAAGAATTAAACCATATTCAATCGATAAAGAAGATGGCTTTCTTTTTTATCAAAATGAATACAAGAAATACTACATTACTAATAAATCTAAACTTCAAAAACTCAAAACAATCCACAAGGATTGATATTATAAAGTTGAACCTCATAATGTAATCTATGTTCCTAATATTACAACATATGATAATTTAGATATTTATGATAAAAAATATATTTTCTATTATATGCTTAAAGAAATGGATAAACTAGTTGATTTTGTTTTTGATCCTTCCGATCTTGAGTTTGTTGTCTTCGATGACTTCTTTAAAGAAGAAGATGTTGAAGTTCTCAAAAAGAGATTCAATGATGATTCTCTAAATTTTGAAGATTTCAAGAAGTGATATAATCACTTAATGATTCCATTTAGACGCTAAAGAAAATAAAATTAACTCCTTGTTTTGGGAGTTAATTTTGATTCTATTTTGTTGTAAAGGTTTTATTTTTAAGACTGTATTCTTGAGGGTTTTGGTATGGATTAGAGTTAATTTCTTTAATGGAGTTAATTGTGTATTGTGTTTTTGATTTAAGGTTTAATAACTCAAGTCCTAAATCACCATTAATTGCATACGCTTTAGTTTTAAATGTTTCTTGTCCTGATTGAATCTCAATTTCATATTGAGCTATTTCTTTAGCAGCCAAAGAATTTAGAGAAATAGTTGTTTTCAGAGAGTGTTCTGTAATTGAATCACCTTCAAAAACAGCGTTTTGAAGTTCTGTAATTGATGTTTTAGGACTTTGGAGAATTCCTTGTCCTTGTTGTTTGTTTACAAGGCTTATTTCATCTTTTTTAGCACCTTGAACTAGCACTGCTTTAGCTAATACATAATAACTATTTGGATTTATAGATAAATCATTGAATGATTTGCTAAATGATTTGGCAAATTGTTTTGATCCATCTTGGTTATCTGTTGTATCTGTGAAGGCAATTTCTTTTTGCTCAAATACACCATTTGTAATTTGGTAGTAGAAGATTTTAAGTTCATCAGAGTCTGCTTTAGTAATATCAGAATTTAGTTCAAATGTGATTGTTTGATCTTTGATATCAAAAGTTATTTTTCTGTTTGTGTCGCTATTGATTGTATCTAAAGATTTTTCAAAAGTAATTTCTAATTTGCTGTTTGATGATTTAAATGAAGGTTTTTTGTTTGTTAAGCTTGCTAAATCTAAATCAGAACTAAAACTAAATTTAAGCATTGTTTTTTCATTTTCAAATAAGTTTGTTGAAGTAGATTCTTTATCACCAATTACCATTTTAAGGTCAGAGATGTTTTTTGAACCAAATTCATTGTTTTCAAAAATAACAACAATGTTTTTGGAGTCTTCGATTCTGTAATCAATTGCTTTATTAACTAATTTATCAGCTTTAATTTCTTTAATTGAGCTATTTATTTCATTTGTTTCTAAAACAGGAATTAAAATTCCGTTTTGATCTAAAGAAACACTTTGTAGTGTTCAATCTTTTGTTTTATCAATGCTTGAAATTGAGAATTTAACATTGTTATTCTCAATTTCTGAATTAAACATTTTGATATTATTGTTTTTATCACCAAAAATCATTTTTAATTTGCTTACATCTAAATCTTCAAAGTTGTTTTTATCTAAAATAATTACATTGTTTTCAATTTTTCCAATGTTTTTGTTTGAGAAAACAACAGGATTTTGATCAAAGTATTCTTTGTTAATTAAGAATGTATTTGCATTTGTTTTAATGGCTTGTAAGCTATATGTTCCTTTTGCAAATGTTTTGATATTTTCTTCTGAAATAACTAATTTGTTGTTTTGAACTTTAGCTGCAATAGTTGTTTCTTGTTTTTGTTGATTTAAGAAGACTAAACTAAAGCTTTCTTGTTTAAATATTGGATCGATACTTAATTCAAAAGTGTTGTTTTGAGAATTTTTAAATTCATAAAGTGGTCAATTAAACTCAAGTTTATCTGAAGTTGCTTTTAGTGAAGAATCGAGGTTGATTGTGTATTTTGAATTTTTGAATTTTGATTCATTTGCCAAAGCATTAATAAAGTATTTTTCGTCTTCTTTAGAAATAGTAGCATCGATGCTAAATTGCTCATTAGAAGCATTTTTAAAGCTTAATTGAGTAGTTTTAAGATTGCTTTTTGCAATTTGGATTTTAAATGCTCATTCATTTTCGTTTTTAGAAACAGAAAATGATGACTTTTGTGTTTGCGGTAATAGAACTGAATCGTTGTTTGAATTTCTGTTTTTTACTACAGCATAAGTTATTGCGACTGTAGCTCCAATTGCTACAGGAATCATGAATATTCCTGTATATTTGAGTATATTTTTGTATTTTTCTGACATTATTAACTCCTTAATTAAATATAATAATTTTACAACTTTTTCATTAAAAAACAAAATCGCCAGTTTTCTGGCGATGTTTACTTTGATAAACAAATTATTATTCATTTATTCAGCAGGCTCAATCGGCTAAATTATCAGCGTTAAATTCAGGGGCAAAATCTTTAAATCTTTTTTGAAAAATTCTTCACTTTCTTTCTCAATCAGGTCCGGAATTATAATCTTCAATAAAGAAATAGCTGTTTCTTCAATCAAAATCACTTTGATTTTTATTAAGAGCATAAAATCTTAATAAATAAGCGTGAATGTATATTTTATCAATGATATCAAGTCTTTTGAGATTCTTTTTTAAATTAGGCACGAAGATGATGTCTTCAGAGTAATTTCATTGATCTACAAGTCTATGATTTTTTTCATTGTTAGTGATGTAAATAGCTCTATTTTCTGCTCTATTATGTGCAAAGTATAAAATATCTGTATCACCCAGTTTAACATGAATGTTTTTTCTTTTAGTTACTTTTTTATAGTTTGGTTTATAGTTTCTTTGTTTATAAATTATTGGCTCTATTTTCATATATCACTCCTTAAAATCCTTTATTTTTGTTTTAATTAAAAATAAATTTTTATCAAACTGAGTGATTATCGGGTGCGTCTCAATCTTCGCCTGAAATTCAAGAAATTCATTCTAAAACATTTTGTTTTGTAAATTCAGGTGCAAAAGCTTTGTATCTTTTTTTGAGAATTCTTAGTCTTCTTGGTCAATCTGGACTTGAGTTTTGCTCAAAAATGAAGCAAAGACTTTCATATCAATCAAAATTGCTTTGATTTTTAGTAAAAGCATAAAATTTTAGTAAATATGCATGTATGTAAGTTTTATCAATAATATCTAATCTCTTTAAATTTTCTTTTAATCCAGGAACAAAAATAATATCTTCTGAATAATTTCACTGATTTACAAGTCTGTGTTTATTTGGGTTGTTTGTAATGTAAATAACTCTATTTTCATCTTCATTAGGAACAAAATATAAAATATCTTTTTC
Source organism: Mycoplasma procyoni (assembly GCF_017052595.1). Classification (GTDB taxonomy): domain Bacteria; phylum Bacillota_I; class Bacilli_A; order Mycoplasmatales; family Metamycoplasmataceae; genus Mesomycoplasma_A; species Mesomycoplasma_A procyoni. The sequence goes on from NZ_JAFIDB010000003.1 coordinate 99,998, forward strand.
TCCTAATTTGACATGAATATTTCTTCTTGGCGTTACGTTTTCATAGTTTGGTCTATAGTTTCTTTGTTTATAAATTATTGGTTCTATTTTCATTTCTTTCTTCCCTTTCCAGTATGTCTCGTAGATTTTCGAAGTTATATAATAAATAGGTTATGAAATTAAAGTGTTCTAGTTTTCAGTTTTGATTATTTATGAAAAGTTCTATTTTTTTATTGTTTACATTTTTTGTAAAATAGTTTGTTAAATATTTAATATATTCAAATAAAGAAATGCCGAATATTTCAGGTTTATACATCAATTTTATGTTTCTTATTAATTCATTTACTTCAAAGTCATAATATTTAAACAATCAGCAAATTTCTGTTATATTTTTATATTCGTCTTTAGAAATAAAATTGTCTAAATTATTTTTTTGACTTAGAAAATGCTCATTCTCCTTGTTAATTTTTCTCATTGCAACAATTTTATTTGCAATGTATTTTTCTATATTGTAAGTTTGAATATTGATTTTTTTATTATCAAAATTAAATTCTTCCAATTCAATGTTAAAGTTTTGATTCTCTATAACAATATCAACACTTAAGTTTGAGACATTATTTTCTTCATCATTTATATGTTTTATTTTAAACTGAATTCTTCCACTTGTATTTAAAAGTCTTTCATCTAATTTAATTACAATATCTTTTTCTTCTTGAAAGATCTCTTTTAATGTTTTTTTAATTTTTTCTGAAGTTCCTTTTAAACTTATTATATTTAAGTCCAAATCCTTTGGAAGTTTATAATATATCAATCTTCTATTTAGAGATTTAATAAATATAGATTCAGACCCTTCCAAAACGAAGTTTTCATTATATTCTGAACTGAAAATCTTGTAAACTACAAAATCAAGAAATTTGTGTTTTCTAACTTGTTTTTTATCCATTTTTATCTCCTTTTATCATTTATCATACATTATTATTTTACCAAAACTAAGCTTATAAAATACAAAAATCGACTTTATAAAGATAAAAAAGTTTAAAAATAGCGTTTTTGAAATAATTTAGAAAATTCTATCAAACAGAGTGATTATTAGGTGCTTTTCAATCATATCCCGAAATTCAAGAAATTCACTCTAAAACATTTTGTTTTGTAAATTCAGGTGCAAAATCCTTGTATCTTTTTTTAAGAATTCTCAGTATTCTTGGTCAATCTGGGCTTGAGTTTTGCTCAAAAATGAAGCAAATGCTTTCATATCAATCAAACGCACTTTGGTTATCATTAAAAGCATAAAATCTTAATAAATAAGCATGGATATAAGTTTTATCAATAATATCTAATCTCTTTAGATTTTCTTTTAGTCCAGGAACAAAAATAATATCTTCAGGGTAATTTCATTGATCTACAAGTCTGTGTTTATTTGGGTTGTTTGTAATATAAATAACCCTGTCTTCGTCTTCGTTAGGCACAAAATATAAAATATCTTTTTCTCCTAATTTGACATGAATGTTTTTTCTTGGCGTTACATTTTCGTAATTAGGTTTATAGTTTCTTTGTTTATAAATTATCGGTTCTATTTTCATCATTTACCTCTCTTTTAAGTAATCTAACTAGATTATCAAAGTTAGAACGTAAATAAGCCATAAAATCAAAATACTCTAGGCTTCATTTTTTATAATGTATAAAAGCAATTATGTCATCATTAGTTATGCTGTTTCTGAAATATTTAGCTAAATATTCTATGTATTCCAGTAAAGAAACATTAAATATTTTTGGATCATACATTAATTTTAGATTTCTTAATATCTCTTTTAGTTCGGAACTGTAATTATTAAATAGTCAGCAAATTTCTGTTATGTTTTGAAATTCATTTTTTGAAATAAATTTATTTAAATCAATTTTTCCACTTAAATAATTTCGATTTTTGTTATGAACTTTTCTCAAGCTAATAATTTTGTTTGCAATGTACTTTTCAATATTATATGTTTGAATATTGATTTTGTGTTCATTAAAATTAAATTCTTCTCATTCTATAGTAAAATTTTGGTTTTCTAAAACGACGTCTACACCTAAATTTGAAACGCTATCCCCTTCGTTATTTATCTGTTTTATTTTAAAACGAATTCTTTCTCTTTCCTCATAGAGTTTTTGATCTAATTTAATTTCAATATCTTTTTCTTCCTGAAAAATCCCTTTTAATGTTTTTTCAATTTTTTCCGCAGTTCCCTTTAAACTAATTATATTTAAGTCCAAATCCTTCGGCAATTTATAATATATTAACCTTCTATTTAAAGACTTAATAAATATCCCTTCAGAACCTTCTAAAACGAAGTTTTCATTATATTCCGAACTGAAAATCTTGTAAACTACAAAATCAAGAAATTCGTGTTTTCTAACTTGTTTTTTATCCATTTTCATCTCCTTTTATCATTTATCATACATTATTATTTTACCAAAACTAACCTTATAAAATACAAAAATCGACTTTATAAAGATAAAAAAGCTTGAAAATAGCGTTTTTGAAATATTTTTGATAATAAACTCCAAAACTATTTCAAAATCCCTTTGAAAAAACAAAAAAATTTCTTTGTTAATCAAAAAATGTGTATAATAAGTCAAACATTTTTAATAAGTATATACAGAAGTGTGTGCTTAAGTAAGGAGATACAATGAAAAAGACTAACAGAGCAAAATTGCTCCTACTTTCATTATTAGGTAGCTTACCTATTGCAACATTTGTTGCGTGTAACCAACCAGGAAATGAAACTAAAAACCCAGATTTAGTTTCACAACCTGAAAAACAACAAACACCACCCGAAGATACAACAAAACCAAAAGAGGATGTTTTAGAACCACAAACACCACCAGAAACAAAAGAAGATCAAAACCCTGCTCACGATTCTCAAACAGAAAATAAACAAGATCAAAACACAAACAACACTCAAACAAGAGAACTAAAGCAAAAATCAAGCAACTTTATCGCTCTAGATCAACACATTAACTATGTTGCTTTAGGTGATTCAATTAGTGCTGGTTTTGATGGTACTTTAGATCAAGATTACCAAGGACAAAAAGATCAAAACGGAATTGATGGTCTTTCTTTTCCTTCTTTTCTTGCAAGAATTCTAGATCAAAATAACAGAGTAGATAACTTTAAAAACTATGCTGTTTCTGGTGCTACTATATTAGACTTTAACCTTTTATTAGGTTTCTTAGATGAACAAGAAGTTCAAAAAGAAAAAAGACACTTAGAAACATTCTTTGGAACTAATTTCAAAGAAGTTGCAAACGAGATCAAACAAAGACTAAAAGAAGCAAATTTAGTAACTGTAACTTTAGGAGCTAATGACTTTTTCCACACAGTCTTTGAGTCTCTAAAAGAGCTAAAAGTTTCTTCTTTATTAGAAGCTTTCAAAAATCCTAAAAGTGCTGCGTCACTGGAAGTTTCGGAAGCTTTTAGTAAGATTTTAGTTACAGCTCAACAAAGAATCAATGAGAGAATTAAGTTATTTATTACAAATCTTAAAAAGCTTGCTCCAAAGGCAAATATAAACTTTATTTCTTATCCAATGCCTTTATTAAAAGTTAGAGATTTAATCGATCAACTAGTTCCTCAATATCTTAATTTACCTTTTGTAGCTCAAACAAAATTCAGTGATTTTGTTTTATCTACAATTAATAATGCAATCAAAAATCAAACTCAAGGACTTGATGTAAATTACATTCAAGCCTTTAATGAGCCTTATTGAATTTCACACAAAAAAGAGCTGATTTCACTGTTTTTAGATATTCACCCAAACACAAGTGCTTATAAAAAGATGGCAATGGATATTTATTTAAAATTAACAAATAAATATGCTGATTTTGATGATTCATACAACAAATATGACTTTGATCAAAATTATGCAACCACAGATGTAAACAACTATAAATACCAAATTGAAGTTTCAAACATTGAAGCTGTTTTAGGTGACTCAACTCAAAGTTATTTAGATAACAAAAGTGCCTTCGAAACTCAAAAAGACCAAATCAGAACCAAAGATAACTATGGTAAAAGAATTATTGGTCTTACAAACATGAACGAAGGAATTGTTGATAATGTAATTAATGGAATTTTCTCTAATGAATTTCTGGAAGTAATTGATCCTTCTGGAAAACTTAAAGCATTATTACAACACAATAATTCTGAATTTGTAAAGAGACTACAGTTTAATTTAGTTAAATCAGATTTAGTTTATAGAACTTATTCTAATTTAGAAGTTTTATTAAGCGAGCTTGAGCAAAATAACGAGCTAACTTTTGAAAATATCTACAAAAAACTAAAAGAAGAATTAGTTACAAAACAAACTATTGTTTCTGTATTAAACATTTTATCTAAAACAATCAAAGATGTTTTAGAACAAGAAACAACACCAGAATCAAAAGCGCAACTAGTTGCTCAAATCAAAGATACTTTTAGCTCACTTGCAAAAACTTTAGTTTCAAACTACAAAGATAAAATTAAAGAATATGTTGAGTCTAAAGTAAATAATTTAGATAATGAAATTATTAATAGTATTAATATTTCTCAAATTATAGATAATTTAGTCGCTGATCAAAACGCCGATTTTATCATTAATTTAGTTACTAAAAGTTATGTAGAAAACATTGATTCACTACAAAACATAAGTTCACTTGAGGATTTTGTGTTTAGATTTATTAAGGTTGCTCTAAAAGAAATTAATGAGCATTCAGAAACCAAAAATACCCTAAAATCCTTTATAAAAGAAACAATTAAGCAAAATGCAAACACCATTTCTTTATTAGTTTTATCTAAATCAAAAGAACTTCAGATCCCTTTATCTTCACAAGAAGATAGCGAACTACTTAAAAGAGTTGTTTCTAAAGCAACAATTGCTTTAGTGGACTCTAAAGACTTTGATCAAGAATTTGATTCAATTATTAATACTTTAGCTCAAAATAAAGACAGAATTAATTCTCTAAATGATCTATTAGCCATTTTAAAAGAATCCATTTTAGGCAATTTAACAAACAATCAAAATAGTGATTTATTAGAATCTATTATTTCAAAAGCTTTTTCAAAACTTCCTTTATTTAAAACAATAATTGAAGCAATTGGACAAGAAGATCTTTCTGCTTTAGTTGATAAAACATTAGCATTATTTGATGCAAATCTTTCTTCAATTTCTGTTGATAATTCAGCAATTTTAAAATATTTAAACTTAATTTCTAAAGCAATTAAAACAACTTTAGACAACTCAACACAAGAGCAAAAAACAGAAATCAAAGAAGCCTTTAGCTCTTTAGTTATTCCCTTTATAGAGAAATTTAAAACAAAAATTTCACAATTTGCATCAACTAAAATCCAAAGTTTAAATATTGAAATTCTAAAACAAATTAATACAACACAACTGATCAATAATCTTTTAGAACAACAAAATACACAAACAGCACTTTCTTTAGTTTCAGCAAGCTATTTTGATAACATTGATGATTATCAAAATCAAACTTCTCTAGAACAATTTGCTACTAACTTAATTAAAAACGCAATCAAAACTATTAATAAACAAGAAAATAGTGAACTAAAAGCAAAACTTATTAATCTTGTTAAACAATCAATCAAACAAAATATTTCTGTTTTAGCTGATTTTGCCAAAACAAAGCTTGCTGAAGTTCAAATTTCTTTTGAAACAGAACAACAAAGTTCTGCATTTAATAATGTTTTAAGTTCAATTATCAATACAGTCCTTGATTCTCGAGAGTTTTCAGAATCATTTAACAATGTTTTAGCACAACTTGAAAACAAAAAAGATTCTTATGAAAACTTCGAGCAATTATTAGTAGCTCTAAAAACTTCTTTTGTAGCTGCAATATCAGATAAATTAGCTTCTGAAAATGTCGAAAATACAGAAATAATCGCTATTTTTGTTTCAAAAGCCTTTTCAAATCTTCCTTTATTAAACACAATTATTAACTCAATCAATCAAGAAGATCTTAATGTAGTAATTGATAAATTATTAGCCTTTAGTAACTCACAAAATACACAACAACTACTTTCAAATGATTTATTAATTAAGGGTCTAAACATAGTTACAAAAGGAATTAAAATTGCTTTTGAAAACAAAACAGAAGAGCAAAAAACTGCTCTAAAACAAAGCTTTAAAGAAATTTTAAATACTTTTGTTTCAAGATACAAAGAGAGAATTTCTAATTTTGCAATTAATAAACTTAATAGCCTTGCAATTGAAGATATTAATTTTGCAACTGTTTTAGAAAAATTCTTAAAACAAGAAAATAGCGAATTATTTATCGATTTATTTAGTGATATTGTCTTTGAACAAATTGATCAATTCCAAAATCTTAATACAATTGAAGAATTTGGAATCAGATTCTTTAAAGAAGCAATTAAGAATTTAAAGAATGAATCAAACCAACGAACAAAAGACAAAATCAAAGCAATCTTAAAAGAAATTATTACAGAAAACACACAAGCAATTGCAAATGCATTAATTAAACAATTAGCAAAATATGGCTTTAATTTTAGTGCTACAGAAGACAAACAATTAATCAAAAACGTGCTTGACAGAGTGATTTCAGTAATTTCAGACTCAAATGATTTCTCAAGTGAATTTGATGCAATAATTAATCATATTGCAACAAATTCTCAATCACTAAATTCCTTTAGTGATCTTCTAAATCTGCTTAAGTCTTATTTCTTAGGCAACTCAAATTCAGATCAACAAAGTGAGATTATCAAGGCTGTTGTTTCTAAAATGTTTAACAAACTTCCTTTAGCACAAAGAGTAATTGATGCTGTGGGAGTTGCAGATTTAAATACTTTAGCAACTAAATTTTTAGCTCAAAGCAACAACTCTTCTTTAAGTCTTTCAGCTGATTTATTATTAAGTCTTATTAACGCAGCCTCAAAAGATCTTAAAGATGCCTTAAATAATGCTCAAAATGATGATCAAAAAACAAAAATCAAAGACGCGTTCAAATCAATCGCAAGAACTCTTACAATTAATCTAAAAGAAAAATTAGCACAAGTTGCTAGAAATAAAATTAGTGAACTCAATAATCCTTTATTAAGTCAGCTTGATTTTTCTAAAATTATTGAAAAGTTATTAGCTCAAGAAAACTCTTCAATTTTTATTGATCTAATCACTAAACTTTATATTGATAACATCAATAATCTTCAAAATGCTACTTCTTTAGAAGACTTTATTACAAAGATTTCTAAATACTTAATTAAAGAGCTAAATTCACAAAATCAACAAACTCTTAAAACTCAAATTAAAAACTTACTAGTTTCCGTTTTTAAAGAAAATACGCAGGTTTTAGCAAACTTTGCAGTTGCAAAACTGAACCAAAGTGGTCTTAAATTCAACCAAGAAACAGACAAAGAAATCTTTAAAAGAGTCTTTGATTCTGTCTTAGGAGTTGTTTTAGAAGGTGATGATTTTAATACAGCATTCAATGAAACACTCAAAGAAATGGAAAAACAAGAAAATAGTTACACAAACTTCTCTACAATGTTTGATGCTCTTAAAAAATCATTAACTAAAGGGTTATTATTTAATTTATTAAATCAAAAACCAAACCCTCAAGACAAACTAGAAGTTCTATTTTCAAAAGCTTTTGGAAAATTACCATTATTCAAAAGAATTATTGACTCACTCAATCCAAATGATTATGTAAAATTAATTAACAGATTCTTCGAAGCATCTGATATAGACCAAAAAACAGGGATTTATGCAGCTTTAAAGACTTCTAACCAAGAAAGCGGAGTTCTTTTTGGAAACGTTCACTATAGCAAAGACGTTAATGCAATTAGTCTTGCTAACAAGCTTGGAGAAGTGATTTCTTATCTATATACTCCCATTTATAAAGACTTTGCAAATAAAGTAAAATCAGGAGAAATAAATAATTCAACAATCTATAAAGATACTGAAACTTACAAAGCAGGATATAGACTATTTACACTGATTCATTGATTAATTAGACATCAAAAAGAAATAACACAAACACTTTATTGATCATCGACAACAGGATTTGCTGGGTATGATGTTGTAGCGATAATAAACCGAGGAATTAATAAAGCAATTCAAGACGGTGCAATTAGTAGTGCAGATAAAAGTAATTCTAACTTCAATGACACAACAAAAGGAAAAATTGGAATTAATAGAAACTGAAATTTCAATGTTGAATACTTTGGAGGAGAAGATAGAAGAGGTTTCTTTGGATGGGGAGGAGTTAGCGAAAGTAATTTCAAAAACGACAACACAATTTTCTATCTTTATGATTTATCTCAATTGGATACAAAAGACAAATTCCAAAAAACCAAAACAAGACAACAAGTTCTTTTTGAGTCTTTTGTAAATGGTTACATGGGAGACAAAAAATAAGCAATTTTCAGCCTTTGGCTGATTTTTGTTTTTTCTAAAAAAAAGTCAAAAAAGGTCTTATTTTTGAACTTTTATTAATTAATTAGTCCTTTTTTAGTGATTTTTCTTAAAAAAATAAGAACAACATATTATAATTAAAATACACACTTAAAGGAGTATTTATGAAGAAAACATTTAAAAAGAACTTATTAAAATTTAGTCCCTTATTAACACTAAGCACAATTGTTCCTGTTGCTGCTGTTTTAACAAGTTGCAACTCAAAACAACAAGAAACAAAAGACCCAATAAAACAAGAAAAAAGTTTTGAAGAAAAATTAAAAGAATTAAAAAATAAACAAACAGAAGGTGCAAGAGTTCAATACAAGGAAACTTACAAGCAATACAACCAAAAATTAGATGACTTTGCTAAAAAATACAAAGAATTAGCAACTAAATTATCTTCTGCAAAAACAGATGAAGAGAAAAAAGCAGCTAGAGAATCAATAGAAAAGCTTAATTTTGAAGCTAAATTTAGTTTAAGACCTTTATTAGCTAAATCAAATTATTTATTTAAACAACTAAAAGAATTAGAAAAAGATTCAGATATCAAAACAATTAAAATCTTCCACACAAACGACGAACACGGAAGACTTAAATATGATGCTTACAAATACAATAACTATTCAGGAATGGATAGAACAAGTCAATACATTAGAGATAAAAACTACGATTTATTAATTTCAGCAGGAGATATGATTCAAGGTCTTCCTTTATCAGATTCAGATAAAGGAGATACAATCACTCAAATTGCTAAATATACAGGTTATGACTCAATTACAGTTGGTAACCACGAATTTGATTATGGTCTAAAACACGTTTTAGATCTAGACACAAAACTTCAAAAAGAAGAATTCGGAAGAACATTACCATTTATTTCAGCAAATATTTTCTATAAAGACTATAAAGATCAAACAGACAAACCAGAAGGTTATGATCAAGCAAAAGTAGGTAAAAGAGTATTTAAACCTTACATTATTAAAGAACTAGAAAACGGAATTAAAGTTGCTATTATGGGAATTACAACTCCTGATACAGCTTATACATCGCACCCAAAAAACTCAAAACTAGTTGAATTTAAACAACCTGTAGAATCAGCGAAAGAAACTATTGCTGAAATCAAAAAAGACCACCCAGAAGTTAACTTTATCATCGCATCAACTCACCTCGGAACAGGAAGAAGTCAAGTTGAGTGAACTTCAGAATATCTAGCTGAAAAAGTTCCTGAAATTGATTTAATTTTAGATGGACACAGCCACACTTATGTTCAAATTAAAAAACCAGCTGAAAATGCAGCTCCTGATACATATGTAACTCAAACAGAAGCTTACACAAAATATTTAGGAGATATTGAAATTGAATTTGACTCTAAAACAGGAAAAATCAAAGAAGTACACCAACAATTAAGAGATATAAACCAAATTACAGTAGCAACAAGCGATAATGCTCAACTATTAATTAAAAAACTTGAAGAAGGATTTAACAAAGAAAATCAAGTTGTTGCCTTTAGTTCTCCTGGAGTATTCAAACACACAGAAAGCCAAACAATCGGAAATACACCTTACTGAATCGGAAGAATTCAACCTACTTCTCTTGGAGTGATGGCCGCTGATTCGCTTGCTTGAGGATTTGTTAAAGAAAGTCCTTGAACAACACACCAATCAACAGAAACTTCTAAATGAGAAGCAGGAACAATTGATAATGTTATTGGATTAATGAATGGTGGAGGATTAAGGACAGATCTTAAAGAAGGAGAAGTAACAAAAGGAGATATTTTAGGAATTAGTCCATTTGGAAACAGAATTTCTGCTGTTAAACTAAAAGGTTCTACATTACTAGAAGCTCTAAAACACGGATTATCAACTAAAGCAAGATCTGGAGGATTTGCTCAACTATCTTCAAACGTTGCTTACCATGTTAATGTTGAAAAAGGAACAGATCCAAGAACAAACAAAGAAGGTTGACTATGAAAATTAGATGAATCTTCAATTAAAATCAACGACAAAGCAATTGAACTAAACAAAGATTACTACCTTGTTACAAATGATTACATTTTAGCTGGTGGTGATGATTACAAAATGCTAAATACAATTACATCTAAAGAAATTGAATTAGCTTATGAAGGTGAAGAATACATTAAAGTTCTAACAGAATTTGCAAAAGAATACACAAAAGCAGATGCAACAACAGATAAAGCATTTTCTAAAAAACTTGCAGATTATCTAAAACCTGAAACTATTGCAAAACAAAGTATCACAATTCCAGCAGAAGCTAAAGGAAAAGATATTCCAGAACCAGACAACAAAGCATAAAAATAACACAAAAAACACTTAATTCTAAGTGTTTTTTTGTTTGTGACTTAATTATAAATTATCTCTAAAAAATTTTATGCTATAATGTATTTATATTAAGCACTGTCGCTCCTGATAGCGGCTCTTGGCTATCTTTTACTTAAATGTAAATATCCGGAACAAAGGGAGTTCGCTCATAAAGGCGAACTTTTTAAATTACTTTTTAAGAATAGTAATTAACGTCTTAAAATAAGAGAAAATTATTACTTTGCATTTAATAAAAAGTGTGATAGAATTTAGTTATCGGAAAATGGTCGCTCTGGACGGCGATTCCGGATATCTTCGACTTAAATGACGAATATGCGGGACAGTGGAAACTCACATTATTGTGAGTTTTTTAAATTTTTATAATAAATACATAAGTCCCATAATAACTAATAAAGCTAAATCAGTTTTGTAAATATGATCTTGGTTTTCATTTGTTTTGCAAAATGACTTAAAGAAATTATAGCCTTATTTTTTATCCATTGATTGTTGTAATATTTCATCTCATTCTATTTAGTTTTTTACTTTTCTGGCGACTATATTTCCATCTATAATAGAATTTTTTTGCCAAAAATAGCCTCCACAGGAAAAAATTGAGAAAATTTCTGATCCTTTTCCTAAATTTTTCCATTGAAATAACCACCATATTAAAAAGTAGTATAATTTTTATGAGGAGGTAAAATGAAAAGACCAATTGATGTGTTTTATTTTATGAAGTATTTATTGTTATACTCAAAAATAAAAGATAAAAATTATAATTATTGAACTTATAAAACATGACAACAAAAAGTTTTATGATTCAGTGATTATACATTTTTAAAACAAAATAAAACTAGATTTTTTGACTCAAGCTTTTTAGCTTATTTCTTTGGTCCAATTGAATTTGATATTTTAAATTTTCAATACCTAAATGACAATAAAGTCTGATACACAACCAAAGAAAATGCATGAAACTATGTATTTTGAGACCCTCAACAAAACATGAATGTCTATTATAAGAAATCCTCAATTAAGTTAATAGAAGAATTAAAAGAGGAATTTTTAAAGGAATTCAACAATGATCAAGAAAGATGAGATCACTTTACTAAAATTGCTGATTTATGTTTTAAATTTCGCCCTTATAGTCTTACAGAAATTTCTCATAAACACCAAAGTTGAAAAAATGCAGAAAAGGAAAAAAGAGAAATAACAACTCAAGAAATGATTGATGATACTTTTGATCCTATTGAAGACTTAAAACAAACACCAAATTATGAATCGGAATAATTTAAATTAAAGTAACTTCCTTTCACATTAGCTTTCATTACAATTCTAGCAACTTCCACACAAAGAGCAGGCAACGATTCTTTATCAATATTATGAACAGCATTTTTTATCTCACTTTTATTCCTAATATTTTTAATATTAATTATTGATTTAAAAAAGAAATCAATAAATACTAAAATGCCACAAAATTAGTGGTATTTTTTAAAATTAACAAAACTTTATACTAACTCTCTTCTAAAGGATTCTAAGGCGGTTTAAAGATGATCTTTTTACAGGGAAAATGTGTGATTTTAGTAAAAAGTAAGCAAAATTTCAACTCACGCTCGCGAAGAGATATGACTGTATCGATGTGTTGCAGCATAAGTGAAATTTTGGACTGTTCTTCAGTGTTTGTCGGAATAAAAAAAGATCATTTTAGCACATCTGACTTAGACAAAGATGGT
>NZ_JAFIDB010000004.1 GCF_017052595.1 Mycoplasma procyoni
ATCATTAAAGCTATTTCTTTCTTGAATTTTGTATGACATTTTTCCTCCTAATATCATTATAAATTATGATACAAGTTCTCGAAAATTACTATCTAATTCTATGCGACAAAATTCATGGTATTCTATAAAATAATTTATGCTAAAAACAAATTTTTATGTGGTATCATTTATTTATTGGAAGATGGTCGCCCCTTGGCGGTACTGGGTATCTTCGACTTAAATGACGAATACGCAGAACAGTGAAAGCTTGCAGCAATGTGAGCTTTTTAAATTAAAAAGCAATAGATGTGCGTCCTAATAATTTTAATATAACAAAAAAATAAATAAATTTTTTGATAAAAATTAGTTTAAGTGATAGAATTTAATTATTGGAAGATGGTCGCTCCTATTGCGGCTCAACGTATCTTCGACTTAAATGACGAATATGTTGAACAGAGAAAAGCTCGCTTTTTAGCGAGCTTTTTAAAATGCTTTTTTAAAAATTTGAATTAATGTTTTAAAATCATCTTGAATAATTTTATTAACTGATTTATTCTCTTTTGTTATAAAAAAATCAAATGAACATGGTATAACACCTTCATTGCTTGAAAAGAAATAGATGAATTTACTTTGCTCAAAAGTTTTAATTCTAATCTGATAATCCTTTTTTAAGAGTTCTTTTCTAATAATGTCATTGACTTCTAAAATATAAAAGTACTGAATATTTTTTGAATGAGCTAGAAAATTTCTTAATCTTGATGTAAATGAGATAACTCTTTTTATTTTACTGGAATAAATGTTTCTTTTAAAAATTTCAAATTTTAAATTCTTTTTCTCTTGCTTAGATAAAAATAAATTATTTTCGTTTAAGAGGTTTTCTAATAGAGTTTGTAGATTCCCAAAACTTAAGTTTTCAATATCGAATCAAATGTAATTTGAGTGATGTTCAATTTTTGATCTAAATTTTAAATATTCTTCTTTATTTACTCAGATAGTTTCTAAAAAATCAAGTCATTTATCATATTGACCTTTGAAGGTTTCGACTTCTGTAACAGAGATTCATTTAGCAATGAAATTAGCTAAAATACTTTTAATTCTTTTTTCCAGTTTTAAAATGTTAATTAATAAATAATCAGAAAACTTTTTGTTGTTTTCATTAAAATTTTTGAGTTTATCAAAACTAAATCAGTTTTTGTAAATGTGATCTTGATTTTCATTTGTTTTGTAAAGGGATTTGAAGAAATTATGGTACTTATTTTGACCTTTTCAGTTTTGAGTGATTTGTTCTCACTCAATCTCTTCATTGTTTTTAATTTCTGCAAAAACTGGTTTAAAAGGAGTGAAAAAATGTACATAGTTGTTTTGTTTTAGATAGATAATTATCTCTTGTTCTTGGTCTTGTTTTGTTTTCATATTTTTGACTTTTTTTAGTCTTTTCAATTGCTGTTCAAATGTTAAATATTGTTTCATTTTAATCCTTTCTGGAGACTATTTCTCCATCTAGAATAGAAATTTTTTGCCAAAAACGGCCTAAAAAAGAAAAATTTGGGAAAATTTCCAGAATTTTTCCTAAATTTTTCCTTTAAAAAACAACACTTTTAGTTGTATTTTGTTTTTAAGTCCTAAAATAAAAGCTATATCAATAAAATTAATAAATTACAAAAAATCTTTACAAAAAATGATAGAATTTAATTATTGAAGGATGGTCGCCCCTTGGCGGTACTGGGTATCTTCGACTTAAATGACGAATACGCAGAACAGTGAAAGCTCGCAGTAATGTGAGCTTTTTAAATTCAAAAGTAATAAATGCTCATTCAAATAATTTTAATATAACAAAGAAATCAATAAATTTTTAATAAAAATTAATTTAAGTGATAGAATTTAATTATTGGAAGATGGTCGCTCCTATTGCGGCTCAACGTATCTTCGACTTAAATGACGAATATGTTGAACAGAGAAAATCTCGTCTTAAAGGCGAGATTTTTAAATTAATTTTTTATGTTTAATTTTGAAATTTTAATTTCAAGCAATTTGGTTATCAAGATCAAAAAGCTCAAAAAATGACAAAAAAACGCACAATTTTTTAAAGAATTAAACGTTATGTGGTTTTGTAAAAAAGTTAGTTGTATAATTTTAGTGTAACAATAACTAAAAAATCAAAATAAATAATTTAAGATTTTATTAAGTTTAGAATTGATGTTATTGTTTTAGCAATAAGAAACTACGAGGTGTTTATGCAACAAAACAAAAAAGTTAAACTTTCTACAAAAATTAATTTAATTACATATTGGATTTTTTCTCTTGTAATTATTGCGGCTTATATAATTTTTACGATGATTTTTAAAACTTGAAAAAACTATTCATTTTTTCTTAATGTAACACTAATTTCCTTATTTATCTTTTTCCTTTTCAATTTTTCATTTATTATATGGATAAAAAAACTCAAAAATAAAGAAGTTCCTGTAGGATTGAAAATCTGAGAATATATTCTGTTTTATTTTAATGATCAAAAAATTCCTACAACAAAAGAATTAACAGACAAAAATATTAGAAATCTCAAGACTTTTGTATCGATCTTTTATGTATTGCAAATTATTTATTTATTAGGTACTATTGGAACTGTGTTTGTCTCACTTTTGGTGGCAGCAGAAAATAAAGAAATTTTCAACATTAGTTCTTTTGTTTGTTCTGTTTTTCTTTTCTTTAACACAACATTTTTAATTCTTTTAAGAAAAGTTTGTCAAGTTTATATTGGAACAAATAGACAGAAACAAAAAAGTGATTGACTTTTCTTCTTTTATTAAAAAACTTACTAACTTGAATTTGGTTTAAAATTCAAGTTTTTTTTCATCAAAAATACAGAAATTTTCTGTATTTTAGAATTAATTTTAAAAGATAATCAGATTTTTTATTACCCTTAAGAGCATCATTAATATTTAATCCCTTATTAAAAGTCAATTATTTTCTTTTAAAAAAGTAAAAAAGTTGTATAATTCAAAAGCAATATATGGAGATAATAACTGCTCAAAGGCTTAATTCGTTATTTGAATATATTTTCATGATTATTGCACTTACAAATAATAAAAGGAGGTGTTAATGAATTCTTTTAGACAAGAAAAAGAGAATATCGTTGCTGAAGTTAAATCTACTTTAGAAACTCACTCATCATTAGTTATCGCTGAGTACCGTGGATTACACGTTTCAGAATTTGAAGAACTAAGAAAAGAACTTAAAGCAGCTGGTGTTAAAGTTAAAGTTTACAAAAACAGACTTTTCAAAATAGCAGCAGATTCTTTAGGATATTCAGATCTAAATAGTTCATTAGTTGGTCCAAACGTATTTGCATTTGGTTCTACAGATGCAATTGCTCCAGCTAAAATTATTGCAAAATTTGCTAAAAAATACCCAGCATTACAATTTAAAGCCGGGATTTATGAAAACTCAGTTATTAATGCTGATGAAGTTAAAAAAGTGGCATCTCTTCCAAGTTACGAAGAAGCTCTTACAATGCTTGCATCATCATTGATGGGTTCATTAAGACAATTATCAGTTGGACTAAAAATGTTAGTCGATGAAAACAAATTATCATCAGAAGGAGAAAAATAATATGGCTAAATTAACAAAAGAATCATTCATTGAATCTTTAAAAGAAATGAACATTAAAGAAGTAATGGAATTAGTAGAAGCAATGAAAGAAGAGTTTGGAATTGACCCTTCAGCAGTTGCTGTTGCTGCTGCTCCTGCTGCAGAAGCTGCAGAAGCTAAATCAGAAGTTAACGTTACACTAAAAGGTGACGGTGGACAAAAAGTTAACGTTATTAAAGTAGTTAAAGATGTTCTAGGATTAGGACTAATGGAAGCTAAAAAACTAGTTGACTCAATCCCAGTTGTTATTAAAGAAAACGTTAAACTTGCAGAAGCTGAAGACATCAAAGCTAAACTAGAAGCTGCTGGTGCTGAAGTTACTTTAGGATAATAATATTCCATACTAAACAAAATACTCAAATTTATTTTGAGTATTTTTTTCATTTATAGAAAATGTGCTAAAATTAAATAAATGCGGGGGTGTAAAGGCTTCGACATGCATTGATGAATATAGAACTCAGTGGTGTGGCAGACCATAATTGCTTCTAGGCTTTTCTAAACGGAAAAGAAAACAAAAAAGAAGCAAACACATTCATGTTTGCTTCAAACTCATCAAACCTAGCTTTCGCTTAAGAAACTAGTCAACTTTAAATATTCCCCTGATGTTTAAAGTTGTCGTTTAAGGGGTATGTGAGTGGATTTAACTAAAACTCAAAGAATTTCAGTTAAATAAAGTAATTTCTTTTTGTTGATT
The DNA here is from genome assembly GCF_017052595.1 of Mycoplasma procyoni. Classification (GTDB taxonomy): domain Bacteria; phylum Bacillota_I; class Bacilli_A; order Mycoplasmatales; family Metamycoplasmataceae; genus Mesomycoplasma_A; species Mesomycoplasma_A procyoni. The sequence continues at coordinate 4,319 of NZ_JAFIDB010000004.1, forward strand.
ACAGACTTATTTTATTATCAAAAATCAACTAAACTGTAAACTCCTATATAAGTTGATGTGTGGACCCGGGTTCAATTCCCGGCATCTCCACCATTTTTTATTTTTTCATTTTGTAAAGATTTTCTAGTGAAATTTTTGTGTCATAAAAGAAGACATTTTCAGCATTTGGATCATTTTTTTCGCTCACACGATAAGTGATTTCTTGTGTTTTTTCATCAAAACTTAAGAAGTGGTAATAACTTCTTTTGAATCCGCAAGATAAACTCTCTTCTTCATCTCTTTTCGCTTTAGTTTCAAAAATTTCATCAAAATCTTGTTGTATTTGTTTTAGTGAATAAATTTTTTCCATAACAAAATTATTTTAGACCAAAAAGTACAAAAATTGACTAAAAAATTAAAAAAAGACAAAAATTACAAGCTTTTTTCATCTTTTTGATATTATTGCACATTTTTTCATTTTTGTTGTATAATTGCTATAAATAAGATTATCAAATTCGGGAGGATTTATGGATAGACCACATGGTAAAAAAGTTATGTCTTTCTTAGTTCAAAAAGACATAAAAGAATTCATTAAAAATAAAAAATTTCTAAAACCAAAAGAAATCCAAGAAAAATTTAATTTAACAACTTCAACAATCAGAAGATACTTAATTAAACTTGAAGAAGAAGGATTTGTAAAAAGACCTTTTGGTGAAGTTATTTACAACGAAAAAAGAAATTACATTGATAAAGTTGCTATTGAAGAAGTAAAAATTAATAAAGAAGGAAAAAGAGACATTGCAAAAACAGCAGCAATTCTTGCAAAAGAATATGTTAATGTTTATGTGGATAGTGGTTCAAGTTGCTTCCATTTATTAGAATTCTTAGATCCAAGTGTTAATTTATATACTAATTCAATCTATAACGCAATGCGTGCAATCGATTTAGGTTTTGAAAAAGTTAATATTATTGGTGGGCAAATCAAAAGTAAAAGTTTAGCTACTGTTACAACAGACTTAAGAAGCTTAGACAACATGAAATTTCAAATTGCGTTTTTAGGGGTTAACGGAATTGATGAAAATGGACGTCTAACAACACCAGATATGGTACAAGGAATTATGAAAACATTTATCGCTGATCACTCAGAATTAGTTGTAGTATTAGCAACAGAAGAAAAATTCGGATATAGAACATTCTATGACTTTACACCAAAAGATCGTTCAATTCTTGTTGTAACAGATTCTCAAAAACAAAGAGAATACGAATTCTTAAACATCATCAGAGTTAAAAAATCTGAAGAAGATGAAAACAAAGAAAAAGAAACTCAAGAATAAAAATATAGTGGTATAATATTGCCATGAACGAAATTAAAAAATTAAAACAAATTCAAGCAAGTTTACAAGTTTTTTATCAAAAACTAAATAACATTCACTGAAACATCGAAGGTGTAGAATTCTTCGAAATTCACGAAGAAACAGATTCTCTAAAAGAAGATGTTCAAAAATTCATCGATGAAATCGCTGAAAAAATCGTGATGAAAGGTGAATTAGCTTTAGGAAGCTTTAAAGAAGTTTTAGAATTAAGTTTAATTAAAGAACTTCCAACACAAGCTTTCAAATACGAACAAGCAGCTAAAATCATCACAGAAGACTTAAATGTTTTATTAACAGAAAGTGAATCATTTGAGTGAACAAAAAGAGTTCAACCAATCTTTGATGAAGTGCTTTTATCATTTGATAAATGACTATGACAGTTCTCAAAACTACTTGCTAAATAATCTGCTTTGGCGGATTATTTTTTTATTCACTTTTTTGAGTGTTAATTTTCAAGTTTTGGTATAATTTTCAATATGAATTTTTTAAGACTAGGAAACTTGAGAATCAAGCTTTACAAATTCATAAGTTTAGACTATACAAACTTACGTTTTTTAGCGATTGAATCCTCTCAAGATATTTTCGATAATTTCCCCATTCCGCTTCATTAGAGAAGGATTTTTTCCTTTATATAATGAAGTCTCAGGCAAATTAAAGTTATAGAAAGGTTTTTTATTTTACATGCAAAAAGAAAATCAAAAAACTCTAATTGAACTTATCAAAGTAGATAAAGAGTTTGGAGAAAAAAAAGTTTTAAATAATGTTAACTTACAAATCAAAAAAGGAGATTTTGTAACATTATTAGGACCTTCAGGGTCAGGAAAAACAACCATTTTAAGGTTGATTGGTGGTTTTGAGTGAACCACTCGTGGAGAAATCAAATTTGATGGATTAGACATCAAAGATTTACCAGCAAACAAAAGAGATGTTTCAACAATCTTCCAAGATTACGCTCTTTTCCAACACCTGACAGTTTCAGGAAATATTAAATATGGACTAAAACTAAAACGTTATCCAAAAAATGATGTTAAACAAGAAGTTTTAGACAAACTAGAATCTTTAAAAATTGAATGATCTAAACACGCACAACAAAAAATGCAAGAGTTAGACAAACAACAAAAAGAATACAAAGATGAACTAAACAACACAAGTTTATCTTCAAGAAAAAAAGTTAAAATCCAAAAATGATTGGATGATTCTGATTTCAAATACTCATACTGAGAAAACTACACAAATTCTAAAGTAGAACACTACACAAAAAGACACCTTACAAGAAAAATTACCAAACAAGAAATGGAACAAGAAGTTAAAGAAATGATTCAACTTGTTGGACTTGAAGGAAATGAAAACAAAAACATCAATGAACTTTCAGGAGGAATGAGACAAAGAGTTGCTCTTGCTCGTTCATTAGTTATCGAGCCTGAAATCTTACTATTAGACGAACCTCTATCAGCGCTTGATGCAAAAATTAGACAAAAAATGCAACAACTTTTAAGATCTGTACAACAAAAATTAGGACTAACATTTGTTTTTGTTACTCACGATCAAAAAGAAGCTTTAGAGCTTTCAGACAAAATTGCAGTTATTAGAGACGGAGAAATCGAACAATACGATTCCCCAACACACATCTATGACTACCCAGTTAACAAATGAGTAGCAAACTTCATTGGAGACTCAAACTTCTTTGATGTTGAGTTTATTGAACCTGGAAAAGCAAAAATTATGAATCACATTGTTGAAACAATTCATACAGAATTTGCTAATGGAGAAAAAGTTGATGGTTTAATTAGACCTGAAGACATGATTCTTTCCAGAACTCAAAAAGGACACTACTTTGGTAAAGTTGTTAACTCTACATACAAAGGTTCTTACTACTTTATCGAAGTAGAAGTTGGTGATAAAAATATTTTAGTTGAAACAATTGAAAACTTTGAAATCGGTGAGGAAGTTTATGTTCACTGAACAAAATCTTCACTACACTTAATGAAAAAAGACCGTAAAGGATTTTAGTGTTTTCTAACTTTGTTAAAAAATTAAAATCTAATCTTAATCCAAGATTATCTTTAATTTTACCTTATGTACTATTTTCACTAATTTTTATCATTTTACCTTTAATTCTTTTAGTTGTTAAAGCTGTATCACCTTTAACTACAGATGAAGGACAACAATTTAACAACCACTTATTAATTCAGCAAAAACAAACATGAATAATCATGCTTAGATCAGTTCTTTTAGGACTTGGAACAGCATTTATTTGTTTAGTTATTGCCTTGCCTTATGCTTTCTTTGTTTCAACAGCAAAATCAAAAGCACTTAAGGTATATGCTATTTCTTTAATGGTTTCACCATTGATCATCTTTACAATTGCAAAAACATTCTCACTTAGAGCACTTTTTGTAACAATGTTTGATGAAGCAAGCTTAAATAACTACTGATTTATGCTTGTTGGTCTTGTTTTCTTAAACTTACCATTTATGATCATTCCGCTTTATACAGTCTTTAGAGACATGCCTAAAAACATTTTAGAAGCATCTGCTGATTTAGGTTACAATAAAGCTCAAACACTACTAAAAGTTGTACTACCTTATGGACTAAAAGCAATTTTCTCTGGAATCGGACTAGTTTTCTTAATGGCTGCAACAAGCATCATTATTTCAGATAAATTACTTCCAAACGGATCACAAAACCAACTAATTGGTAATGTTATTAATGTTAATGCTAACCCTTCAAACCCATTTGATTTAGCAAGAACATCTTCACTTGTTTTAATTACAATTATTGTAATGATGGCTGTTTATGGCCTTGTGTATTTATTCCCAATTATTATTATGAAAATGAGAGGAGTAAAACATGACTAGATTCATTGACTTTCTTAAAAAACACGAAATCTTAAGAAAAAGCTACATCTGAATAATCTTAATTTTATTCTACATCCCAATTTTTGTTGGTTTAGTATTCTCATTTAACAAACCATCAGACAAAGACTTAATTTCAACTACCTGAAACACATTTAGTTGAAAAGGTTACCAAGATCTTGGATCTCAAGACAAACTATTAGCTTTAGCAAACTCATTTATCATCGCAGTTTCTACAGCACTAATTGTTATTATTATCTCTTTAGTTACTGTTTTTGCTCTTTGAAAACAAAGAAACAAAAGTGCTAAAGTTTATCTAAACACAACATCAAACATCCCTTTAATTAACCCTGATGTTATTACAGCTATTTCACTAGCAATCCTTTTAACTCTTTTCTTTGGAGTACTAAAAGCAACAGAAGAAGGAATGATTAGAGCAATCGTTTCTCATGTGACAATGACTCTTCCTTATGGAATTATGTTAATGTTCCCAAGAAGCGAAAAATTCTCTAAAAACCTTTTTGAAGCTTCTTTAGATTTAGGTTATGGAAAAATCAAAACCTGATTCAAAATCTACTTAAACTACATGCTTCCTTCAATTTCTTTTGTTTTTGTAATTGTTGCCTTTTTATCTTTTGATGATTTCATCATCACAAGAATTACATCAAACGCCTCAACAATTGGAGTTGAACTTTACCAAGGAACATTTAAAACTTGAGCTCTAGCTTTAGGAGCAATTATGTTAGTTATTACAATTTTAGGAAATGCAATTTACATTTGAAACAAAACTGTAAAAGCAAGAAAAGGAGTTAAAAATGGCTCTGTCTAGAAAAGTTAAAGTTGCAATTGCTTCTTCAGTAGTTGCTGCTGCTTTAGTGGGTACAGTTGCTCACATCAAAACCAAAAACCACTTCAAACCTAACATTTGAAACTACCAAGCTTACATGTCTAAAGAATCAATTGAAGGATTTTCAAAAAACTTTAGTTATAAAGAATTTGGAGATGTTTCAGAATTCTCAAAAGCAATTGAAGACAAAAGAGCAATTGCTGGAGTTGGTTCAGATTTCCAAATTGCTTGAATGGCTCAAAAAGAGTTAATCAGAAAAGTTGACTTTGCAAGATTATTTAAATCAAACAAAGCACTTTCAGAACAATTTGCAGTTGATCCTGACAAAAAACCAGAAGAAAATCTTGCAAAAAGAAGAGCTGCAATTGCTTCAATTTTAAGACCTGAAACTCTTGCTCACTTAGATAACTACAATGCCTTTATGTACAAAATGGGTTCTAAACAAAAAGGAATTATCGACGTTGACGGAGATGGTCTTCAAGATCAATTATGAGAATTTGTTGTTCCTTATTTCATCCAAGATAAAGTAGTCGCTTATACAACAGGAGACTACGACAACAACGGAACTCAAACACCTTTAAGACAAGCAATCACAACTTGAGATGATGCTAAAAAACAAGACATCAGAGAAAACGGAATCAAATTCCCAAAACAAGATCTAGTTTCTATTGCCAAAACACTTCGTGAAAACGGTTATAAATACTTTGAGTGAACAGAAGCTATGCGTGATAATTTACTTGCAGGAAGTGAATTAGTAAACGATCCAGAACTCAAAAATAACGGTTATACAGGAGTTGTTGATTCTCAAAACTACATCAAACAAATTGATAAATATGTTGAGCTTGTAAAAGAAGCAACAGGACATGAATTATCAAACACAGAAATTAACTCAATTAAATCATCTGGTCTTGAGCTACTAACTGCTCTAATCGATCCTAACGTTAAAACAGAAGTAGGATTTATTTACAACGGAGATGCCCTAGATGCTCTTAATGGTAGCGATAACTTCTCTTCTTTAGAAGATGGAACCACATTAAGAGTTATCCGTCCAAAAAATAACTTAACCCTTTTAGATGGTTGAATTATTACAAAAGATGTTGATGATAATTTAGTAAATCAATTCATTGATGATCTTTATGAAAACTTAGTTAAGGGTGAAGATTATTCAGTAGATGAGTTAGTATCAGAAAGCTTGCAAAAAGTAAATTACAACTTTGTTAAAGAAGATGATAAGTTTGTTGAGAAAAAAGGAAGAGGATTCAAACTTGATTTTTCAGCCCTTCCAAACCTTAACAACTTTGATGCTGTAAACTATACACCAGCCTTTAAATCAACTTATGAATACTTCGAAAAATTCTATTTCAATGATGCAATTAAAGAAGTTAAAAAATCAGAAGATGATGAAGAAGCAGAAAGTGTATTAGTAGATGCAAATGATGAAATCATTTCAGCTCTACCTTCATATCAAAACATCAAAGTTGAAACTTCAGAAGGTTCAACAATGCTTGCTAAAAACATCTACAAATCACAACCTAAAAAACAAACAATCAATGGACTTGAAGTTAAAGAAGACACTCCAGAACAAGAACAATATGAAGTTGTTTATAAATTCATTGTTCCTGTAGGAGAAAGTCTTAACTCAGAAATCAAAACAGAATACAACTCAAAAACAAAATCCTAATTTTACAACATTGCAATTAGTTGCAATGTTTTTTATTTACAGGGATTTTGTGTTATTTTAGGAAAAAATAAGAGAGTTTTTTAAGTTTGAGAAGTTGAAGAAATATATACAGAAAATTTGCCTATTTTAATTTAAGCAATAATTAAGACAAGCAATTAAAATACAGGTTTATACTATTTAATATTGCTCAAAATGGTATATAATTTAAATATAGAAAAAGGAGAATAAATGACAAAAAGAGAATTAATAAAGAAAATAATTAAAAAAAATGAAGGTTTTATAAGTTCTAAAGAACTGAAAGAGAATTTAATACCTTATAAATTGATTAATGAATTAGTAAAAAAACAAGAACTTGAAAAAATATACAGAGGTTTATGATTTGACTGAAATTACACAAATTATGACGAAACTTTTATGTTTTTAAAAGATAAAAAGAACTATGCATTAAGCTTCCAAAGTTCTTTGTATCTTCATGAACTTACAGACAGATTGCCTTTTAAAGAGGAAATTACAACTTTTAATAAAAACAAAACTCTTTTAGAAGAAAAATTTAATATTCACAAAATTAAAAAAGATAATTTTGAATTAGGACTTGAGAAAAAGAAAACAATTTTTGGAAACAAAGTCAATGTATACAACATGGAGAGAACCATGTGTGATATTACAATTGATAAAGACAACCAAGATCCAGAAATATTTGAAAATGCTTGATTTTACTACATTAATAGCAAAAATAAGGACTTAAGCAGACTTAAAGATTATGCTCTAAAATTAAACTGTTTAAATGAAATACAAGCAATTTTAGATAGCTTTTAAAACAAAGGAGAAAAATGAACAAAGAAATATTAAACAATAAACAAAAAGAAGAATTTATAGATTATGTAATTTATAAAATTTTTAGTAATAAAACTTACAGAAATTCCTTTGTTTTAGAAGGATCTCTTTCTCTTAAATTACAAGGTTTAAAAGTTGAAAAGATATTCTATAGACTTCCTAAAGATATGGATTTAAATCTGGTAACTATCAAAGATTTTCAAAAAAAGATGATAAATGTTTTACAAGAAGTTTTTCAAGATGACAAAGATATTAAAATTGAACTAAAGGGACAATTTGCTGAAAATAATACAGAAAAATGAAACAACTTCATTATAAAAAACAGCAAATCCAATTTGAGTATTGATTTAATCAAAGAACAAGAAATATTTGATAAAAAAGATGTAGAATTTTTAACATACAAAGGTTTAGTTAAAGTAAATGTTTATGATATAGAAAAGCAATTTGTTTCTAAACTGGAACAATTTATTAAAAACAACGATATTAAATACTTTTTAGATTTATGCTGAATACTAAATTCTTTTGACATAAATGATAATAAAGTAATTCTGTATATTAACAAAATAATATATAAAACTTTTAGTCTTAAAGAATTAGAAAATTTTATTTCTAATTTTGAAACTAACACAAAAGAGAACTTAACATTTAATATTTGAGAAAAACATTTAACAAACAACAAAATAGATTTTTGAACCAACACCGAAGAAGTGTATAACTTACAAGTTTTTAAATTTTTAGATTATTTAAAAAGCATCATTTTGAAATTAAAAAAGGAGAATAATAATGCTTAAAATTGCTAAAAAATCATTGCATTTTACATACAAGCAAATATCAGCAGCAACAAAATACAATAATTATTATTTCAATAATTATGTGGATGATGTTGAGTTTTGATACAAAGATAAAGAAAAAGAGAATAGAGTTTTATACATTACAAATAATCCTGAAAAACACCTTTTATCAGGAACTTATACTTATCCTGAAGATATTATTTATGTTCCTGGATTTGATGCTTCAGGTTTAAGACAACTTGAAAAAGCTGACAAAATCTATGTTTGATTATACCTTTTAAAATTCTTAGCAAATGAAAAGCTTAAAAATAAGCACAACATTTATTTTTCAGCCTGAGTCTTTATTGATTTAGTTCAAAAAGGCGAACTGAAAAAAGACTGAAATAAAATAATAAAAACAATCAAAACAAGATATAGTCATTTTCAATTTTCTAAAAAAGAAATTTATGAGTGATTTACTATTTTATTAGGTCGTGATATAAGTTATTTAAACACAGAAATTGATTGATAATTTGTTTCTAAAGATAATTGAATATCTTTGTTATATTAAAATATAACATTTTATATAATTCAATTAGGAAACTCTATAATCAATTTAATTTTTCTTTTTTCTTCTATTTCTTGCTTTAAAATAATATAATTTTAAAGAAGAACTTAATTTGATATAGAGGAGAAATGACAAAAATTACAAAGAAACAACAGAAAAAACAGGACTTTTTGGACTATATTGTCTACAAAATTTTTAGCTCAAAATATAGTGATAACTTCATTTTAGAAGGTTCAGAAGCTATTTTAATAAAATCACAAGATGAAATAAAATCAAAAAAGGTTTTCTTTAGATTGCCTGATGATTTAGACTTAAATTTAATCAGCATCGAAAAACACTATCAAGCTGTTTTTGATTTAATTAAAGACATTTTTAAAAATGATTCTCAAATTCAAATCAAACTCAGAAAAAATAATTTTGATAGAAATAACCATCTTGTAATTTCTATTTCTATTCCTTTTAAAAACAGTATTAGTGTTGATATTATTCACGATCAAAATATCTACAAAATAGAAAAAGAACCGTTTGTATACAAAGATCAAACAATTTTAGTAAACACTTATGACATTAATAAATATATTGCTAATAAAATTGTTTCATTTAGAAAAGTTCCTAATGAATCATTTAATAAAAGCGAACTAAATCATTGATTGGATCAATTTGAATCCAACAAACAGAATCAAATTACTGTCGATCTTTGGTGATTGGTTCTTAATTTCAATTTTGATCACATTGTAGTTGCTCAATATTTAGAGTTGATGTTTAAACAGAAAGATTTTAAGTCTCTTAAAATAGACTTGAGTGAATATTTGGATTACATCATAAATTACTTGAGTTTAGAAATTACCAAAAAAGGATTAATTGAGTTTTTAAACAACAGAAGGATGCTTGTGTTTTTTGAAAGTTTTGATCAAAACTACAACTTCTTTATTTCAATACTTAAAAAAATTAGATTGGAGTTAAATGATGTATATAGATTTCATTAAACAAAGAAACAAAAAGATAAATTACATTAATCAAAATCCCTGAAACAATATTTACAAAAAACTGGGTGATTTTGATGTTAAATTCTTTTGTAAGCACGAAGATAGCCAAAAAGCTTATTACATTACTAATAATCCCGATAAACAGCATTTTTCAAAATCTTATTTAATTAAAGACGATGTAATTTTTATTCCTAATTTAAAGAAATTAAAACTTGATTTTATTGATCGTTTATATATTCATATGTATCTATTAAAATTTTATGCAACAACACCACAAACTTCTTATTATCCCCAAGATCAAAGTTTCAGTTATATCTTTGATTATTCAATTAGAGAAGATTGAGCTAAAATTTTAAAAAGACTAAAAAGAAGATATAACGAATTCAGTTCTGAGTTCAATATTCACAATTTATACAAGTGATCAAATAAAATCGAAAATGAAGAATGAGAAATTCCAGAAACTTCAGAAATTTGGTAAGCTTTTTTAAAAAAAGCGATAGAATGAAATTGACTAAAATATTGATATATTCAAAATAAGGAGAAAAATATGACTCAATTACAACAAGAAGAAACAAGAGAAGTTAAATTCCCAATTAGTCTACAAATATTTTATGAAAGAATGATTACCTCTAGCTCATCAAATGGTTATGCTCTTGAATCTGGCGTCGCCAAATGCTTGAGGAAGTATATGTTTAAAGAAAACTTTGATCAATTTTTATTGAACAAAAAATTAAAAAACTTAAAACCCAGAGAAATCATTTTAGAAAGCGATTTTGAAGATTTTTCAAACAAAAGAAAATTCATTAAAATGTGAATCGAAGAATGTGTTAGAAATCACAATTTAGAAGGAGAATTTTCAATTAATGATTTTGAACAAAAAATGAGAGAAGGTTTAATTTTGGTAAAGAAATAATCTAAAACAAAGGGAAAAATCAGTATTTTAGTCAAAAAAACAAAAAGGAGAAGAAATGAAAAAAGTAGAAACTAAAATAATAGAAATGTTAAAGGAAGTTATTGAAGAACGAACACTAAACAAAACACAAAAAACAGAAATTTTATATAAAAGAACACTTGAAGTTAAGTTTCCTTTAAGCCTTCAAAGGTTTTATGAAAACATGTATGTTTCAAGTTCTGTTCACGGTTATTCACTAGATACAGGAGTTGCAAAATGCTTAAAGATATATATGTTTAAAGATTCATATAATTTAATGTACCAAAAGAAAAAACTTAATAATCTTCAAATGAATCTAATTTGAATTAAGTCAGCTTTTGATGACTTTTCAAACAAAAGAAAATTCATTAAAATTTGAATCGAAGAATGCATTAAAGCTCATAATCTTAAAGGAGACTTCTCTATTAATGATTTCGAGCAAAAAATGAGAGAACGCAAAATTTTAGTGATAGAATAGTATAAAAATAAAGGAAAAATCGCTATTTTAGTAAAAAAAGAAAAGGAAAAGAAATGAAAAAAGAAGATAACAAAATAATAGAAAATGTAGATGAAGGAAGAATTGAAGTTAAGTTCCCTATAAGTCTTCAAAAGTTTTATGAAAATATGGGGCAGTATATTTCTATTAATGGTTATGGACTATCTAGTCCAAGCATTGCAAAGTGTTTAAAAATGTATATGCTTAAAGATTCTTATAATCTAATTTACCAAAGAACTAAACTTAATAATCTTAAAACACGTTTAATTTGAATACAAACACCGATTGAAGACTATTCAAACAAAAGAAAATTCATTAAAATGTGAATCGAAGAATGTGTTAAAGCTCATAATCTTAAAGGAGACTTTTCTATTAATGACTTTGAGCAAAAAATGAGAGAAGGCAAAATTTGAGTAAAAAATTAAAATAAAGCAGTAAACTTAGGAACTTATACTAAGTTTACTGCTTTATTTATTTTAGTTTGTTAATTAGTGACTTTTTCAACGTTTTCTTTTGGAACGAAACTAATAATGAGTTCTAAAGGGGAATCTGGCAGCGATTCATCAATATCATATACATGATTATAGGTTAATTCTTTAAGATTTATGATTCCTTCTTTTCCAATTTTAATTGGTTGATCCTGTCTTTTGTAGGTAAATAAGATAATATATTTTTGAAAAAAATCATCATTTCATGATAAGTTATAGTCTCACATTCCATCATATTCTATTTCATGCTCGTGTTTTGGAATTCAAGTATCAAGATAATACTTAACTTCTTTATCATATTTTTTTATCTTGCCGTTCTTTTCAATAGAAAGAGGCAAAATTGTTTTTAAATTGTAATATTTATTAAGATTCTTATACTTTTTATCCAGTTCATAATTATCAATTTTTTGAAGCTGATTAAAAATATTCATTTGTTCAGCGTTTACTATAGGTACAAAATAAGAATTTTTATCATTTTTTTTAAAATTTAAAAATTCAGGATCATAAAATTTTACTTTCTCTCCCTCTCAAAGTCATTTATAATAAGAGAATCTATTTGAAAATTCAATATCTTGCTTTTTTGTAATTACTTTTAATTTAAAAAAATTTTTTGTATTGACTGTGGTTGATTCTAAATCATCTTTTGCGCCTTCATATGCTTTTTTTACTTTTTCATATTGCATAAAATTGGCATATTTATCATATTCTTTATATTTAACACTATAGTTTCAATCATTTAAATCGACATTTTGATCATTTTTATCTTGAGACTGTTTCGAAGTTTGGCATGATACCAATGGTAAAACAGAAGAAACAAACATTGAGATTGCAATAATTTTCTTTTTCATATTAGTCCACTAAATAACTTAAAGCAACTTCATCATTTTCAACAGATGTGTTTGTTGAATTTTTAACAATATAAAATCTGTATTTACCATTTTTTTCAACATCGAGTTTTAAAATTTCTTTATTTGCATTTTTTGATGATGTTGATTTTATTTTGTTTCATTTCTTTTGATTAGAATCTCACAACTCTATTTCTATATTAAAATCAGTTAATTGATGAAGTTGTAATTGATTTTTAAAATAGTCTTTTCCATTGTTTTCTTTTAGAAGTTTATTATTTTTAGAGTAATTTTTAAACCCTTTAAAAAGTCAAGCTGCACTTATTGTTATACTTTGTCCACTTTTTAAATTAATTTCTTGGACAGTATCATCGATTTTTCCATTGCTTAAATTTGAATTTATTTTATATTCATTTAGATTTTCAATTGCTTTTAGTGCTCTTTTGTAGTTTATAATACCAGAGCCTGTTGATTTGCTATAATCATTACCTGTAAGTAAATCTTTTTTTCAATTATTAAATTTAACAGAAGATGCTCCGATAATTGAAAAAATGGAAGCTGGTTTTTTTCTAATTTTTTCACTATTTCTAATCAATTTTGAAATTACTCCAGCAACAAGTGGTGAAGAAAAACTTGTTCCTGCAATGTCGTCTTCAAGATTTTTTGAAATTTTAGAAAAATAAAACTTATTACCAGGGGCTGAAACTGTTATATTTGGAAAATCCGTTTCAAAATATTCATCAGTCGAATCGTCTGTTGAAAAGTTTGTTGCTCCACTTTTGTATTGCATATCAAAAGCACCAACCTTAAATGCATTCATTGTTAACTTCATAGATTCTAATTTGGTATTAACTGTTTTATTTTTTGAATTACCTGCTGAAAAAACAAAAACAACTTTATAATCATTAACAATTTTATCTAGAAAATAACTGAAGTCATCATAGTAATGAATACTTTCTGAAAAAGTATTAGTTAAACCAAAGCTTGCGTTAATTACTTCCACACCTTGTTTTATTGAAGAAAGAATATTTTTTTCAAACGTACTTCCTGAATAAAAATTTAATTTTCAAACATTTATTGTTTTGTCATCTGAAATTTTTATTGTTCTTAAAAGTTTGCCGTTATACATATATCCTGGGTCTATATCGAATAATTCTGCGAAGGTATCAACACCCTCTAAACCTACAGCTAATGAAGATGTCTCAAATTTATGTGAATAACTATCATTTTTTAATTTTTCTTCATCATAACTACCGTTAAGATTGTTGAATTTAAAATTAGGGTGATTTTGAATTTTGTTACTTTCTCAAATTCCAACTTTTGTTCTGTAAATATCTACAGGTTTATTTGTTTTTTTATCGATTTTTACTTTCGATTCATCCTTTATATCACCGATAAAATCTAGCTCTTTTTTAAAAATATTTTTATATTCGTGGTCTTTTAAATAATAGTACTCATTTTCCACTTTAGGAGTACTATAAGTTGAATATTGTTGTTTTGGTTTTGTATTTATTTCTTTTGGTTTTTTTCAAATGGTAGCACAATTACCATTTGCATCAGGTCTATCTAAACAAAAACTATCAATTACTTTTTGTTTAAATTCTTGAATATCCATCGAAGCTATAATGTCTTTGATTAAATAATTTTCAAATTCTGTATTTTTTAAGATATCTTTTAGTTGTTCTAAATCCTTTTCTTCAACTTCTATTGAAATTGTGTTTATAAGTTCTGAACTAAAAGAACTTTTTACTTCAATTTTATCACTTAAAATATTAAGAAGTTTTTCGAGATGTTCTTTGTTTTTTGATGTGTAAAAATTTATCTTTTCAAGATTATTCAATTTTTCATCCACATCATAATTAATATAGAACTTTATTTCCTTATTCTTATTTAGAGATTTTGAAAATTTTTCTAAATCTTCTTGTTGCACTTTTTCATTTTCAAAATTTTCTCCTTTTGTATAGTTTAAAAAGGTGTCTATAAAATCATAAATATTAAAATTATTAGCCTGTTCTTTCGTTTCGCTTTTATTTTGTTGAGAATTACCAACAAAAGACAAAGTGCTTAAAGGTATCATCGCTACTGATGAAAGCCAAAATAAACTTTTTTTACTTTTTTTCATTTTTCCTCCAATTAATTTTAGTTGTTATAAAAAAAACTTGTACTCTAAGTACAAGTTGTGCTAATTCTTCTTTATTATTTGTTTTAAATGTAGAATTAAACCTTACTTAGGGTAGTATAAAATTGAACATTATCAAAAATAATGAACTTAACCATAATATTACGTTTTTTATTAATGAATGTTTTCATAATACTACCCTTTCTTTTTATAACAAACTAATTATAGCATAAAATTTAAATCATTTTAAATAAATTTATTTTATGTTAATAATAGATTGCTAATAATTAAGATAATCAAACTTGAAAAATTTATAGTTTATTAAAAATACTATAAATTCATTCTTGAATCTCTTATTTTATAAAAATGGTTTATTATAAATGATAAAAATATATTCTTTATTTTTGTCTTGCAAAACCAAAAATATTAAAAAAAGCATTTTTTTGAGTGCTTTATCAACTAATTTACTTTTTTGAAAAAATTCTACTAAAAAAAGCAAAATAATAGTAAAATTTAAAAGAAAATTTTATATTAAGTATAAAAGACATAAATTAAATAGGAGACACAGTGAATATTACAGATAAAAGATCAAAAATGATCGCTACAATCGGTCCATCTACTCAGGACTATAAATTACTAAAAAAATTAGTAGAAAACGGAGTTACAACAATTAGAGCTAACTTCTCACACGGGGATTTCGCTGAACAAAATGCAAAATTCGAAAATGCTAAAAAAGTTCAAAGAGAATTAGGAATTCCAGTTTCAATTCTACTTGATACAAAAGGTCCAGAAATTAGAGTTGGAAAAATGAAAGATGGAGCTCAAGTTATTGAAGCGGGTTCAGAAGTTACAATTTTAACAAGTGCTAACGACTTCAAAAACTTTGAAGGATCATCAAAACAATTTTCAGTTTCATATGAAATGGACAAAGACCTTAAAGAAGGAGACAGAGTTCTATTTGATGACGGAAAACTACAATCAGTAGTTAAATCAGTTAAAAACGGTAAAGTTATCGTTAAAATGGTTAACACACACAAACTAAAATCAAACAAAAGAATTAACTTACCAGGTGTTGAATTCTCACTTCCTTTCTTAGCGGAAAAAGACATCAACGACGTTAAATTCGGAATTGAAAAAGGTGTAAACTACATCGCTGCATCATTCGTTAACTCAGCAGACAACGTTAGAGAATTAAGAAAACTATTAGTTGATAACGGTGGATCACACATCCAAATTATTTCAAAAATCGAATCACACGTTGGAATTGAAAGAATCGATGAAATCATCGCTGAATCAGATGGAATTATGATCGCTAGAGGAGATTTAGGATTAGAAATTCCTTACCAAGATGTTCCATACCACGAAAAAAACATCATCAGAAAATGTAGACTAGCAGGTAAACCAGTTATCGTTGCTACACAAATGTTAGACTCAATGGAAAACTCACCTCAACCAACAAGAGCTGAAGTAACAGACGTTTATTGAGCAACAGAATTAGGAGCAGATGCAACAATGCTTTCTGGAGAATCAGCACAAGGAAACTATCCTTTAGAATCAGTTCAAGTTATGGCTACAATTAACAAAAGAGCTGAAGCAGAATTCTACAACAAACTATTCTACAAAGTGCAATTAGCAACAGTAGCAAAACACTCAGCAGGAAAAAGAGCTGAAATTGCTCACAAACTAGCTCACCTAACAATTGAAGAAGATATTAAATATGCAATCGTTCTTTCAAGAACAGGTGAATTACTAAAAACAGTTGCTAAATTTAGACCAAATACAGCAATTATCGGTATTTTACAAAACGAAAAAATGATCGGTGGATTCGGTGTTACATCTTCAGTTTTCACATCTCTAGATTCACTAAAACTATTCCCATTAATTAAACAATCACCAGAAAAAGCAAGAGAAGCTCTAAAAGTTTACGGTGCTCAAAAAGGTGACAAATTCGTTATTGTTGAAAACGAAAAAATTACAAAATTCACATTCTAATTTCACAACTAAAACCCTCTTTCGGGTTTTAGTTTTTTTATTATATTAAAGTCCGAAAATCGAAGTTATTGCCAAAAACTCAATCAGTTTGTTATTTCAAGCAAAAATGACAAGCAAATCAAAAAATAGTGAAAAAATGGCCTTTTTTTGCATTTTTCAACTAAAAAAAAAAAAAAAAAACGATGATTTTTTGTGGCAAAGTTATAAAATATAAATATAAAATAAAGGAAAAATACGCAATGAAAAAATCAAGCAAAAAATATGTTAAAATTGCTGCTTTAAGCACATCAATTGCAATTCCTGCAACAGTGTCTTCATTGTTGTATTTTTCCAGTTCAGATAATTCAAACTCAATCGAAAAAACTCGGCTTATTAAGGACAACACAACTCAACTAAATTCAAATGTTAATCTAAATTTTCAAGATGCTACTGATTCAATTAGAGATAAAAACCTTAAGCCAAAACCTCAAGTTCCAAAAGATAAAGCAGTTGTTGTAGAACCTAAAGTTGAACCAACGCCAACACCAGAACCAAAAGAACCAGAACAACCGCCAAAACCACAAGAACCTCAATCACCCAAGCAACCCGAACCAGACCCAATTGAAACAGAAACAAAACCAGAACCACCAAAAGAACCAGAAAAAGAACAAACACCACCTCCAGTTGTTGAAGTAGCACCAGAACCGAAACCAAACCCACCAGCTTCTAATAACAATCAAGACACAGATACTAAAGTAATTGATTTCCAAGGAACTCCAATTGTTGTTAGAGTTAAAAAAGTTACAGAAAGAATTCAAGATCCAGAAGATATCAATTTTGAACTTACAAACAGAATTGATTATATGAGAGATATTTCAGACACAATAGTTTCAGTAAATGTAACCGATGAAATTCGTCAAGCCAATCAAAAAAGTGCAGCTCAAGCAATTTCTAAAAGAACATTCAATACAACTAATATTGAATATCTAACAGCAAAAAACACTGAATTATTTAATATCAAAGATTACATCCGACAAAATCAAACTTATTATCAAAAAGAATTTGATAAATTTAGAAGGTTGATTGAAAATGGTGATAAGGTCTATGAGTTCTTAAAACCTGAAGGTCAAAAAATTTATTATTCAGAATTAAAGAAAATTGAAGATAAAAACGAAAAATATGCTAGAATTATAGGTTATCTAGATCCAACTAAATTTACAAAAACATCTGAAAATGTAAATCAGTTTCTAGAAAAAGGACTTGTGATTGAAAATGACAATTCCGAAGTTTACATAAACGAAAATGGAGAACTTGACGCTTATGTATTCAGCCCACTAATCAACAAAGTTGTCGACAGTAGAAAACGTGACAACAGCGTTAAAAGAGTATTTGGTTATAACGATCAATACGGGAGAAATGCAGAAGATATCAAAGCAGGAGTTTATCGTGGTTGAAACTCAAAAGATGTTACAAACGACGCTCGCTTTTCTGCTTACAATGTTTCTAAAAGTGATGGTTTCACAATCAGAGAACTAACAAGACAAGAACCTCAAGAAGGTCAAAGAAACAAAGGTTTAGTAGTTGATATTGATGTTTCTAACGCTTCGGGATATTCCAAAACTCTTAATTTTATTAAACAAGCAAAAGCAAACAATCTAGAAATAACGTCTTACAGAATTAAAAATATCGGTCTTAAAGATTCTAATCAACAATTTTTTAAGATATTCAAAGAATTACCTGATAAACTACCACAATTAGAATTATTCTTTGAAACAGAAAACTCTGGAGCACTAATTGCTCTTGAGAAAAAAGAAATTGATGAATTATCTTTATACACAACAAGAAACTCACTAACAGAAGGATGATCGCTTAATCCTTTAGCTCTTAGAAAAACTGCTTGAGTAAACACAATTGATTACAATGTAAGTAGTGAATATGCTTTTAATTACAAACCAATCACCAGAATAACCTTTAATTCCCTTTCTTTTGAAGAAAGTGATTTAGGGCCAGAAAATTCTCCAAACCGCTTAACAAGAATTAACAACGGCTTAAGAATGGCTTATTTTGTTAGAAATAACGAAGCTATTTTCCAAGGAGGTTTAGGTCCTGGATTAGATCCAGATCACAACGAAGGTGGTAATAGTTATCCAACAGGATTAGACTTAAGCAGAGTTCCAAGCTTAAAATCCTTACGTGGTTTAATTTTTGAAGATACCAAAAAACCTCAAAATGGATTAAGAAAACTAAGAAGACTTGTTTTATACAACAAAGGACCAACATTTGAAATAGACGCTGATGAACTTAACAACGCCCAATTTAGCAAAATAATTGATACAAATCCAAGATTAATGCCTAAAAGTAAAATTGTTTTTAACAACAAATCAGAAACCAAAAACATCAGGATTATTTCTAAAAATGGCGTTAACAAACTCACGTCAGTTGGAATTTCAAATTTAAATACTTTAATCAACTTTAGTGATAATACATTTAGTTCTTCAACACAATTTAGTGTTGGTCAAAACGATGATGAATTATACAACCAACTAAAAGGTTTAGGTAAAAAAGTTGAAAAAGTAAGTGTGCAATATGTCGACGCTGATGTATTTGCATAAAGGAGGTACAAATGAAAAAAACACACAAAAGAATCTTGTTTGCAACAACAGCTCTAGCAACTGCTTCTTTATTATCTGTAAGTTGTAGTTCAGAAAAGGTTGATAGAAATGATTTTATTGATACTTCTGGAGACAAACAAAAACAAAAAGCACTCGATGAAGCAGCAAAAAATGCTAAAATCACAATTGAATCCTATGAAGCACCTTTTCCAAGAGATAAAAAAGACATTTACTTTAGATCACTAAAAAATCCAGAACAAGTTAAATACAAAGTTGAAAATTTAGACACTTCCAAATTTAGAGTTGAATTCACCAACTATGATGAAGAATATCAAAATGGAACGGGAGTTTCAAACCTAACAGGAAAAGGTTATTTAATCTTTACTTTCTATTATAAAGATGATAAAAAAGAAGAATTTTATTCAACAAGAGAAATTTTAGAAGAAGGATTTAAAACAAACCCATTTAATGCTAATGAAGATGGTTCAATTCCTACTCCACCTTCGACCCCTGAAAGAGAACGTCAAAAAAGAGAAGATTATGTTAAAGGCGATCAAAGATTTAGATACAACTTTGACAACGAAGACTACATAAAAACGGCTGTATCTCAAATTACAAAAGGTGGACAAAGAGATATTGCTGATTTCAGAAAAGACGTTTCTTGAGACAAAATAAGTGCTGAAAAACTTGATGTTGAAGCAGAAAAATTAGGTCTTTCTAAATTCCAAGATGCTCTTTATAAAGGATTTAGTGTTCCTTCTTGAAATAAAGATGGAACAATTGACGGACTGAGAATTAATGACTCTGATCCAGTAGGTCAAGGACCTTCATGATTAGATTCAGTAAATCACAAAGGTGAAGAAGCATACAAAACTGTTGGTCTTGCAAGATATTTAATAAACGAAAAATACAAAGATTATGCACTACAAACGTTTCATGCTGCTTTCAATAACCCAGAAGACAGACCAGGGCAAACTGGACAATCATACGACACTGCAGGAACTCTTTGAATCCTTGATTTTGAGAAAAAAGATGATAACAGCTATCCAACTAAGTGATACTTTGGAACAAACTTGCACGTTGTTAATGCTTTAACAGATAAAACAAATAGCATCACAATCGGAAGATTGAACAAAGATGCAAGTATTCATACAAAATTTGATCTATTTTCTAAAGATGCTAACTTCTCAAACTTCATTTTCAAAAAATCAAACGATGGATTTGCTGTAAAAACAGTTTTCACAGGAGAAGATTATCTAAAAACTAATCCAGCACAATTCTTAGCTTCAGATCAAAAAGAAAAATACAAAGACTATGAAGAATTTGCTGATTTTGCTGTATTAGAGGTCGATTTTGAAAAAGCAGTTAAAAATGGAGTTGAAGCGAGAGGAAAAAACACTGGAACTACTGATGAAATTCTCAAAAATGCTCAAGAACTCGCTAAATTAGTAACAAACGACTATGCAACAGAAACAACAAAACACATCAGTTTCTTAAAAACATCTTATTTACAAGACTATGAAAAAGTAAATAGAGATATTACTAAAGCAAAAGAAGGTCAAAAACCTAAAGAAGTTGATGAACACTACTTAGTTGGTTATCCATCTTCTATAAAAGATTTCTATTTAGATCAATATGAAGATGCAGATAGTATTAGTCGTCAAAAAAGCGATTACAGTCTTTGAACAAACGCTGCTCCAAACCTTTACAATGCTATTAATAAACTAGATAATGGTTCAGAAGAAGATAATTATTCTATTTCTAAATCGGTTTGAGATCACGGGAACTACTTATCTTATGAAATTGGTTATAGAAGCTTCACTGATAAACCCGGAGTAACAGATGAGTTTATCGCATCACCAATTTTAGGAAGCGAAGTAATTACTTCTTCACAAACACACAAAAAACTACTTGCAATGGGACTTGCTTACATGCCAAGATTTTATGCTCCAGCTGGAGGTTCTTCTGGTTCTTCAATGAGAAACCAAAGAAATGAATTAGTTGCTGTATTCCATGCAGCAAACGATACAGCTCGTACAGGATTAGCTGCGGCATTTAGATCTGAAGGATTTGATTACAAAGGAGTTTATGGTTCTTACAATCTGCCACAATACGATCTGATCTATGGTGGAGGCGACCAACAGAAAAACTCTTATCGTGAAGCAATGAAAAAACTCTATCCAGGCGCAAAAACAAACTTATTCCAAAACGGATTTGATCAAATCCCTGAAGAATACAAATTTAAGAAAACAACCCAAGGAGGTACAAGTTAATGAATGTTTTTAGCACTAAACAAACAAATTTATCTAAAAACCAAAAAGCGAACACACTGTTGATTAATTCAAACACATTGTTCTTTATTTTAAAATATATTCTTATATTTCTTTTGGTTGTAGGAAGTCTGTTTATATTTACTTTCTATCAAAGAACCATTTTAGGTTCAGTCAACACAGCAGCTTTACTGTTTGATTTTAACGATGCAAACAGAAGGCAACTGAATTTCTTAGTTTTACTAAGAGTTTCGATATTGAGTTTTGTCTTTATTTACTCAATTTTCAAAAACTATATCAATCTAATTCTTAATAAAGAATTGATTTCAAAATATTGATATTTCTACATTGCTTATGTTTTATTTACACTGGCATCATTCATATTATTCTTTGCATTTACAATTTACACAGGAAATCAACAAGAGTTTTTAGTTCAATATAATTTCCCTGATCCAAACTTAGTTTATTCAGTATTTGGTTTAAGTTTTATCTTTTTACCATTAGTTCTTTTAAATGCTGGCTACCACACATTCATTTATTTAGAACAAAGAAAAACAAACCCATTACTTAAATTAAACTTAATTTCACTAATTGCTTCTGCAGTTGCTCAATTATTACTATTTATCACAGGAATTCTTTTATTCTATTTCTTTATAGAAAAAGATCAAAACACATACCGTGTGCTTGATAAATCAACTCTTTATAAATTCTTTGATCAAATTTTTGAAGTTAAACAAGCAACAAATATTGTCACAATCATTTTTGGAACACTTGGATTAACAATTTTAGTGTTATTAGCTAACGCTCATAAAATACTTGTTTTATTAAGCAAATATTACAGCACACTATTTTTCAAAAATTTAATCCTACTCTACTTTATTCTTTTATCTACAGCTCTATTATGATTCATTATTGTAATGTCTCTAGAACAAGGAATTAAAAACGCAATCGACGCACCGCAAACAGTTGCTGTTTTAGCTGTGAGTCTTGCTGTAGTAATTTCTTTATTAATTACAACAGCCTTTGTTTTAAGTCAGTTCTTAAGACAAATTCAAATCAAAGGTTCACTATACAACACAATGTTCTTTGGTGCAACTCAATCACTAATTTGATTAATTGCATTTATTCTTTTTGGATTTTCATCCTCAAAAGAAACAAATATTGTAATGATCTTCTTTAGTAGCTTATTCTCAATTATTACAACTGTATCATTCGCCATTAAACAAAAAAACATAACATTCTACTCTATGTTCTTTAGTTTAATGATCGTTGGTTCAAACATCTTATTATTATTTGCAACAGGATTTAACCAAATTCTACTTAGTCAACAAAACTACTACTTAAGTGCAATTAATGAACACTTTAGTACAATTGATTTATTTGTATTATTTGCAATTATTGCTTCTGTAATGATCATGCTTTCAACATTTGCTGATTTACTGTTCTCAATTTTCAAAAACTACAAATACAATCAAAAAGCAAAACAAACACAAAACCCAAAAGGAAAGGCGTAAAAAATGGCATTTAAATTATTTTCAAACAAATCACAAAACCAAGCACAACCTAAAAAAGTTGATCCACAACAAAAAAAGAAAGAACAACAAGAATTATTCGCTCTTTTTGATGTTTTTGGTGAAGTTGAAAAAGTTAAAAAAGATAAAAACTTTGTTTCATACGATAGTTTAATGTCTTCTGTTTTACTAAAATCAAATTTCGGTTATGAATCAGAAGTTTATAAATGATACTTTTCTACATTTAAAAACATCATTGACAAAAAATATGAAGCTGAATTTGATGGATTTATTATTTCCTTTTCAAAAGATTTAAGATTTGGAGACAAATTAGTTCCAATCGTTACAACAGAAGCAAATTCTCATCTTGAAACTTTTACATTTAGAACTTCAGATGACCAAGATGCAGAAGAGTTTTTAATTAAATTAAACTCAGAAATCGAAGATTTATTTGATAAAAATTCTTTCATCGAAATTTTTCCAGGTTTAATTATTTACTATTCACAAACTTCAAGAGCTAAAAAGATTCTTTTTGAAAAATCTTTTGTAGCACAAATTAAATAACATGCACTTAAAGAAAATAATCCAAAAGAAAAGCAATCTGGAAAAAATTTATTTAAAGGTTAATAGTGAAAAAAATATCCTACTAATCAAAATCATGAAACTAAATCAACAACTAAAATTCTTTGTTAATAATGCTTCTATTAACAAAAACACAATTGATTTTCTTTCTAAAAAATACAACATTCAAAACCCTTTTATAACTCAAAAAGATGAACTAAGTCTTTTTAAGGGACTGCTAAAAAAAGCTAATGCTAATTTAATTAAAGAAAAAGAATTATGAATCTATTTAAGAGAAGAACAAAAATACTCAACCGATTCATATTCAAGATATGAAAAAATGATTCTCAAAAACACAGAGAACAAAATCGCAAGCTTCATTGCTTTAGGACAACAAGCAAGCGATTTCTTTAGCACAAACAACATCAAACCACTTTATACATTTGATCTTAACAATCCAAACTTAGCTAAAGACTTATCAATCATTGTTAAATATCTTTACACAACAGAAAGATACTCAAAGGTAAACTTTGTAATTAACTCAAACAAAAATTACAACAAACCTTTTACAATCTTACCGATGAATGATTTTGATTTAAGCAAGCTAACTTCCTTTACAAAAGAAGAAATCTCACAAGATGCTTTAGCAAATCTTAACATCTATCCTTCTGTTAGTGAATATGTTGACTCAAATGCCAACATCTTCATTGAAAACGCTCTACAGTCTTTAATTATTGAATCTTCTTTCTACAACGCTAAAAACGGTTTAGTAAGAACTAACAAAATCATTAAAGATCTAGACGAAGAAATTTGAAAAATCTCAAAAAGAATTACTAAAATCAAAAGAGAAAACGAAATTGAAGAAATTGTTCTATTGACCAAAAACAACAATGAGTTTTCTTTAATGAAAAAAGGAGAGAACTAATGAAAAACACAAATCTCTCTAAAATTAAAATTGAAATTAATTTTAATAACAACACTAAATACAAAGCTTGAAACAGTGAATTAGAATTCTATTTAGAAGAAAGCTTATCTTGAGAAACAATCAAAGAAAACTCAATCGCTTCTTTTGAAAACATTCTAATCAGAATCACAAACCCAAAATTTGCTAAAAAACACTATCTATTTTTAAGAAATGCTAATTTCTTATTATTTGAACAAGTGATGAAAATTAATACCTTAAGCTCAAATGAAATTTATGTTGAAAGAGCTTCAAAACAAAAGGATAACAAAGACTTTAGTGAACTAAATAACAAAATTAGTTATTTAAATCACAGCCAAAAACTAAATCCTTCCCTTGAAACTCTCATTGAAATCAACCAACTAAATTTTGATCTTTATAAATTTAGTAAAATCAGCGAATTTAACTTAAGAAAAGGAGATGGAGATGAATAAAAGAAAAAAACTTAAACAACTATTAGCTCTTTCGGTTGCACCTGTTTTAGCTTCTCCAATCGCCTTTTTAAGTGCCGATCCTGCAGATAACAACGCAGGATCAACAAATGGTTCAACTAATGGCTCAACCAATGGTTCAGGTGATGCAAACAACCAAGGTGGAGAAACTAAACCAAAACAAGTTTCTACATTATTTGATAGTTTTAAAATTGACACCGAGAACGCTCTTAAATTAGCTTTTGATACTGCTATAGCTGGTGCTGTTGCCAAAATCAACGATGCTCAAAGCAGAATCAAAAACGATCTTAAAAACCCTGAAAAAGATGCAGAATTCAAAGAAAACATCAAACAAAGTTACTATCTACAACTTCTTAAAGACTACTTAGAAAAAAACAAAGACAAAATTAAAGAAAGTCCTAATAAAGAAGGATTTAATGTAATTTTCCCTAATGTTTATTCAACAAGAAAGAAATTTAAAAGAGGAAATGTAACTTTCCAAGGTGTAGAATACCCTGATGTTATCTTCGATCCCGAAATTTCTACAACTAACTACTCAGGTGTTATTGGTGATGGTGATAAACAAGAAGCAACAGCTGATGAAGACAACTTCTACACAAAAGAAGATGTTACCAAATTTACAAATGAATATGTAAATGCTCTAAAAGAAGGTTTCTATGATATTGTTTATAACTCATCAGACATTCCAGAAGATTTACAATTCGATACATCACTAATTGATGCAAAAGACGGAAAAATCAGTGCGATTACTTCTAAAGTTCCAGAAGGTTTCAATAGCTGAGATGATTATATTAAATCAAAGATTACACCAAGATATACAGCTTTCGATCTTGAACACAATAAAACAGATCAACCAGAACAAAATCAACCAGACAAAAAACCTGAAGATGACACTCTTGAACCTTTAGATCCAACAGATCCAATTGAAGGTCCAATCATTGAACCTACACCAATTCAAACTAAAGAAGCAGTTGAAAAACTACCTGCTTTAGCACCTAAATTCAAAAGCGAACTACTCAAAAAAGAAGGATACAACATTGACAAACTTGTACAAAGTTTCCAAAGCGATCCTCAAGGTGGTTCTGATAAATACTTCTGATTTGACAACCCAATCAACACAAGATACAAATACGAAGTTGAAACAGTAGAAAAAACTCAAACAGGAATTAGCTTTGTTGTATCAATTAGCGACACTGTTGACACAGAAGCTTCAAGAAGATACAAAACAACACCACAACCACTTCAAAAAAGAGAAAATTACGCTTTTGATGCTGCCAGAGAAAAATTTAGCTCTGAACTAAGAAGAGAAATGGTGCAATTATACAGTGCAATTGGTCTTGATGAAAGCATTGACTTTGCCAAAATCGGAAACAACTCAATCAAAAACAGACTTGTTACCTTTATTCAAACAATCACAAAAGACATTTACACAACTAAAAAATACGCTGATAACCAAGCAAACATCCTTAACACACTTGTACAATCGCTCGATATCAACTCAAGCGATTCAGAATTTGGTGATGTTTCAGATGCGCTTGAAATTCAGTTCTTAAGTTCTGTAAAAACTTCTACAATTACAAAACTATATTCTTATAGTTTCCTTATCAAAGGATTTGAAATTGCTGTTTCAAACCTTAGAGCAAAAGTAGAACAAAGAAAAGATCTTAAAGATGCTCTTACAAAAGCATTTGCCAAAGAAGGTTATGATTTAAATATCATCAACGAGCTATTTTATAACTTAGAACGTGATATTTCTGTTGGATACAAAGTTGCAGAAGCTCAAACATTTAATACTTTATCTTGATACCAAAGATACATTGAAGTTCTTTCAAAAATTGGTAAACAATTTAAATTACTACAAAGACTTTTAAATGTTCCTTTAGTTCCTGAAGAAACTGAAGAACAAAAAGCTCAAAAAACAAAAGAATTCAAAGATTCTTATACACAAACACAGCAAGTTCTTAAAACAGAAAGAAAAGAACAAAACACCTTTTTAGTAACAATTGGTTCACTATTTTCAATCATGTCACTTGCTGGACTTTCATTATCAACAGCAAACTTAATTACAAAACAAAAAGCAAAACAAAAATCTATGTTTAAAGCAAATATTTCAATTATTGCTTTATCATCAATAATATTACTAAGTGCAGTTGCTTTATTAGTAATAGGAATTATAGGAGGACTCTAATATGCAAAACCCAAAAATTACTGCGATATTTGACTATGTAATCGAAATTACAGGAGAATATCCATATAAACAAAGACAAAACTTTACTTCAGCAGAATTTCCAGATGTTAAAATGATGGTAATTAGTGCTACAGAAAACAAAGCCTTTTTATTAAGTGATACAACATCTTTAGAAAACTTAAAAATCGGTCAAGAAGTAATCGAAGTTTCAAATGATAACACAGTAGAAACATCATATTCACACTTTGGAAAAATCATTGATATTGAAGGAAAATCAATCTTCCCAGAAAAAGAGGAAATTTATGGGGATTTTGTAGGTTACAGAAGCAAAATGTTCGGTGATGCTCATAACTTAATGACAGTTAAAAAACTGAACGAACAACTATATACAGGTATCGTTTCAATTGATTTATTAATTCCAATTGGAAAAGGACAAAGACAATTAATTATTGGTGATAGACAAACAGGAAAAACACACTTAGTAGTTAATACAATTATTAACCAAGCTAAAAACAATGTTAAATGTATTTATGTTGCTATTGGTCAAAAAAGAGAAGATTTATCACGTCTTTACCAAACACTAAAAGAATTTAATGCATTAGATAACACAATCATCATCGACGCTCCTGCAACAAGTGCTTACCAACAATATCTAGCACCTTATGTAGGAATGGCACATGCTGAAAACCTTTCATACAACGATGATGTTTTAGTTATCTTCGATGATTTAACAAAACACGCCAACATCTTTAGAGAAATTGCTTTATTAACAGATAAACCAGTAGGTAAAGAAGCAATGCCAGGAGATATGTTCTTTGCTCACTCATCACTGCTTGAAAGAGCTGGATCATTTGTTGACAGAAAAACAATTACAGCACTACCAATTCTAAAAACAGTTGATGGAGACATCACAAGCTTAATTTCATCAAACGTTATCTCAATTACAGATGGTCAAATTGTAACAAGTGCTGATTTATTTGACAGTGGTAAATTACCAGCGATTGACATTGATCTATCAGTTTCCAGAACAGGTAGCTCTGTACAATCAAGAACAATCACAAAAATCGCCGGAGAAGTAGGAAAAATCTACAAAGCATACAAAAGACAACTTAAACTTGCTTTATTAGACTATGATTTCAATGAAGAAACATCACTACTTCTACACAAAGGAAAACAAATTGAAAAATTATTCTCACAAAAAGGATATTCTGTATATTCTTCAAGATTTGTTTTATTAACATCTAAATTAATTCTTTGAAATACACTAAAAGGTGTAAAAAACGAACAACAAGCTATGAGATTAATCAACATCTTAATTGATAATCACGAACTTGCAAAAAGCATCTTTGAAAAAATCGTTAACAACGAACAATACGACGAAAAAATCGTTAAAAACTTCTTCTCATTCGCTCTTAAACAATACTCTAATTATTTAAATTTAGGATGAGAAATTGATGTAGAACACAACTTCGTTGACTTTAGTCAAAACGAACTAGAAACACTTGCTTTATTAATGGGGGATAAATAATGAACGGAAAAATAGTTAAATTTTGAAGTGATGTTGTTGAAGTAGAATTTCAAAAGGACAACCTGCCATCACTTAACACAATCCTAACACTACACGATGATCAAACTTATCTATTAGTAAAAAGACTTGTTAATGAAACAACAGTTAGAGCAATTGTTATTTATCTACACAAAGAAATTTCAGTTGATGATGCTGTATTTAACACAAACAAAAGCTTCATGGTGCCAGTTGGTTCTGAAGCTCAAGGAAACATCTATGACTTCCATGGACAACCACTTTTAAGTGATAGATACACTTTCCCTAAAAGAGTTGAAATGAACTCAACAATCAACAAAGACAGAGTTTTAAACTCAGAAATCGAAATTGTTGAAACAGGAATCAAAGCAATCGACTTCTTTATGCCAATTGTTAAAGGATACAAACTCGGAATCTTCGGAGGAGCTGGGGTTGGAAAAACTGTGTTAATGAAAGAAATCATTTTCAACGTTAACAAAAACAACGAAAACACCTCTAACATCTTTATCGGTTCTGGAGAACGTTCACGTGAAGGAATTGAGCTATACAACGAATTAGAAGAATCAAACTTAATGTCAAAATCTTCAATGTACATCTCAAAAATGAACGAATCACCAGGAGCTAGAATGTCAATTGTGCCAATCGGAATTACGGCTGCTGAATACTTAAGAGATCAAGAACAAAAAGACGTTTTACTCTTTATTGACAACATCTACCGTTTCATTCAAGCTGAAAACGAAGTTAGTGCTTCTTTAGGTAAAAAACCTTCTGTTGGAGGTTACCAATCAACACTTGAATCTGATGTTGCTCACGTTCAAGAACGTCTATTTAAAACAGACAACGCCGGAATTACATCATTCCAAACAGTATTTTTACCAATGGATGACATCAGTGACCCTTCTGCTGTTGCTGTGTTTAACCACTTAGATGGTAATCTAGTTCTTTCTAGAGCACAAACAGCTAAAAACATTTTCCCAGCATTTGATCCTTTAGCTTCATCTTCAAAATCAGTTGATCCAAAAATCATTGGACAAAAACACTTTGATGCAATTATTGAAGCTAAAAGAATTCTTAAAACTTATAAAGACTTAGAAGATGTTATTTTAATTCTTGGATTTGATGAGCTTGATGATGAATCAAAAATCATTGTTAAAAAAGCACTTCAGTTAGAAAACTTCTTCTCACAAAACTTCTTCATGACTCAACACTTTACAAAAGAAGAAGGAGTTTATGTTCCTAAAGATGAAACTGTTGAATCAGTTATCAGAATCATTAATGGTGAGTATCTAAACCAAAGCCCAGAAATTTTCAGTTATGTAGGTTCAAACTTAACTATTCCTACAGACGCTGAACTTAAATTAAACTAAAATCCAAACAAAGCGAGGTATAAAAGGTGAAAAAGATTTTAAAATCAAAAGGTTTAAAGGTAGGTGTAATTTCTGCTACATCAATAGCAGCAGCGACTGGTGTCGGTACTGGTATTTATTTTTCAACATCTAATAGCATAGACGCAGTTGAACGTTCAAGATTAATCAAAAACAACACTGTTCAACTAAACACAAACGTTAATGCTGATTTTAAAGATGGAGATAATTCCTTTAGAGATGTTAATAATAAATACGTTAAACCAAAACCAAAACCAATAAAACCTCCTGTTATTGTTGAACCAGAACCAGAACCTCCAAAAAAACCTGAACCTCAACCAGATCCTAAACCAGTAGAACCGGAACCAATTCCTGATCCACCAAAAAACCCAGATCCAGAACCAGTTCCAACTCCACCTGAACCACCAAAACCAGACCCAGAACCAATTCCTGAGCCTCCAAAACCTCAACCAGAGCCTGAACCAGAGCCAGAGCCAACACCTCCTGCACCCGAACCACCGGTTGAAGAAGTTATTCCAGAACCAACACCTGAGCCACCTAAACCAGCACCTAAACCTTCAGACAATACAAGAACTGTTGATTTTAATGGTGTTAGAGTTAAAGTTACAGGATACAAAGAAGTTACACCAAGAAAAGAAGATCCAAGAGACGTTGCAGCGGGTATTACTAACCGTGAACCTTACACAAATAAACCAATTGGAGAAATTACAGCAATTGAAGTTACAGATGAAATCCGTAAGAAAAACATCGAAAACTCAATTAAAGCTATTAATAAAAGTGTGCCAAAATCTGAACTTTCAACATTAAGACTTGATAATCCAGGAATTAAAACTCTTGACGATCTTAAAAAATTAGTTAATGTAGGACCGACCTCAAAACGCTGATATCAAAGAATCATTGAAAAATACAAATTACTAATTGAAAATGGTGATAAAGTTAAAGAATACTTAACACCAGAAGGTCAAAAAATTTATGAAACAAAGCTAAAACCTCACAAAAACACAGAAGAGGGAATGCTTCAAATTATCGGTTACATTGATCCTTCTAAATTTACAAGACAATCAAGTCACTTAGAAACAGAATTAGCTAAAGGTTTTGTTATCTATGAAGACAACGACAATATCTATATCAACGCAAACGGAGAAATAGATTCTTATTCTATTTCACCGCTTTCAAACACAACAATTGCTCGCTATGAAAGAGATAATGAATTAAAACGTGCTTTTGGTTATAAAGACTGAATCTGAC
Source organism: Mycoplasma procyoni (assembly GCF_017052595.1). GTDB lineage: Bacteria > Bacillota_I > Bacilli_A > Mycoplasmatales > Metamycoplasmataceae > Mesomycoplasma_A > Mesomycoplasma_A procyoni. The sequence goes on from NZ_JAFIDB010000004.1 coordinate 35,793, forward strand.
GTCCTGGAGGAGATATTGAATCAGGAAACTACCCGGGTTGAAAGAAAACAAATATTACAGACCAGTACAAAAAATATGGTATTTCAAACGGTGATGGTATCCAAGTTGATAGACTAAACAGAGAAGAGCCTGTTGAAGGTCAAAGAAACGAAGGGGTTGTTGTTACAATTGATGCTGCTAACAAGCAAGGTTATGAAAAAACTCTAAAATTAATTCAAGATCTTGTTAAAGCCGGAGAAAAAATAACTTCTTATAGAATTAAAAATATGGGACTAAATAATTCAGGTCAAGCATTCTATAAAATTATTCAAGCATTGCCTAAAAAACTTCCTCAACTTGAGTTGTTTTTAGAAAATCCTACTATAGCTCCAGCTCTATGAGCACTTAGAGATAAAGAAATTGATGAATTAGGTCTATATACTTCAGGGAACTCATTGCTTGAAACATGAGCAATTAACCCACTTGCACTTAATAAAGTTGCATGAGTTAACACAGTTGACTACAACGTAAGCTTTGATTTCAAGAAAAATGAAAGAGTTTATACTCGTGTTGTATTTAACATGCTTTCATTTAATGATAAAAACTCAATCGAAGACATCAACAATGGGTTGAGAATGGCTTACTTTGTTAGAAATAATGAAGGAGCATTCCAAGGTCAAAGCGGTCCAGGTACAGAACCTGATCACGACGAAAAAGGAAACAGTTACCCAACTGGTTTAGATTTATCACAAACAAAACTAAAAAGCTTGAAAGGGCTTGTATTTTATGACAAATACAAACCAGCAAACGGTTCTAGAAAACTAAAAATTATCAAACTTCACAACACAGGTTCTGTGTATGAAATTAGTGCTGCTGAGTTAAATGAAGCTCAATTTGATGTTTTAGATACACAATTACCTCAAATGCCAAGATCAAAAATTATTTTTGATAATGGTTCACAAACAAATACAATTAAGATTGTGGGTACTGATTCAAAAACAAGACTTACATCTCAAGGTATCAAAAACTTATCAATTCTTACTAAATGATCTGAAAGTTTTACTGACAATTCAACAATCTTAATTCCTGTTGGACAAGAAGCACTCTTTAATCAAATAAAAGGAAATGGTTGACGTCCACAATACACTAACCAATCAAGCGATAGCGACATTTTTGGATAGATGAAAAAGAAATTTAAAGCAATTTTAGCTTCTGTACCTTTAGTTTCAGCTGCTTTAGTTTTCAGTTGTAACACACAACAATCTAAATCAAAAACAGACCCAGATCAAGATAAGAATAATCGAAGCAATCCTGCAAATCCTAATAACCCAAACCCAAGCAATCCACAAAATCCAAACCCAGGAAATCAAAATCCTACAAACCCACCATCACAACCTCAACAACCATCAGTTTTAGACAACAAAACACAATATATTTCTGTTCCAAAACCTAACAAAACTTTAGAAAAAGTTGTTGAAGGTCTTAAAGTTGAATTTGTGCAATTTGATGAGAGAAACACAAAACAATCAGAATTACTGTTTGCAAAAGTAAAAAATAACCTTGATTCAATCAAATTTAAGATTACAGGAGAAAATGCAAACACAGTAGGTGCTGAATTAGTTTCTTCTGTGGGAATTTTAAATGAAAACGGAGATGATATTTCTGCTCTTGTAGGTCGTGGAAACTTCACTTTAAGCTTCTTCTTTACAGAAGACAAAGATAATAAACAAAAACAAACCTTTGAAAAAACATTTGAGGTTGGAGGATTTTTAGAAAGTCCAGTTAACATTAATGAAGATGGGACAATAAATCAAGGGCATTTCTCTTCAGTTCCGCAATCTGAAGAAGGAAAATACGCAAGAGAATTTAATCAACAACAAAGATTTGACAAAGACAATGAGCAATATATTGCAACTTTAAAAAGAGGTCAATTTAATGATGATCAAGATGCTATTTCTAAATTTAGAAATCTAAATACTTCAACAGAAAAAATCCAAGAATTTAATCAAAAAGCAAAAGAGATTCATCAAGATAGCTATGATGATGCCAGACTTAAAGGATTTAGCGTTCCAAGCTATAATGCTGATGGATCTTATGATGGATTAAACATCTATGATTCTAGAGAAGTTGGAAAAGGTCCTTCTTGAGTTGATGTTAAAGACAGAAATAGATATCGTGCACAGGGAATTCCAAGATATTTAACAAATGAAAACTACAAAAAAGCTGCTCTACAGTCTTTTCAAGTTTCATTTAATAACAAAATAGAAGGAAAACCAAAGGAATTCAAAACAGATTCAGGAACTGCTTGAATTTTAGACTACGTTCCAAGAGCCGATGGAAAATATCCTACAAAGTGATATTTAGGAACAAATCTGCACGTAGCAGATGCTATTTCTAAAAACACAACAACAATGTCACTTGCGAGAATCAATGAAGATGCTGGAATTTACACTAAATTCAAACTAATTGGATTAGATGAAAACTTCACTCGTTTTGGTTTTCCAATTGATAACCAAAACCAAAATTACAACCCTATAAAAGTAGTTTATAGTGCTGCAGATTTTATGAATACAAAACCAGCAGATTTTCTATCTAAAGAACAAAAAGCTAAATTTAGTGATGTTGAAGAATTCATTGATTTTGCTGTAATTGAGCTTGATTTTGAAAAGATTTTAGGAAACGATCCTGAAAGAGGAGTTTATGTTTCTAGAGGTTATGATTCTGAAGAATTAGTTAAGGATCGTTCTAAATTTGCACAAGCACTAACAAACAATTATGCAAACAAAAAAGAAGATCAAATTAAGTTTTTAGCTACTTCATATCTCAAAGACTACTCAAAAATTGATCGTAAACTAACAGTTGACGACATCAACAAGCAATATGAAAATCAAAACACAAGGCCAGATGATCTATATGCTGTTGGTTTCCCTTCTGGATTCTATGATTATTTCTTTGTTCCTTATGTTGATGATGATCAAAGAAGTGTTTCTCAACACTACTTCACAATGTGAACTAATGCTGAAGAAAAATTCTTTGACAAAATAGTAGTAAATCAAACAACAGAAAAAGTTGATGCTTTTAGCGAAAGAGAACTAAAACAAGGAAACTATTTATCATATGCTTTAGGTTATAGAACTTTCAGCGATAAACCAGGTGTGCTAGATTCCTTTATTGCAGCGCCAAGACCACAAAAAGATCTCTTTGTAAACAGATTAGATAATAAAAAATATCTTGCTTATGGTCTTGCATACAATCCAAAACACTACGCTCCTGGAGGTGGTGCTTCTGGAACATCAATCAGAAATCAAAACAATGAATTAGTTGCTATTTATCACTACTCAAACTCTTCAGCAAACACAGGAATCGCTTCTGCATTTAGATCTGAAGGATTTGATTACAAAGGGCTTTATGGAACAGGCCAAAACGCCTATAAATTACCTCAATATGACTTAATTTATGGTGGTGGTAAAAACCAAAAAACTTCATATCGTGAAGCATTGATTAAACTTTATGGAGACAAATTTAAAACTAATTTATTTGAAAATATTAAAGAAATTCCAGATAAATTTAAGTTTAAAAATGATGCTCAAAAATAATTTCAAAAACACACATTGCTGTGTTTTTTGTTTTTTAGTTTTTTAAAAACCGCTTTTGTGGTAGAATTTAAATAATTAATTTTAAAAAGCACCAATATGGATTCGTCGGGTGTGCTTGTGAAAAGTGCTGGCGTTAGAAATATTGGGAAGACTAACAAACTAAAAAAGAAAAGGATACCTTATGGAAAACACACAAAAAGAAAAACACTTAGATAGAGAAGTTGTTTCAAAACAAAAACTTCTAGAAGCAGGAACATATTTCGGACATAAAGCTGCTCAATGAAACCCAAAAATGAAACCTTACATTTATACAAAAAAAATGGGTACACACATCATTGACACACAAAAAACACAAAAATCATTACTATTTGCTTACAACTTAATTTTTAAATTTGCAGAAAACAATGCAAAATTCATTTTCGTTGGAACAAAAAGACAAGCTAAAAAAGCAGTTGAAGAACAAGCTTTAAGAACAAACTCAGCTTATGTTTCAGAAAGATGATTAGGTGGAACACTAACAAACCACAGAACAATTTCAAACAGTATTAGAAAAATGGAAGACTTAGAAGTTTTAGCAAAAAACAACTTCGAAGGTTACACTAAAAAAGAAGGAGTTCTAAAAGCTAAAGAACTTCAAAAACTACAAAAAAACCTAAATGGTATTAGAAACATGCAAGGATTACCTTCAGTAATGATTATTGCTGATCCTAAAAACGACATTATTGCTGTTCAAGAAGCAAGAAAAAAAGGACTTAAAGTTATCGGAATCATCGACACAGATACAGATCCAAACTTAGTAGACTTTGCTATTCCAGCAAACGATGACTCAACAAAATCAATTACTTTAATTTTAACAATTCTAGCTGATGCTATTGTAGTTGCTAAAGGTGGAAAAGCTCTATTTGCTTACCAAGAAGACGACAAAATCGTTTTACCAGAAGATCCAGTTAAAGAAAGAAGAGAATTTAACGGACAAAGAAGATTTGCAAACAGAGAAAACGCTCAAGAAAACAAAAAAGAAGAAAACAAATAATTAAACAATAAAAGGAGAAATATGTCACAAATTAACACAATGGCTCTTATTAAAGAATTAAGAGAAAGAACTGATGCTCCTATGGTTGATTGTAAAAAAGCACTTGAAGCTTCAGATTGAAACATTGAAAAAGCAATTGCTTGATTACAAGAAAACGGTAAAGCAAAAGCTGCTAAAAAAGCAGGAAGAATTGCTGCAGAAGGATTGGTTTATGCAGTTTCAAACAACAACAAAGCAGTTATTTTTGAAGTTAACTCAGAAACAGACTTTGTTGCTCAAAACAAACAATTTGTTGAATTAGTACAAGAAATTGGACAAATTCTATTAAATAACAAATTTGCTTCAAACGAAGAAGCATTAGCACTAAAAAATGCATCTGGAAAAAGCATTGAAGAATTAACAGTTGATGCAACAGCAACAATTGGAGAAAAAATTGCTTTCAGAAGAGCAGAAGCATTTGATATTGCGGCTGACCAAAAAGCTGGAGTTTATGTACATACAAACGGTAGAGTTGCATCTATAGTTTTAATTAACGGAGCTGATGAAGAAGCTGCTAAAAACGTTTCAATGCACGTTTCAGCTATGAACCCAGAATACACATTAGTTTCTGATTATCCACAAAACAAATTAGATGAATTAACACAAGAATTCGCTAAAGAAGTAAACGAAGATCCTAAAAACGCTTCAAAACCAGATAAAATCAAAGAATCAATGATCAACGGAAAAGTACAAAAAAAACTTGGAGAAGTTGTTCTTGAACTACAAGAATTTGTTATGGATTCACAATTCAAAGTTGCTAAATACTTAGAATCTAAAAAATCATCTCTAGTTAAAGCAATTCGTTTTGAAGTTGGTGAAGGAATTGAAAAACAACAAACAGACTTTGCTGCAGAAGTTGCTGCTCAAGTAGCTGAAGCTAAAAACAAATAAATCTGTTTAAAATAAAATCAAGAGAAATCTTGGTTTTATTTTTATATTAAGTGGTAAAATAGTTATTAAAGGTTGTTAAGTAATATGGAAATAGACAAAAGAATAAAAAAAGTTTTATATACAAGAGAATATTTAGAAAAAGTGATTTATGACTTGGCTCAATGAGTAAATGAAACATACAAAGACTCAAAAGATTTAGTTATAGTAGGTTTATTAAAGGGATCTATCCCTTTTTTAGCACAATTAATTAAAGACGTCAGAGTTGATCACATCATTGATTTTATGACCCTTTCTTCTTATCAAGGAGGACAAGAATCAACGGGTTCTGTAAAGGTTATCATGGATCTTGCTTATGATGTACAAAACAAAGATGTTTTAATTGTTGAAGACATAATTGATTCAGGAATCACAATTGAAAAAGTAGCTAATCTACTCAAAACCAAAAACCCAAAAAGTGTTAGAGTACTAACTCTTCTAAACAAACAAACAGGAAGAAAAACAGATTTTAATGCTGATAAATACGGAATTGATGTCCCTGATGCCTTTTTAGTTGGTTTTGGATTAGATGTAAAAGAAAAACTCAGAAATTTACCATATATTGGTATCTTTGATGAAGAAAAATTTGATGAATTATAGGAGTAAAAAATGCAAAAATTAGTAATCGTGGAGTCACCTAATAAAATTAAGGCAATCAAAAGCTATTTAGGTGATGAATATGAAGTTTTAGCTTCAGTAGGACACATTTATAAACTAAAAACAAGCGGGCAATTTGGTTTTGGAATAGACATGGATAACTGAGAACCGCTGTATTCTCAAGACACAACCAAAAAAGAAGTTATTAAACAACTTAAAAGTGCTGCTAAAAAAGCCGATTTAGTTTATATTGCAACCGACCCTGACCGTGAAGGAGAGGCGATTGGAGCTAACTTAGTAGAACTTTTAGGCGTGCAAAACAAATACGAAAGAATTAAATACAACGAGATTACAAAAGAAGCAATTCTAAACTCTTTAGAAGCTCACTTAAAAATTGATGAAAACCTTGTAAATGCTCAAAAAACAAGAAGAATGATCGACAGAATTGTTGGATTTAGACTTTCTAACTTGCTTGCTAAAAAAATATCTAATGCTCCTATTCAACCATCAGCTGGTCGTGTGCAATCTGTTGCTCTAAAACTTGTAATCGATAGAGAAGATGAGATTTTAGCATTTATTCCTAAAATTTACTACACACTCGAAGCAATTCACAACAAAAAAGTTTCTTTTAGCTACTACAATAATGAAGACAAATTCGAAGGAAATGCAGAATGAATCGCGCCTGAAAAAATTGAAAAAATTCTTTCAGAACTAAAAGGTGATTTAGTTGTTGTTGACAAAAACGAAAGAACAAGAACAGAAGCTAAAATTACTCCTTTCAAACAATCTGTTTTATTCAAAAAAGCAGGATTAGCAGCTTCAACAGTGCAAGATGCTCTACAAAGACTTTATGAAGGATTTGGTGAAAGCGGAGGGCTAATTTCATACCCAAGAACTGACTCAACGCGTTTAAGTGCATCTTTTGTGCAACTTGCTAAAAAATATGTTTTAGAAACATGAGGTCCTGAATATGTTTCAGCAACTGTTAAAGGTGATGCTGGAGATCAAGATGCCCATGAAGCAATCAGACCTACAAACCCTTACTTAACACCACAAAAAGCTCAAGAACAATATAACTTGAGTAGTACAGAATTAAAAGTTTATACTTTAATTTACAACACAACACTTCAAGCGATAATGGAACCGCCAAAAAGAACCATTGTGCGTTATGATTTAGAAAACAATGGACACAAATTCAAATATGCAACTTCAAGAATTGATTTTGATGGTTACTACAAACTTTTCAAAGAAGATGCTGAAAAAGAATTTTTAGACCCAGGTTATAAAATTGGTGATACAGTTTCAGTTGAAAAATACAAAGAAACAAAATCACAAACAAAACCTGTTCCAAGATACAACGAAGGAACATTAATTGAAAAACTTGATGAAATCAAAGTTGGTCGTCCTTCAACCTTTGCTTCAACAGTTAAAATTCTAAAAAACAGAAAATATGTTGAAACAGAGAACAAAGCATTAATTCCTACAGAATTTGGTAGAACCGTTTTATCTAAACTATTTGAATTAGATAAAGAAAGAAAAATCATCAACGAAGGTTATACAGCAGAAATTGAATCAGAACTTGACTCAATCGCCGAAGGTCAATCAGAATATAAAGAAACAATGACAACCTTCTGAACTCTATTTAGAGAAAACTTCGAAAACGCAGCTGAATCAACAGAAAAAACTGTTTTAGAAGTTGAAAAAGTTGGAGAACTTTGTCCAAATGACAATGCAGAATTAGTTTACAGATACAACAAAAAGAATGGACAAAGATTTATTGCTTGTTCTTCTTTCCCTGCTTGTCGCTTCCTAAAAGCTGATCCAAATGCTAAACCAGTTTTCAGAAGAAGATTCACCAAAAAAGAAGAATAATTACTCAAACACAGAAAAAAATCTCTCTGTGTTTGTTTTTTTGCAAAAAAATTAAGCAAATACTTGGAAAAAAATTATTATTTAGTATAATTCTAATAACTTTATTAAAACAAGAAAGGAAACTGAAATGAGAAACACATTTAATATTATTATTAAAATGAATAAACGTATTTTTGGCACAGACAAAACTACATGTGTTTCTTACTTTTAATTTCTTTTATAAACCATTTGCATTTTATAGATTAATATCCTTTATTTAGAAATTAGAAGTTAAAAGCTATTTTTAAATAAAGGATTTTTTTTATAGACATAGGAGAAAAAAATGAAAACGAAATTAAGTCTTAAAACTAAAACAATAATATCGGCTGCAGCAATCGCTTTAACTTCAGGTGCTGTTGTAGGTTCAATGTTTATTTATGCCAACAACTCTTCAGAGGTTAAAGGAAGAAATTCAGGACTAACAAAAAGTCAACTAAGTAATGACTACTCAAAAATTTACAATGATAAAAGAGAGCTAAATCCAGTTATTTCAATTGTAGATCCACTAAAGAAAAACAAGGTTGCTGATTTTGATTATGATACAAATACTTTTTGATTCGTTGAAAATTCATCAAAAAAATACTCATTTCAAGATTTCTTTTCAGAATACCACAAGCGTTATAATGAAAGCTTTGTTCTAGAAGTTAAATATGGTTCATTTAGCTTTTTTGATGAATATGTTTTAGCTGTACAACCAAGACAGTTTATTGATTTTACAAAATGATTCTTTGAAAATGTTTCTTGAGGTCCAGATTTAGTAACACTTGAAAGTTTTAGAATTGTTCCGGGAGTTGAGCAAAACGGTAACTCAATTACTTTAGGTTCACACTCAACACTACACAAAGAAGTTAGTGAAATTAAATTCTTCCCAGATGCTTTCTTCGGTTCTTTACCAATTTATTCTTCAGGAGCTGGACAAAGTAATGCAACAGATGCTCTAACTTATTCTTTCTTTAGAACAGAAGAACAAAAACCAGCTGTTGACGCTTTATTAAGTTCAATCCCTCTGTCAAGTGCACTCAAAAACTCAATTGGTGAAGGTTCAAACGATGCCTTTTTATCAATCATTAACCCTTCTAAATTTGATAAATTAGAGTTTTCGGCAATTGTACACAGAGATGTTGCATCATCACTAAAAGAATATGGTAGAGGAACACTATTATTTAAACGAGGAATAACAGAAGCTGAATTTAACCAAAAATTAAAAGACTACAACATTAAAGCTGACTCAAACATTTCTTATTCTAAACTTGAAAATGTTGTTGTTTCAAAAGTTGTTTCAGGCTACAACAATGGAAATGAAGCACTTGATTTAACACTACAAACAGAAAAAACAACAAAAGACAACCAAAAAGAAGAAGTTCTTTTCAGAATGACAAGTGGTGAGATTTCAGAAAAATGAAGACTTTCTTATGAGTTTTTAAAAGATATTGTTGATTCTCAATTAGTTCACTTTTTAGACTTCTATGACATTAAATCATACGAAAACAAAAACATTTTTGTTTACAAAGATAACACACAAACAAGATACTTCAGCTCAAAAATAGAAGCAATAAATGAAGTTGATGAACTTAAAAAATACAACGAATTATCACAAGATAAAAAAGATCAATTAGTTCAATATAAAGTAGAAAAACTTTCTGTAGAAAACAAAAAACTTATTGCAAACCTTGTTTCAGTTGCTGATGCAAATAAAAAAGAAACAATTGAATTTGAACTTAAAAAGACAGAAAATGAACTAAAAGAAAACTTCAATGAATTTAAAACAGCTTTAGGTTACAAAGGAGGAATCAATCCAATTGCAATTTCTTTTGGACCAGAAGATATCAACCTTAAAGATGAAAACAACAAACCACTTACAGGTTTAGCTGCTAGAAGATACCAAGTTTATGTTGAAGCTTATGATGGAATCATTGAAAAAGTAACTAAAAAATACCCACATTTACTCAAAAAAGTTACAGGACCTTACATTGATAAATTCCTTAATGATAAAGGATATTATGAATATAAATTAGCTTATGGAGAAAAACTTTTATTCCAACCTTCAGATAGAATTGGACTTCCTTTAGTTTTAGGTGCTACAATTGATAATTTCGAAGGAATTTCAACAGATTTCTTAAAATACGTTGCAGCTCATGAATACGGACACCATTTCACATTAGATCAAACACAAGCACTAAACACAAATGACAATGCGATTTTAGTTGGAGGTCTTTCAACTCGTGGAGGAATTAGTGAGTCTTCATATTACTCAGCAACAGCTCTAAAAAACTATTTAGATGCTCGTTCTAATTTAGAATTTGAAAGAGTTAATGTTTTAGGAGTTCCAAGTCCAAAAGGGCAATACATCAGATTTAAATTTATTAAAGAAGATGGAACAACAGAAACAGAAACATTCAAAGACATTTGAGGTTCTGATGACGAAAAAGCTTCTGTGTTTGAAATCACAGATAACCCAAGAAGAAGATTCTTACAAACCTTTTCAGGACTACAACAAGCTGCTAAATTGCGTGGTGTAAAACTTGGAGATCTATTCTTAGCAAACTCCTTTGATGAAAACTCAGGAACACTTAACCCTTCAATTAGTGGACCTTACAAATCATTTAAAAAAGAAGAAGTTACAAATGCAGATGGTTCAAAAACAACACACTACAGACTTGAAGAAAACACACCAGAAAATGTTTTAAAAGACATTAAAGACGGTCAAGGAAACTCTTTATATGATTTAATTACTTTTAACCCTGATGGTTCTTTCACAATTAATCCTTACAAACTAACAACAACAAAAGAAGGCGATAAAACCATTACAAAACTTCTTGAATTACCAAAAGTTTACAATGCAGATGGAACTCCTTACATTAATGTTCCTTTAAATGAACCGCTTGACAAACAAACAGTAGATTACATCAAAAAACAAGAAGAACTACTGAAAACAACTTTTGAAGCAATGATTTCCAGAAGATTCTTTGACAACGGTTGAAACAACTCAAGTACAAGTATTGGTGGAGAAATCAAATCAGGATTCCAAAGTTTCTTTGGAGAAAATGAACCAAAATTCGTCAAAGACAATCTCCTTTATAGAACTGAAGAAGCAGAAAAAAATCCACAATACAACGCTTCTGTTATGTCAAAAGACACAAAAAGAAAAGGACATGAGTACCACGTATTTAACAATAATACTCAATCAAATACCAATCTTGCACAGCAACTTCAAAGTCTTTTAGTTGCTGATCAACACTTTGCAACTTCAAGATACGCTCTTGCAACCCGTGGTCAAACAAACAACACTTGACTATTTAAAGAAGGGGATACAGAAACAGCATATAGTTTCCCACTGACACAAAACGGATTATTGTCTCAATCAATTAACTATTGAGAAAACCTTTCAAGAGTTAGAGAAATAGGAACAGATTTAGGAACACGTGTTTCAGGAAGAGTTCAAGTAGCACCTTCAGTAGCTATTGTTAGAGATGGACTTGGATTTGGTCGTTTATTACAAAACAACATAAGACAAAGAGTTAACAACTCAATCAACCACTTTTTAGCAATTGCTAAAAATGACAACTCACAAGCAACTGCAGAAGAAATCTTTGGACTCTTTACAAATAGCGGCTTAAGTCCAGAACAACTAAGACAAAAAGCTGCTGAGTTAATAAACAAAATTGTCTTTAACAAAAATGCTGCAAACCTCGAAAATGCCTCATATTCACTGTTTGATGCATTTAATGACTCTGTTTTAGTTGACTTCAAAACATCAGACAACAAAAACATCAAAACAGTTGGATTTAGTTCCTTTAAAGACTTATTAGAATTTGCTTCTATTGATTATTCAAAAGCAACATTAAGAGAAGTAGAAACATCTGAAACAGATAAACAAAATGCTATTTATGACTGAAATGTTGACTATGTAAAAACAAAATTTGATTTTGAAAAATTCAAAAAAGCAGCTAAAGCAAGCACAAACGCTAACTCAAAAATTGAAGACATTGATAGCTATGATGATCAAAAAATAGCAAATGAGCTAATGAAAAGATTCAGAAGATCTTCATACTTCTTAGCAACAAAAGATTTCAATCCAGCTACAGAACTTGCACAAAACTATGCAATTTTCTCTGAAGATTACGGAATCCAAATTGCAAACGAAGCATTTGCAGAAGGTTTAGCATTTGATATTAGCAAACTACATGCAAAAGACACAAGAACAAGATTTGATGCTGCTAAATTATTAGAAGCATTCAAAAAATACATTATTTCCTTTGTTGGACAAGAAAATTACGAAGCTGTATCACAACACCTAAACTCACAAGATCTTTACAGATTCATGGGAAATGTTATTGCTTGAAGAGACTTTGGGGTATTAACTACAGCAACTTTTGGAGACATTTATTTCAGTACCTTTGTTAACGGAGTTCCGACTGAGGATGTTATAAACTATAACCAAACAAGAATTGAACCTCTAATTAATGATAAATTTACAGACTATGTTTATAGTATTGCCGAAACTCTAACAAGGGATTATGTGCAAACAACATATGTTCCAAGTAGAAGCGATTTCCAAAACTTACCTAAATTCGTTTCTGGAATTAATGAAATTTCAACAGGACTTGATTATGTTGTTGATGCAACAAAATTAAGTATCTGAAACGACAGAGCAAACACTCAAATTAGACTAAACAACTCTATTTTCCTAGCAATCAGAGGTCAAAAATTTGATGAGTACTTAGAAAAAACTTACCCAATTTTCCTCAAATACTCAGCTAGAATTGAAAAAATTAGAGATGATGTTAGAGAACTTGCGATTGAATTAGATAAAGCAAAAGCAGAAAAAGACGAAAAGAGAACTGCAACACTTGAAAAAGCACTTCAAGACACAAGATTATCAATTAGTCAATACTCAGATCAAAGAATTAATGAAACAAAACCAATCAGAGAAAAAATCTTTGGAAACTTCAGTTCAATTTCAGTTTATTCTCAAAGAGAACAAAGAAACTCTTCATTCTTTGGAAGATTCATTTCCAAAAATAACGGATATTTCAAGGATTTAGGTCAAAAAGAAACAATCGATTCAAGGTTATATGATGACAATGGAGATGAAGTAGTTGATGACTCAATTAGACTATTAGATTTTGAAGGAAATAAAATTAATACAAGAGCTAAAGCTTTCTTTATATCACAACTTAAAAATTATGGAGTAGGTCACAGAAACGTTGCTGGGTTATTTAGAAACAAACAAAAAGACGCAATTGCCCTTTATGGATTTGTTAAAAATGAAACAGCAGCTAAAATCAAAAAACTGAAATTTACAGACACAGTTACAAAAGAAGTTAAATATCTTGATGTAAATATTTCTGACACAAACAACCTCTTCTATTTACAAAAACAAGCTGATGGTTCTTCTAAAAAAACACTAAAAGATTTAGGGTATTCATCATGAGTTTCAGATTATGCACTAATGGCAAAATACAGCGATACTCTGTTAGTTCCTAAACATAAATACTTTATTGAATTTGTTGATCAAGACAACAAATTAGTTGAAGGAATTGAATTAGGAGATATTCCTTCACTATCAGAAAACGGAAAAACAAACTCTCAAGCTTCAGTAAGAATAGAAAAAGATTCAGACAATAAAACAATTATTAATATTGATTACCAATTCAACATTACAGGATAGGAGATAAATGAAAAATACACTAAGAAAGGTAATTTTAGGTAGTTCAGCTCTGGCAATGCCACTAACAACACTGATTTTTGCTGCCTGTTCAAAAAGTGAACAACCGGCAACTCAATCATCTAGACAAGTCAGTGTTGATTATGATTTAGGACTAACTTCAGAACCTATCAACAACCTAAATTACATTCGTTATAAATCGATGGATAAATTACTTCCAGCCCTGATTGACCCTTTAATTAAGAGTGGACCAACAGCAAGCTTGAAATCATTGATCCACACAAATAACTTCAACTTCGTTTTAGTTGATACAAAGGATTCTAAAAACGATCAAGGTCAAGAATCAAGTAACTTTAACGATCTTTTCAAGCTTTCAAAAGAGCTAGAAGATAAAGATGGTTATGGACTTGTGCAAGCGAGCTACTACAACTTCTCATCAGCTTTTGAGCTTGTTGGAGGTATTGCGGCTTCATCACAAGGAGACATTGTTAGAAACGGTTCTTTCTATGCTTTTAGAAACCCTAAAAACTCAAACAACTACATGGCTCTAACAGCTAAAATCAACAACAAACTAAACCGTTGAAGCAATGGAGACTATATTTCAGCAAACGACGTTAGAGACTATTTAGAATACATTTTAGACATCAACACAGGTTCACAAAGACTTGATCAAATAAGAAAATTTGGAATCAGGGGTGCTGAAAGATTTATTGATGCTCAAAAAGAGTATTTACAAAAATTCAACACACAATACATCAACCCTTGAGGTAGAAGAAAATACATCAAAGACAAAGATGGAAACTTCATTCAAGATCCTGAACAAAAAGTTTGACAATCACAAGCCAAAGATGCAAATGGTAATCCAATGGATGATTCCAAAGAAGTAGAAGCAATCAAACAAGCTGCATTAAACTTTGGATTCTACACAGGGCAAATCTTTTTAGACTATTCAAACGAAGAAATTGAAAAAAACCTTGAGTACAACAAAGGTTTTGATTTAGAAACTAATGACAACCAAACTTTCAAAATCAAAACAGGAACAAACGCTAAAAACGAACCAATTTTCAAAACTGTAACTTTAGTTAAAAACGATTATCTAAACCCTTATCAAAAATTTATAATCAAAGACAACAAAATCGTTGCAAGCTTCAATCAAATTGCAAACTCTGAAAACGTTTTTACAGTAATTTTTGATGAAAACAGAACACCAAGCTTAAGTTTCTTAATTACTCAAATAATGACTAATTTATATCCAGCAAACAGAAAATACATTGAAACAGTTGCTGGAGGAATTGATAAATTCGGTTCAAACCCTTATCAATTCTTAACGAGTGGTCCTTTCAAAATGAATCCTAAAGAAGTTATTTTAGGACCTCAAGGTGAAATTAATCTTGAAAAAGATAAAGACTACTTTGATGCAACTAACACAATTTCAAACAAAATCAAAATCTATTTCTCAACTGATAGAAACATTAACTCAACATTCTTTGAAGATGGTTATATCTCTCAAACTTATATTCCAGCTCAAAAAATCAACAAATACTGATCAAATCAAGAATATAAAGATTATCTAAACAAAAATGTTGGTTATGGAACAATTGCTTTTGGATTTAACTTAGACGAAGAAACAAATGCTCAAAGCTACATTCAAGATCAAGACTTAAGAAATGCTATTTATTACTCAATCAACAGAGAAAACATTATTAAGTTTGTAGGATGAGACTTCTCATTCCCTGTTAACACCTGAACAGCTTATGGACAATACAAAACTGTTGACGGAAAAAACATTGAAACATTCTTCAGTGATCTACAAGCTTCAGCAAAAAATAATAAAGAATTTGCTGTACAAAACTATGATTATGTAGTGCATTTATCTAAAGGATACACCTTTGAAAAAACTTCTAGAGGTGACATTGCTTTTGATGTTGACACAGCACAATACTACATTAATCGTTTCAAACAAAAACACCCAAACCTAAAACAAGTTAAATTAACTTTCTTAAATAACTCAACAGATGAACAGAAAAAAGCTGGAACATTCTTAAAAGAAGCTGTAAAACACGCTTTTGGAGGATTTGTTGAAATTGAAGTTAAGAGCTTACCAGAAAACACCTTTGCTTCCTTTATTGAAACAGGAAAATATGATATTATTTACCAAAACTACGATAAAATCGGAGGGAATGGTGCTCACGACTACATCGCAGCCTTTTTCAGAAGAGATGAAATTGATAGCTTAATCCAAAAAAGCATTGGATTTAAAGACAACCCAGTTGGTTCATTTACTTATGCAGACTACATTGCTGATTTAGTACTTGAAAAACAACAAAAAACAAGAGAAGAAATTTTAGCTCCTTTAATCCAAAAAATAGTTGCTAAAATTAACTCAAATACAGGAATTAAGCAGGAATTCTACTCAATTAAAACAGAAGACGATTCCAAAAAATTAGACATTGTTAACTTCGCAAATAAATACTCAATTGACTTTGCAAAAGAATTTAGTGATGCTCAAGACGCTGATGCTAAATTACTATCTCAAAGACTAATTAAAGAACTTCTTGAAAGAGAACTAATTAGTAACAAAAACATCAAAATCGGAAGACTAAAAAGAGCATTTAACACTTATTTAGTAAGCAAAATGAGTGTTAAAGAAATTGCAGAATTAACAAAAGATACAGAAAAAAGACTGAAATTCGAACAATCAATTGATCACCAAAAATACCCAGAAATTAATTTCTGAGAAAAATTCATTGAACTTTCTCTACAAAAAGATTCAGAAACAACTTCTCAATACTCAAGTAGATTAAGTGCTTTCTTTTCAGCTAACTTTAGTCAAGAAGAACTAAAACAACAATGAAAAGAAACATTTGTGTATGTATTAATTGGTCATTTCGAAAAAATAGTTAGAGATGGTGCGTTTGTAATTCCTTTAATGGAAGTTGATACAAACTGAGAAATAACAAAAGTTGGAGGAGTAAGCTCTGTGTTTACTTTTGCTCTACAATATGCATATGATTTTACAAGACCACCTAAAGCTGGTTTACCAAGAAAGAGAGGATAGATGAAATTAATCAAACAAAAACAAGATAATAAAACTATTTATTTTGATAATAATGATATTTATTTCACAAACAAACGTACAGAAAAGAAAACAGTTGCTCAAAAAATTGTTTCTGTCGACTCTCCAGTTCTAAAATCATCATGAAAACTACTTAAAATTATTCTAGAATTCTTTTTAATTGGTTTTATTGTTATTTCCATCACATTCTTTTTAATCAACGCCGTTCCAGGTTCAAACAGTTTAACTGCAGGACTTGATGAAGCTGCAAGAAAAGCTGTAGAAGCTAAATACGGACTAAACCTTCCACTAATGCAAAGATATCTCAATTATTTAGGAGGCTTATTCAGGGGTGATTTTGGAATTTCTCTATCACTTTTCCCTGGACAAGAAATTAACTCCTTTATTTGAGAAAGATTCCTAAAATCATTCTATGTAGGGATTTTCTCTGTAGGATTGACTGTTTCAATCGGAATTTCTTTAGGGGTTTGAGTAGGTAAAAATCCTGGAGGATTTGTTGATAATGCTTCAACAGTAATGGTAAGTATTTTCTCTTCTATCCCTTCAATTATCTTTGCTCTATTATTAGTATTTTTAGGAAGATTAGTGGGTTTACCTTACATCTTCGATTCTAAAAACTTCTTAACATACATCCTTCCTGGACTTGCACTTTCTTTAGGAAGTATCATTGTTTATATTAAATACATCAGAACTGAGCTTAACAGAGAATTAAACTCAGTTCATGCGAAATTTGCTTATTTAAAAGGTTTATCAAAAAACCGTTTTGTTTGAGTGCATGCACTTAAACCATCACTATTCCCAATTGCAACATTCTTCCCTGCTGTAATCTTTGGTTCATTCTTAGGAAGTATCTTCATTGAACAAATCTTCTTTATTTCAGGGTCTGGAGCAATGCTTCTACAAGCTATCCAAACAAAAGACTACAATGTTGTATTGTTCTTAATTGTGATGTTCTCATTATTAACTATTGTTTCATATGCAACAAGAGATATTCTTTATGAATTAATCGATCCAAGAATCAGAAGAAAGGGTGCTTAATGTCGATCTTTAAATTTTTCAAAAAACCAAAGCCAAAAGATGAAATTGATGCAGAATCAATTTTACTGGCACCAAACGCTGTTTTGCAACCTTTCCAATATCAAGCTTGAAAAATAGTTGGTAAAACATTTGAGTACTCAAACGATACTCACATGAAACCAGAAACCAAAACATTCAAAGAATTTATTTACCGTTATTCAAATAACTTTTCAGGTGTTTTAGGTTTTATGATTATTACAACAATCATTCTTTTAGCACTTATTATTCCTTTTACAACTTTAGATCCAACAATTTCTGATGTTGAAAACCGTTATTTAATCTTTAACCAAAGAGACTCAAAGGGAATTTACCATATTTTAGGAACTGATGACACAGGAAGAGACTTATGAGCTCGTTTATGACATGGTCTGAGGTATTCTTTATCTTTAGCCTTTGTTGTTACTTTTATTGAGGTTATCATTGGACTAAGTGTTGGAATAATGATGGGTCAGTTTAATGTCTTTGACAAAGTGATGACCTTTATAATTAAAATTCTTTCTGTTGTACCAACAATTCTAATTTTGATTTTAATTACAATTGTTGCACAACCAACTT
This sequence comes from Mycoplasma procyoni, assembly GCF_017052595.1. Classification (GTDB taxonomy): domain Bacteria; phylum Bacillota_I; class Bacilli_A; order Mycoplasmatales; family Metamycoplasmataceae; genus Mesomycoplasma_A; species Mesomycoplasma_A procyoni. The sequence continues at coordinate 54,251 of NZ_JAFIDB010000004.1, forward strand.
TCTGAGTTATTGCTCTTGCTCTTTCTTTAACCTCCTGAACAGGAATGGCAAACCAAATTAGAGCACAAGTAAAAAGAGCCAAAAACTTTGAATGAGTTGCTGCTTCTAAAGTTTTAGGAACACCAACAATCAAAATCTTAAGCAACTATGTTCCAGTTATTTTACCAATCCTAATTACTCAATTAGTATTTACAATTCCTGGAGTTGTTTTATCAGAAACTTCACTTTCATTTATTGGTTTAGCAATTGAAGATGTTCCTACATTAGGAAACTTAATTTCAGAGGGTCAAAAAACATTCCCAACTTATTTAAGATATGTTTTTGTTCCTTCAACCATTTTAGTCTTAATCACAACAAGTGTTCAATTAATTGGTGCAAGTGTACAAGATGCACTTAGAAGACAAAGATAGGAAAAAACTATGAATAAGATCTCTAAACATTTTAAAATTCTACACTCAAGAGCCAAAAGAAAATTTAACGATTTTAAAACAACACTAAAATCTAAAAAGAAGACTAAAAAAATTGCTAAAAAACACTTTAATTTTGCAGAGTTTTCCAAAAATGCAAAACTACAAAGCTTTGCAAACGGAACTGAATTAAAAGTTGCTGCAGAAATCAAAAACATTCATTTATCTTTCTCTAACCCTGCAAGACCAGGAGAGAAAAACAAAGTTTTAAGAGGTCCTTCAATCAAAATTTATGAAGGTAAAGTACATGCAATCATTGGTGAATCAGGAAGTGGTAAATCAGTTATTACATCTCTGCTTTATGGACTAACAGGAAACAATGCAATCATTGACTCTGGTGAAGTTTTACTTTATAACAACAATGTTGAAAAATTCTCACTAAAAGACTGAGAACGTTCTAACTTCCGTGGGCGTGTTGTATCTGCCGTTTTCCAAAACCCGATGTCAACACTAAATCCAACAATGAAAATTGGAAAACAAATCATTGAAGGAATGCTTTTAAACAAAATTGTTAATACTAAAAAAGAAGCTCAAGAAAGAGCAATTGAATTTTTAAGATTAACAAAAATTAACGACCCAGAAGCTGTTATGAAGCTTTATCCTCATGAACTTTCAGGAGGAATGATTCAAAGGATTGTTATTGCTGCTATTGTTGCTCTTGAGCCAAAAATTCTTGTTATGGACGAACCAACAACAGCACTTGATCCAACTGTACAAGCCCTTGTTTTAGATGTTATTAAATCACTACAAGAAAAACTAAAATTAGCAATTGTTTTTATTACTCACGACTTAGGAGTTGTTGCCTCAATTGCTGATTACATCTCAATTATGTACGCTGGACAAATCATTGAAGAAGGTACAAGAGAAGAAATTCTTAACTACCCACAACACCCTTATACTTGAGGTTTAATCTCAAGTATGCCCGATTTAAATAAAGGAAGAAGACTTGCCACAATTAGAGGAAGTGTTCCTTCTAATTTAAATAACATCCAAGGAGATGCTTTTGCAGTCAGAAACGACTACGCCCTTGGAAGAGACTTTCAAATCGAACCTGATTTTTACTTTGTATCAGATACTCACAGAGTAAAATCTGCTCTTTTAGATAAACAAGCACCTACATACGAACCACCAGAAGTTATAGCTCAATTATGAAAGGATTATTTAAATAAAAATGGAAAACAATCATAAAATTTATAGTGTCAAGAAATATCCTTTCGGAACAAAAAAGGTAGCTAGAAAAAACACAAAAGGTGTAGAGCAAATGCTTGAGCCAAAACAAGGCCAAGAAATCATTGCTACATTTAGAAACGTTGATATTTCTTATGGTAGTGGTTCAAAACAGTTTAGAGCTGTAAGTGATCTAAACTTAAACATCTACAAAGGAGAAGTTTTAGGACTTGTAGGAGAATCTGGTTCTGGAAAAAGTACAATCGGAAAAACACTTGTTGGACTTGTTCCTTATAGCTTTGGAGAAATCCAAATGCTTAACAAAACCCTTCCTAAAAAAATGCAAAGAGGACTAAAATTTGGTCAAAAACTGAAAGAATACAAAGAAATCGAAAATTTCTTAGTAAATAAAGTTCAAATGATTTTCCAAGACCCAGCAAACTCACTGAATCCACACAAAAACGTTGAAGCAGTAGTTTCTGAAGGTCTAATGAACACAAAGAACTCAAAAGAAATTTTCCTGTTTAACTTTGATCAAAATATTAAAAGAGAAATCTATTCTCTTTTAGAAAAAAATGACCAAAATAAAGGATTTTACGGGGAATTCGAAAAAGAATTAGACGCTAAAATCTCTTTAGACTCAAAAAGTGCTTACAGTGCTTTATATGAAGATTTACTAAACAAACTCACAAATGAAGAAATTAAAGCAAAACTTCAAGAATTCAAAGCTCAAAGAGACAAAATGTCTGAATTAAGCGAAAAAGAGTGTAGAAGAGAGCTTGTAAGAGATATTCTACAATCTGTTGGACTTGATGAAACTGTTTTAAGAAGATATCCACTTGAGTTTTCAGGGGGACAACAACAAAGAATTGGTATTTCTCGTGCTGTTGTTTTAAGACCTTCTTTATTAGTTGCTGATGAGCCAATTTCAGCACTTGACGTTTCTATTCAAGCTCAAGTAGTTAACATCTTTAATGAACTTAAAGAAAAATACGATCTAACCATTCTCTTTATTGCTCATGACTTAAGAATGGTTGAGTACATTTCAGACAGAATTGCTGTTATGAACAAAGGAAGATTATTAGAGGTTGGTAGCGCAGAAGAAATTATGAATAACTCACTCCACCCTTATACAAAAAGCCTTTTAGATGCTGTTCCTTCTATTTCAGGAAACAAAGGGAGTCTAATTGGTTATGTGTATGATATTAACATGCACCAATACTCAGAAACAAATCAACCTGAGTGAATTAAAATAAATGATGATCACTTCGTGTTAGGAACACAACAAGAAGTTGAGAATTGAAAGAAAGGAAACTATTAAAATATGAAAAAAACTAAGAAACTTTTATTTGCCCTTAGTCCAATAGCGCTTTCAACTGTTGCTTTAGCATCTTGTCAAAAAGTTGCTAAAACAGAACAAGAAATCGAAAAAGAAAAATATGAAAGTGAAAAAGCAAAATTAGCTACAAAAATTAACGACTCACAGTTTTTAAGTCAAGCTGAAAAAACCACTTTCACTACAAAACTAAATGAAACAAAAACTTCAACAGAAGTTGAAGTACTTAATTCAGAAGTTGACACAACAATTGCTCAAAATGAACTAAATATCTTTTTTGATCAAATTGAGGCACAAATTAATACATTCTTTACAAGGGATGTGGCTGAAAAATCAGAACTTAAAAACAATTTAACTGCTACACAAAGAACAAAAGAAGAGTTAGAAAAATTCAAAGCTACTGTTGATCAAAAAATCAAAGAACAAAAAGCAGAAGTTGAAGTTGAAATTAACAAACTTGAAACTGAAGCTAAAAAACAAGAATTTACTATAGAGCTAAACTCAATCGAAAACAACAAAAAGCTAGATGAACTTAAAGCTAAAGTTCTAGAACAAAGAAACACAGAATTTGTTGCTAAATTAGATGAATATAAAGCAAAAACAACAAAATACATCGAAGACAACTTCAACAAAAAAGAAACAATTGCTAAATTAAGTGAAGAAGTTCAAAGTGTCGATAGTTATGCAAAATCACTTGAATTTGATAAAAAACTAAAAGCAGCTCTTAAAGAAGATATCAGAGATACAGAATCTTCAAGATACTCACTACTTCAAGAATTTGATATCTACTCAACATTATTAGCAAATGATAAAAAAGAAGAATTTAACACAAGATTAGGTCAAAGACTCGAAATTGCTGATAGACCTCTTAATACTTTAGTTGAAGAACTTAAAGAAGCAGCAAGAACACCCCAGCCTTCTGATGAGCAAGTTGCTCAATTTAAAGCTAAAGTTTCTGAGTTAATAGGAACATTAGAAGAATCAACAGACGCTGAGAAAAAAGTGAAATCTGAACTAAAAACAGAATCACAAAAAGCAGATTTAACATTAGAAGAAGCTAAAGCACTTGCAAGAAAAGTTCTAGATCAATATCAAAAAGATGATAAAAAAATAAGAGCTTTAGCTCTTGTAAATGTTAATACAATCGAAAGATATGAACCAGGAACAAAAACTGAAACTTTAGATCAACTTAGAGAAGCTGACACTTTAGAAAAATTAAGAGAAGTTAGAAAAGTATTTTTAGCTAGAATTAATTCTCACAAACCTTCTCTGTTTACAAAAGCAGATGGTTCATATGATTATGATAAATTCTTTAGATCATCAGCTTACACTTCTACTGTAGTTTCTGAAACTAATCCTTTAGAAAAAGGAGCTACAAAGGTTAGAACTTCATACATTAGAAGCAGAAAAGAAGAATACAGAATCATTTCTGATTTAGCACCAAAAGTTGAAAGAGCTTACAAACAAAATGAAGAAGATATTAAAATCAAAAATCTTTTAATTGAACTTAAAAAAGAAGTTCTTAAGGCATTTTTCGAAGAAAAACCAGTTGGAACAGAAAAAGAATTGCAATATAAAGCAATTCTCTTTGGTGGAACAACAAACCTTCCTATAAGAGATAAAATTTCTAAACTACTTTATTCAATTGATAGAGCTATAATTGATGGATATTTCTATGAAGAAATGTATAAAATTCTTTCAGGGTATACAGTAGCAGAAAGAGCATCAGAAAGAGAAAATTACACTGTTTATGATCCTAAAGGTTTTCGTGATCAAAAACCTTTCTGATCATTTAGATACATTAAAGAAAATGCAGAAGGTCTAAAAAAACTTAGCTAATATGAAAACAACCAAAAAAGCATTTATTTTGCTTTTTTCTTATTCTTTGGTTTTATCATATTCGGCTTTATCTTCATGTCAACAATCCATAAAACCACAGAATGAGAAAGAAGCAAAAATATTTTCAAAAGAAGAAGATTTTGAAAACAAAAATCAAATTATTAATTTAAACAACTACAACAAATCAAAACAAATTTCACAGCAACAAAAAGAAAAAAACAAAATAAATACACAAACATACGATAACGCAAACAATCCACAAATTCTTTCTGAATTTTTAGTCGAACTAAAAGAAAATACAGAAATTTCTTATCAAGAATTTGTTGATAAACTCTTTTCATTGTTTAATGAAAACAACGATCTTAATTTCAATGATGCTTTAATTAAATTAGATCAATTAGGTTTTATCAATTATTATACTTATCAACAAAACATCAATCTTGATCTAAAAATTAGTTTAAATTTAGATCCTAAAAGAAAACTAGTTGCTTTTAGTTTTGCTATTAAAGGTAAACTATGACACATTAATCACTATGATGAAATAATACAAACCAAAAACGATATACTCAAATTTAACAAATAAACAAACAATATGCAATATATGAGGAAAAATGAAAAAAATTAAATCACTGAAAACAAAAGGGTTAATTGCAGCCGGAATCATTTTGGGATTATCTGCAGCTACACTAACTTCAATGTTTATTTATGCAAATAACTCGAATGAATCAAAAGGATATTCTTCAGGTCTAAAAGCTGAAGATTTTGATAATGATTACACAAAGATTTATGATCAAAATCGTAATTTAGTTTCTCAGTTATACATAACAGATCCATCTAAAAAACAAAAAGTAGGTTCTTTAAACAAAGAAGGAACTCTCTTTTGATTCAATGAAAATGAATCAAAAAAGTATGACTTTGATCAATTCTTTAATGAATACTACAAACGTTATAATGAAAGTTTTATTTTAGAAGTTAAATATGGTTCATTTAGTTTTTACAATGAATATGTTTTGGCGCTAAGACCAAAACAATTTATTGAGTTTTCTAAGTGATTCTTTGGAAATGTTGCTTGAGGACCTGATTTATTAACTTTAGATTCCTTTAGAATAGTTCAGGGAGTTGAGATGAATGGTAATGCTATAACTCTTGGTTCTCACTCATCTCTAGATAAAGAACTAAATGAAATTAAGTTTTTCCCAGATGCCTTTTTTGGTTCACTTCCGATTCACTCCAATTTAGCTGGAGAAGGAAATGAAACCGATTCACTGAGTTATTCTGTATTTAATGACAATCAGTCTTATCAAGATTTAGTTGATTTTGTTAACACAATACCAACTTCAAGTTTAATTTCTAATTTTATTGACTCAAGCACAAACCGTTCCTTTTTAGATCTACACTTACCAAAAAGACTAATAAACAGAGAATTTATTAGTGTATTTTCTAAAAGTGCTCTAAAGCCTATTTTTATCAAAAAAGACACAACAAAAGAGCAATTTGATGCTTTAGTTTCTAAATATAAACTAAACAAAGATGATTTTGATTTTGACTCAAAACAAAACATCAAAATTTCTGCAATTGAAACAAAGATTTCTGAAAGTGGCGAAGCCATTTTAGAACTCAAATACACAGACCAAAATTCTGATCAACAGGAAATTAAGTTTTTAGAAAGTGAACTAAAAGCAATTTATCAAATAAGTCTTGATCAATTTGCTCAGGAACTTAATTCTGAAGTTATTAATTTCTTAGATTACTACGGAATTAATTTTGCTCAAAATAAAGAAGTTTTTGTGTATGAAGATGATCAACAACTTGTCTTTTTTAAGGATAAAACAGAAGCATTAAATGACTTTGAAGCCCTAAAAAACTACAATGAACTTACAAAGGAACAAAAAGAAAAATTAAGCAAATGATTAATTAAATCTCTGAAAGTTCAAGATGGTGTTTTAATTATTGAACTTTCAAATGATAATGCTCAAAAAACAATTAAATTAGATGCCTTTAATTTAAGTCAAAAAGATGCTCAAACATTCGAGTCTCTAAAACAAGCAACTTCATATAAAAGAGCAATTAATCCAATTGCTATTTCTTACAGCCCTGAAGACCCAAATGCCCTTGATTTAAATGGAAACAAACTAGAGGGTTATAAAACAAGAAAATATCAAGCTTATGCAGAGGCTTATCCAGGCTTAATTGAAAAAGTTTCACAGAAATATCCACATCTGCTTAAAAAGCAAAATGGTGCTTATGTTTCTAAAAAATTAAACAAAGAAGGATTCTACGAATTCGAACTAAAATACGGGGATTATACAGGTTTTAGTTCAAGTGACAGAATTGGATTGCCTTTAGTTTTAGGTGCTTTAAGTGATAATTTTGAAGGTATTTCTACAGACTTCTTAAAATATGTTGCAACTCATGAATATGGTCACCATTTAACTCTTGAACAAAATCAAGCACTAAACAACGATCAAAATGCTTTAGTAGTTGGAGGAATAGTTACAAGAAGCGGAATCGGAATCAACTCTTATTTTGCGCAAAGCGCTCTAGAAAACTACTTAAAAGCAAGAACAAATCTTGATTTTCAAAGAGTTAATGCTTTAGATGTTGAGAGTTCTAAAGGTCAATTTATTAAGTTTAAATTTAAAGACTCAAATGGTGATTTTGTGACTGAAAACACAGCAGATGTTTGAGGTTCTGATAATGAAAAAGCTTCAATTAGTGAGCTTGCTGAAAACGAAAAAAGAAGGTTTTTACAGACCTTTAAAGGGATGGAAGAAGCAGCAAGACTAAGAGGAGTTAATCTTTCTGATCTCTTTATTGCAAACTCATTTGATCATCACTCTGGCACAATCAACCCAACAATTAGCGGTGATTTTAAGGTCTTTAAACTAGACTCTAACTCAAATGAATATGCTATTTCTAAAGTTGATGTTAAGTCCATTATTAGCTCACTAAAAGATGGAAAAGGCAATTCTTTAGAAAATGCAATTATTTGAAAAAATGATGATGATTTTGATGTTAATGCAGTTAATGTGACTTTAGATGTTGAAGATGGAAAAATAGTCCAAAAAGCAATTAGTTTCAACTGATTTAAACAGGATTCAACACCAGTTTTCAATGTCGCTCTAAATGAACCTTTAGATGCTCAAACAATTGAGTTTATTAAACAACAAAATCTAAAACTTAAAAACTATTTAATGTCTGTTATAGTTAAAAAAATAACAGAAAATGGTTGAAATAGTGCTGACAGTAATTTAGGAAATAAAGTTTCTACAGGCTTTAAAACCGTTTTAGGTGATGTTGATCTTAAAACTTTAGAAACAAATTTAATTAACAGAAATAATCCAGAAGAAAAAGATCCACAATACAACGGAATTCCTGGTGATCAAAACCCAAGAAAAGCAAATGAATACAGTGCAATTAGTGCTAATTCTTCTGTTGCAGAGCAGTTATTAAACATTTATAAAACAGCAGCAAGCATCAAAAACTCACCACAACAAGCTTCCGTTTTAATCGGACAACTAAACAGCATTTTTGCCTTTGTAGACAATGACAAAAACATCACAAATTCCTTTAGTTTCCCTGATGTTTCAAACACAATCAGAATAGGAACTGGAGCTGCCTTTGAAAACTTAAGTGAGATCTATAAAACTCAATCAACTTCTGATTTATTAAAGAGAATTGAAAAGGTTTTAAATGCATATTACTCAGGTAAAGCACAGATTAATCCAGCCTTTGTGTTTATTGAAAAAATGATTGGTTTAAACACAGAAGATGATGAACCTAATTTATTAGTTTTTGTTGATCAAAACAATGTAGAAATTAATCCTGCAGAGATCAAACAAATCCTTAATTCTTCTTTAGAAAACAAAAAGGAATTATTAGAACAAAAGATTAAAAAAGTCGCTTTTGCAACAAATTCTAAAGTGTTTGATAGTCATCTAAATAACTCACTTTATGCAGCGTTTAGTGATTCTATTAAGACAGAAATAACAGACACAAATGGAAAAACTTCAACAAGCATTGTGTTTGATTCTCTAGAAAAACTATATCAATTTGCTTCAATTGATTACTCAAAAGCAACTGTAAGTGCTAAAAAGAATCCTAAATCTAAATTTGATGTAGAAGTTAATTGAGATATTGATTATGTTAAAACAAAATTCGACATAGACGCATTTAGAATGGCTTTCTTTGGAGATCAAAAACAACACGAGCAAGCTAGAGCAATTGTTTTATTTGCTTCAGAACAACAACTTGCAAATGAAATTATGCTTAGATTTAGAAATTCTAATTATTTTATGGCGCTAAAAGATTTCAATCCAGCCACAGAAATGGTGCAAAATCAAGCTATTTTCTCAAAAGAATTTGGTATTAACATCAATAACAAAATCTTTTTAGAATCCTTTGATTACAACTTGGAAAACAAAGAACTCAAAAATAATCAATTTGATCCAAAACAATTGCAAGATATCGTTAAAGATTTTGTTAAAAATCTTATTGACACAAAAGATCAACAAGCAATTATAAACTCACTAAACTCTCAAGATCTTTACAGATATATGGGAAATATAGTGACTTGAAGAAACTTTGGAATGCTCAATTCACCTTCAATTTTAGATGATTATGTTATTTCTAATTTCAATGCAGCAGTACCTTCTGATGATGTACTAAATTACTCACTAACAAGAATTGAACCTTTATTAAACGATAAATTTAGTGACTATATTTTCTCTATTTCAGAAATTTTAACAAGGGATTATGTGCAAACAACTTATGTTCCTTCAGATGCTGATTTAGGTGGAATGCCAAGCTTTTTATCATCGCTCAACGAAAAAACTTCAGGTCTTGTTTATGTAGTAGATGCAACTAAAATCGACAAAATCAATAAATCTTTAATTGATCTCAAAAACTTTAGATTCGGAGTTTTTGATGCAATTAAAGCTAAAAGAAATACAGATTTTATTGGCTCAAAATTTGATGAATTAATGGAAAAAACAGAAAAAGCTTCACAACTTGACACACAGATTTTAATTATTAACCAACAAATTCAATTCAATGATTTTATGGACGAAGAAAACAAAAAAAGCGAACAAGAAATTCAAGAGTTACAAAAACAAAGAGAAGATCTACAAAAGCAACTTAAAGATCTTGAAGTTGATTTAGAGATTCAAACAAGAAAAAGACTGTTTGGAATCTTTGGTTCAAGTGCTGAAAAAGTTTTAAGTCAAGATAGCGAAAGATCTTCTTCATACTTTGGAAAATTCATCACAAACAGCAATGGTTTTTTTAGAGATCTAGCTCAAAAAGAAATCATTAATCACTCAATTTATGATCAAAACAGAAATGAAATTGTTGATGATTCAATTAGAATCACAGACTTTGAAGGTAATAAAGTAAACACAAGAGCAAAAGCTTTCTTTATTTCGCAAATGAAAAACTTTGGTGTTTCACAAAGAAACGTTTCAGGAATTTTTAGAAACAAAAAACAAGATACAGTCGCGATGTATGGTTATTTAAAAAACGAAATAGCCAATAAAGTTGCCAAAATCAAATTTGTTGACACTAAAACAAATGAAGTTAAGTATCTAAAAGTTAATATAAAAGATACAAATAATTTATTTTATCTACAAAAACAAGGTGATCCGAATTCTAAAATAACTTTAGAGCAAATGGGTTATTCTTCATGAGTTTCTGATTATGCTCTAATGGCTAAATACAGAGATGCTTTATTAGAACCAAATCACCAATATACAATGGAGTTTGTAGATGAAAACAACAACTTTGTTGCTGATTTTGAATTAGGTGATTTAAGTCATATTTCTGAAAACGGAAAAACAAACAAACAAGCTCCTATTTCAATTGAAAAAGGACAAAATAACAAAGCGATTATCAAAGTTGATTTCCAGTTTAACATTAATAACTAAAAGCAAATAGCAGTATTATTCTGCTATTTTCTTTTTGGTTTGTTTTAGTTGCAGAATTCAAACCTCCAAAAACTAAAATACAGAAAATTTCACTTATGAAACAAGAATTTTATATAATTAAATAAAGGAGAATGATGAGAATAAAGGTAACTAAAGAGAATTTTGATGACTACATAATTTTTTCAATTTTTAGCTCAAAATATTGAGATAAATTTGTTCTAGAAGGTTCTAGAGCGCTAGATGTTTTGTCTGATGAAAATTTAGTATTTAGAGTTTTAGATGATATTGATATTAATGCTGATGATAACCCGAATATTGAAAAAATCTTTAGAGATATTTTTAGAAATAACAAAGACATTGAAATTAGCTTTAGCGAACTCAAAAAAAGAACAAATAACAGCGAATCACTCTTTTACAACGTTTTAATAACTTACAAAAAAGAGCTAAAAACTAATATTGATTTTACACTGGAAACAAAGTCTTTTGATAAGGTTATTAAAGAGAAAATCCTCTTTAATAGAAAAATTAAAATTCAAACTTATGTTATAGAAAAATATCTTGCTAACAAAATTATAGCTTCTTGAAAATACAAAGAAAACACAAAAAGAGAGAAAACTTTATTTGATGTTAATTTTATTGTTTCTAATTTTGATATAGATTACTTAAAATTCATTAAATATTACAATTATATGAATGCTAAAAATATTAAAATAAAGGATTTAGTGGATGATTTGATTAAATTCTATCAATTAAGCAGCCTTAATTTAGAACATTTAAATGAAGAATTAAAGATCTATTTAAATGAATTTTATACAAAAACAATAGTCGCCAATATACTTGATTCACTCAATAAAATAAAAACAGAAATTGAAAAATTTTAAAGGAGAATGATGTTTAAAATATTGTACTATACAGACGAATACGGAATTAAAAGACCTTTAGCATACAAAGATATGCAACCTAAAGCAATAATAAAAAAATACGCAAAAGAAGAATTACAAAATGAAATTAATTTAGAATTTTTAGATGAAAATAAAGGGATTTTGTTCTATATTAGCGACATTGAATTTGAAGAAAAATTAAGCACTTTGAAAAAGAATCAAATCGATAATTTGATTGTATTTTATATCCCTTATTTAAATAATGAACTTAAAGAATTAGATAAATATGATAAATTCTTTATGCACTTTTGAATTTTAAAACAAGTAGCAAACAACATGATAACAAATTATGATTACAAAAAATCGGTTGATTACATTGAAAACTTTGATAAAAAAGAGATTCAAAAAGTAAGAGAAATTTATGATATTTATGCCAATGAAATAATTTACAAAAACTATCTAAAATATAAATGAACCATTCAAGATAAGTGATATATCGATTTTGAAAAAACAATTGAAACAAACAAAAATATAAAACTTGATGTTTGAGATTTAGATTAAAAGAAGGAGAAAATGAACAAAAAACACACTGTAATAGAGCTTTTTGCTGGAGCTGGAGGTCTTGCTTTAGGGCTGAAACAAGCCGGTTTTAGTACGCTTGGATTGGTAGAAATTGATAAAGATTCTGCAAATACTTTAAGAAACAACAATAAAAATTGAAATGTTATCCATGAAGATATTGTTGAGTTTGCTCAAAAAGACTTGCTAAAAGAATTTAATCTTAAAGAGGGTGAATTGGATTTATTATCTGGAGGTTATCCTTGTCAAGCTTTTAGTTATGCAGGGCAAAAAAGAGGATTGGAAGATGTCAGAGGGACACTATTTTATCAATATGCACTATTTCTAAATAAACTTAAACCAAAGATGTTTTTAGCTGAAAATGTAAAAGGATTAGTGACTCATGATAATGGAAAAACACTAAAAACAATGATTGAAGTGTTTGAAAATGAGGGTTATGAAGTTAAATATAAGGTTCTAAATGCTTGAAATTATGGAGTTGCTCAAAAGAGAGAAAGAATTTTTATAATAGGAATTAGAAAAGATTTAGTAGAAAACATTGAATTTAATTTCCCTCAAGAACACTCTTACAAACCTGTATTAAGAGATGTATTAGTTGATGTTCCAGATTCTGTTGGTGTTGAATATTCTGAAAATAAAAAGAAAGTAATGGAATTAGTTCCTCCTGGAGGTTGTTGGGTTAATTTACCAGAACAAGTTGCTAAAGACTATATGAAAACAACTTACTATATGGGTGGCGGAAGAAGAGGGATTGCAAGAAGATTATCTTATGATGAACCTTCTTTAACCCTGACAACTTCTCCTTCTATGAAACAAACAGAAAGGTGTCATCCAGAGCAAACAAGACCACTCAAAACAAGAGAATATGCAAGAATACAGTCTTTTCCTGATGAGTGACAATTTAGTGGTTCAGTTGCGAGCATTTACAAACAAATCGGAAATGCTGTTCCTGTAAATTTAGCAAAAGAAGTTGGAAAAGAAGTCATTAAAGTGCTTGAGAAAATCAAGAAAATTAGGTCGCTATAATTTTCCGAAAATAAAGAAAAACACCGTATAAACGGTGTTTTTAGCATCTATAAGCCGCGTTCTGTTCTCTTGCGAGTGTCAATTATTTATCTAGATTTTCATCTTCAAGGTATTGTTCATTTCCTTAACCTTGATTCCCCTACCGAAATTTGGGTTTCTAGCTCGTGGAGTTTACCGCGTTTCACCTTAAATTAATAAGCTCGTCTCTGTGGCACTTGTCGTCTAGGCTTGGGTTTATTAGACCCAACACGAACACTACTATCATCTCAGATAGTGCTAGCGCGGACTTTCCTCTATCTTGCGACAGCAATTGACCAATGCTTATATAATTGTACTATATTTTTTGTTGTTCTTTAATTGATTTTAGGATATTTTCTGTTTGTTTAGCATTCATTTCTAATTCTTTTATTTTTTGTTCGTTTTGTTTTAGTTTTTCAATAAGCTCGCTTATTTCTTTTTCTTTTTGTTTATTTTGCTCATCTAACTTTCTAAACTCATTTATTAAATTATCTATAAATGAGTCTACTTCAGTAGGATCATAGCCATTTATAGCAACACTGAATTTCTTGTCTACTATTTTTTCGATAAATTTATGCATTTTTTATTTCCTTTAAGTGATTAAGAATGATCGCTGAAGCGGCAGCAACATTAAGTGATTCAAAGTTTATTTTTATATAAACGTTTTGACTAAAATATTGTTTTAAATGATCGGAAATTCCATTTCCTTCATTTCCGAAAACAACCATTATTTCTGTATTTTTGGTTTTTATTTCAGTAATTTCTTTTGAGTTTTTATCAATTATAGTTCCAATAATTTGATAATTTTGTTGATGTTTTTTAAAGAAGTCTTCAAGGTTGTTTGTTTGTAAAATATTTAAATAAAATAAAGCTCCTTGAGATGATCTTACAGTTTTTTCATTATAAACATCAACTCCTTGAATTACAATTGTGTCAAACCCAAAAGCGACAGCATTTCTCATAATTGTTCCAAGATTTCCTGGGTCTTGAATCTGATCCAAAACAACAACTCTTTTCATTTTAGATTCAGAAAATTGAGTTTTTTTGCATACAGCAATTATGTTTTGAGGTGTTTTAGTTGAAGAAAGTTTTTCCAGTATGCTTTGGGTTATGTAAGTTATTTTTATATTGCTATTTTCTAAATGAAAATCAGTATCAGTTGTGAGAATTTCTGTAATTAAGTTTCTATCAATGCCTTCTTTAATTATTTTTCAGTTTTCAACTAAAAAAAGACCTTGAGCATCTCTTTCTTTTTTGTTATGAAGCTTATAAAGATCAACTATGTGTTGATTTTTGAGTGAACTAATTATCATTTAAAATAAAGTCTTTTCCTTTTTGAACTTCATATTTTGAAAGGTTTTTAAAGTCTAATTGACGCATAATTTCATATCCAACAACAACCACAGAATTAGCTAAATTAATTGATCTGTTTTCTTCAACCATCGGAATTCTTAAACAAGCATCTAAATCTTTTTGTAAGATTTTTTTAGGAATTCCTGTTGATTCTGTTCCAAACATCACAAAGATATCTTCGTTTTGCTCTTCTTCTTTTTTAAAATCAACTTCTGAGTAAGTTTTTTGTCCATAACGAGTGATGTAGTAGATTTTTTTGTTTCCATATTTTTCTAAAAATTGATCGTAGTTTGCATGAACTTCGTGTCTGATGTCGCTTAGTCTTTTACCTGCTGCAGGACGCTTCAGAAATCTTGGTTCAAGTTCAAAAGCAATTGGTTTAATGATGTGTAATTTAGCTCCAAGAGCAAAACAAGTTCTGATTATATTTCCTGTATTTGGACTTATTTCTGGTTGATATAAAATTATGTTTAGCATATTATTTTTCCTTTTCTTTAATCATAGTTTTTATAGGTTCAAAAGTTTTTCTGTGAATTGGGCTATAGCCATATTCTAAAAGTGCTTCTTTGTGTTTTTTAGTTAAATAGCCAGCATTTGTTTGGAAGTTATATTGAGAATATTTTTTAGCATAGTCGCTCATCAGTTGATCTCTGTAATATTTAGCGATAATTGATGCCGCTGCAATTGATAAAGATTTTTGATCACCTTTAGTGATGCTTTGGTGTTCTTTATCAATATCTAATTTAATATGATCAACTAAAATTATATCAATTTTAGTTTGAAAACTTTCTATTGCTTCTTTCATTATTGTTTTAGTTGCATTCAGTATATTGATTTTATCAATAAGATCGATATCACCAACTTTGATATGATACTCAAGTGCATTTTGTTTGATTAAGTCTGATATTTCTTTATGTTTGGATTTTGGAATCTGTTTAGAGTCTTTGATTAAGTTGCTATTAAAATCCTCTTTTAGCATTATGCAACAAGCTACAACAGGACCTGCAATACAACCTCTTCCCACTTCATCGCAGCCAACTAAATTATTTCCTTTTTGTTTTCTATATTGATCATCAAAATTTTTCATTTTTAAATTTTAATACAAAAAGTAATTTTATTTGCTTAATTATAATATTTATTTTGACTTCAGGTTGTGTGAAAACAAAACGTATATATTCTTTTAATACTGTTATTTAAAAATAAATGCTTCTGAATGTCACAAAATTGTGCCGAATGTCACAAAAAAACGTGAATGTCACTCGAATGTCACACGAATGTCACGCTGAATGTCAAAAATAGCCCTCAAACAGACTGAATGTCACTCGAATGTCACAACTTTTGTTCGAATGTCACAATAAGAATTGTTCACGATAACAAAGGTAAAAAACAAGCAAACAAAAAAAATGGCAAGAGCCATTTTTTATTCGTATTTTTCTGGGTGTTTTTCTTTCATTAAAGCAATAAAGTCTTTTTTAGGTAAGTGTCCGTAGTCGTTCATTAGTTGTAGACATTCTTCGTATTCTTTCATTGCTCATTCTTCGCCTTCAAAACCTCTAACAGAAGTAATTCCTTCTCTTTTTCAGTTTTTGTATGTTGAGAAGAATACTTCAACATTTCTTAATCATCATTTTGGAAGGTCTTCAAGTTTTTGGATGTTTTCAAGTCTAAAGTCATCTGCATGAACTGCGATTAATTTAGTATCTGTTTCTCCATCATCGATCATTTTCATTGCTCCAATAATTCTTGCATTTAAAGCAACTCCAGGAGCAAAAGATTCTTGAGAATAAACTAAAACATCTAATTCATCTCCGTCTCAGTCTAAACATTCTCTTAAAGAACCGTAGTTTGCTGGATAACTAAATCCATCTCTTAAAATTCTATCTACAACAATCATTTGTTTTTCACGATCGTATTCGTATTTTATGTTTGAACCATTTGGTATTTCAATATTAACTGTAACTAATTTTTTCATAAAGTTATTTTACCATTTTAATTCTTTATTAAACTAAAAATAGTGTGAAATTGTGTGTTTTTAGTGTTTATTAGCTCTTTTTTGCTTTAAAGTCGGTATTGTGTCTTTAAAAATAATCAATAGAACTAATATAAGATTAATTACAACAGCAAATGATGCTCAAACTAATAATTGAATCATTTCTTCAACAGGAACGCTTACTCCACCTTGAATATTGTAAATAGTTAATAAACCAGCAATTAATCAATAGCTAAATCAAGAAACCTCAACACCTAAAACAAGGCTTTTATAAAATAAAGATAATCCCTTGATTTTGTTTAGATAAATTGTTTTGATAATTTGCGGTAAAGAAGCAAAGGAAATACAGAAACTTGCAAAGTTAATTAAAACGCTGTTTAAATAGAAGTTATTGATTTTAAAAACATTACTTAAAGCAAGTGTTGCTAAAACAAAAATAGCTAAAATTCCTGTAGAAAGGATTCCTATAACGACTTTGAAAAGCTTGTGATTGGAGTATTTATAAAATAAGAAAATTAAGCTAGATAACAGAAATAAATCAATTACTGAAGCTGTTAAAAGAATTGGTGAAACTTCAGTTTTGTAAACAGAATAAAGAATTCATGCTATAGAACCGCTTCAGAGAATTCAAAATGAATTAAAACTAATTGTACCAACATTTTTTGTTTTAATTGTTTTATAAAGCTGAGGAATAGTTGAAAAAGGAGTGATTATAACTGCTATAATTCCAATCAACCACTGAAAAGTTACCATTATCGCTGCTGTTCTCTTTCTTGAATTTGTTGATCTGTTTCTAAATTTTCTGTTGATTCAATGTAAAGGAAATCAAAAGGATCTCTTGAAATAAAATCACCATTAATGATTTGTTCGATTGAAGAAATCGTTTTTTCTAAAGGAACAAAAGCACCTTTTTCTTTTGTAAAGTTTGAGGCACTGAAAAGATGTTGTGAAAAGAAGTTTGTGATTTGCATCGCTTTTCTTACAATTGTTCAGTTTTCTTTGTCCAGTTGATCAATTCCTAAAATTAGAATCATGTCCTTAAGATCTTTGAATTTTTGGAGGATCTCTTTTGTTTTAATTACAGCGTCAAAGTGTCTTTTTCCGATTTTTTCTTCTTTTATTGAGTTAGATTCACAAAGAAGAGGATCAACAGCAGGGAAAATTCCTTCTGCAACTACATCTCTAGATAAAACTAAAGAGGCATCTAAGTGTGAAAGCATTGCTACAGAACCTGGATCTTCAAAGTCATCCATTGGTAAAAAGACTGTTTGAAAGGAAGTAATTCCGCCATTTTCGTTTGTTGTAAGTCTTTCTTGCACAGAAGAAACTTCTGAAACAAGTGTAGGTTGATAACCGGCTGAAGAAGGTTTTTTAGCTAAAGATGCTGAAAGTTCATTTCCTGCTTGAATAAAACGGTAAATGTTATCGATAAATAAAAGAACATCCTCTTTTTCTATGTCTCTTAAGTATTCTGCTGAAGTTATTCCTGCTGAAACAATTTTTTGTCTCGCTCCTGGTGTTTCATCCATTTGAGCAACAAACATAATTGATTTATCTAAAAGACCTGAATCTTTTAGTTCCTGATAGAGTTCTTGACCTTCTCTAATTCTTTCTCCAGTACCTATAAATACAGGACTTACTGTTTTAAAAGAGTCTTCAGAGTGTCTTGAAAGGTTGAAAATCAACTCTTTCATTAACACAGTTTTACCAACTCCAGCACCTCCAAAAATTCCAAGTTTATCGCCTTTAAAAATAGGAATAAAGAAGTCAATGATTTTAATTCCTGTTTCTAAAAATGTGTTATTTTGAATTGAATACTCACTTTTTTGGTATTTTTTGTTTAAATCAACAGTTTCAAAAGTTTCATAAGGATCTAAAACAGAAGTTCCAGCAATATTAAATAGATGCCCTTTTGTTTTTTGACCGATAGGAACTTGTAGTTTTTTGTTTTCAAATCAAGCATCATCATTGATTGAAATGGGTTGATTTTGGAATAAAATTAGCGCTCTAACAAGGTTTTTTGAAACAACTTTTTCTATTATTAAAAGAGTTTTTGAATTATGCAGGCTAATGATGTAATCAATTGCTAAATTAAGCGTATTTTCTGTGTTTTCGAAATAAATTTCAATAACATTATTTAAAATTTTTACTACTTTTCCTTGCATTATTCCTCCTCTTTTTTGTAGCTTTCTATTTCTTTTTTAGATAGCTTAATAAATTTGTTTTTGAGTTCTAATTTTGTGTTTATTTGTTTGTATTCAAGAAAGTCATTTAATACAGAAGAAATGAAGTCTTGAAGCAGGTTTTGATTAATTGTAAGCCCTTTATGGAAGTTTTTAATTAGTTGTTTTGCTGTTGTGTTGTGAGCGAAGATATTTTTTAAAAATACAGAAATTTCCTTTATATTTAGCTCGCTTATTTTATAAATTGTGTTTCATTCAATGATTTTTGAGATTAAATAAATATCAACTAAGTTATAAAAACTGAATTTAGATTGAATTAAGAATTTTTCTAATAATTCCCCTTGTAAAAACAGTGTTGAAAGAGTTTTAGAAAGATTTAGTTTAACATCTTTAAGTTTGATATTTTTTTGGTAATTGTTATAGATTTTATAAAGCTTTTTAGATACTTGAGAAATTTCAAAAAGTTGTACAGAACTACCCGTTCTAGAAACTGATAAGCTGTAATTAATAGCTGGAATATTCCCACCATTAAAAAGACTTTTTGAGGTTACTAATTGTCCATCAGTAATTGAGATGATGTTAGATGGAATAAAGGCTGTAATGTCTTCGTTTATTGTTTCAACAATTGGTAAAACAGTTATTGAACCACCATCAACAAAGTTTCCTCCTCTTTCTAGTAATTGTGAGTGCATAAAGAAGATATCACCTGGATAAGCCTCTCTACCTACAGGTCTATCAATTAAAAGGGAAATTTCTCTATAAATGTCAGCGTGCTTTGTTAAATCATCAATAATTAAAAGAACATCATAACCTTTTGAACTTAAGTTTTCTGCATGAGCCATTGCAACATAAGGGCTTAAAAATCTTTCAAAAGAGTTATCAGAATCTGAAGTGATAATCATTGTTTTGTGTGCTATGTTTTTGTCTTGGATGATTGAATAAATTTCAGATAAGCTATTTTTCTTTTGACCTACAGAAGCATAGATGATTCTGAGGTTTTGGTCGTCTTTATTATTGATTGCAAAAGAAAGAGCAATTGAGGTTTTTCCTGTTTGTCTATCACCTAAAATTAGTTCTCTTTGTCCTTTACCTAAAGGAGTAAAAAGGTCAATTCCTAAAATTCCAGAAGGAAGTTGTGTGTTGAGTTTTTTTCTTTTGTAGATCTTTTTAGCTGCTGCAAAGATGTCTCCTTGAGCTACAAATTTGTTGAGTTCAATATTTTTGCTTGAGCTCAAAATATTACCTTGAATATCAATGATGTGTCCAAAAAATTCTTCATAGGTATCAATTTTATCGTTTTCGATTTCAAAAATTTCTTCTCCTACTAAAATATCCTTATTAGTTTTTTCTACTAATAAGAAAGCTTCTGTTGTAGTTGCTGAAAGTAAAAATGCTTTTAGTCCGTTTTTAAGTTTAAAAAAGGAATTTTGTTTGTAATTAAATTCTCCAACAACTTTAATGATGGAATTATTTATTGATTTTATTATTGGATTTGTCATATTTACTCCTAGTTAATTAAGTTTATTAAAATGTAAACAGCAGCAATTAAAGAAGCTATTGCAATTGATCCTGAAGTTCCTAAAAGACCTAATTTAGATCTAAAAGGAAGTGATTTTTTAGCAAAAATTACAAGAATTGAAATAAGTGCTAAAGCGGAAATTGTAAAACCTAAAACACTTAAAGTTCAAGAAAGCCCTCTTTCTGTTTGGGATTGAATTCTCTTTATATCTCTGTGATTTGAGTTTAGTAACAAGTCTTCTAAAGGAGTTCCTTGAATGCTGTTAACTGTGTTAATAATTTTGTCTAAATTATCACCTAAAGCAACTAAATCACCATAAGTTTTGAAATCTAGCTGATCAAATTCGTTGTTTAGTTTTTCTTGAAATTTTTTAAGTTCTTCAATCCTTTTGTTTAGTTCTTCAGGATTGGCATTTGGGTTTTCTTTGAATTTTTCTATTGCATTTTCAATGCTTTTTTTAATGATAAGATCAACAGATTCTTGAGCAACGTTTTGATTGCTAAATAGTTCTTTAATCTTTTTAGAGTATTCATCTGCGATTTCTTTTTTGATATCATCTTCACTCAATGAACTTAGATCTTTATTTTTTGTGATGTCTTCGATTGTTTTGTCTAAAAGAATTTGAGCTGAATCTTGATTTATTAAGAGGCCTCCAAGAGCTAATAAGGCTTGATCTTTTTCATTTAGCTTAGAATAATCGAGTGAATCGATTATTTTTTTGTAAGAATCGATTTGATTTTTAGCAACTGAATTATAAATATCATTTTTTTCTTCTTCGGAAATATTAAGTTTTGATTCTTGGGAATTTGTATCTGAATCAAAAGCAAAATTAGCAACTGTTTTTGTGTAAGTTTTGGATTCAGAACCATTTGTTACTGAAATTGTGATTATTGCATCATTGTTGTTTGGATTGTTGGATGCTTTTTTAATAGATTCTATATTGTAAACATAACCTGATTCTTTTGGATTAAAAATAAAATAAGGTTTTTGAGCAATGCTGCTTGAAATATTGTAATAAAAATCCTTTGGAGCGTCTTTTAAATAGATAAATTGAGGATCTAAAAGCGGTGCATTTTCTATGTTTTTTGGATTTTGCAATACATATGAATAAAAATCATAATTAGAACTTAATTCAACAGTTTCAAAGTTGCTAAAATCGCTTAAAACAAAGCCTTCTTCATAACGATTATTTGCCGTTGATAAATTATTAATATCCCAGTAAATTGAGTATTTTAGATCAAGTTTTTGTTGTGATTCACTTATTTCATTTACTGAAAAAATAATGTTGTTATTTAAGTATTTAATCTCAAAATCATCACTTTCAAAAGAGGAATTTTTGAGTCTTAAAAGACTTGAAAGTTGAATTAATTTATTTTGATTTATGTAGTTTGAAAAGGTTTGAAGTTTGTTGTTTGTGTATTGTTTGAAGTCTTGTTCAAAAGAAAAAGTTTTTTTCAAAACAAAAGGGACATTTCTGAGTTGAGCTTGAACTTTCATTACAATAACTTTTCCATTTTCTTGCGTTGATTCAAGTTCAATATTACCATATTCAACGCTTTCAAGTGGATTTGAAACAGTAAAATCACTGTTTTTTAGATCAAAAGCATTTGAAAAGTTTCCTTTTAAAACAATTTCTCCAGCAGCATTTCTTTCAAGGAGTTTTTGAATTCTTTGTTGATCTTCTTGTCTTTGATTCAGTAAGAATTTGCTGATTTCTACTATAACAATTTGTCTATTTTGACTATCAGTTGTTGATTTTTTGATTAAATCATCTGTAATTTCCTTTATTTTGGCTTTTTCTTGCTCTGTTGATTCTTTGTCTTGGATGTTATAGTCTCTTCCGTAAATTGGGAAGTTTTGTGGATTATTTAATCAATTTAGTTCTGTTTTATTTGTTTGATCTAAAACAAAATTTTGAGAAAGATTATTTAATATAGTATTTAAAATTCTTGCTTTTTGCTCTTGAGGAATTGTGTTTTTTAGTGATCTTTGTTCTGAATTTAAATAATAACTTTCTGTTTCTAAAGTACTCAAATTATTTTCTACGACTTTGAAAACTCTGTCTTTAATTGATTCAATTTCGGTTTTAATAGAGTTTAGGTATCTGATTCTTGAGTTTTGTTGTTCGGTTGGATAAGCAGAACCGATTTCTATAGTTGCATTTTTTATTTCTTGATCGATTGAATTTAAAAGCTTTGTTTCAAATTCTTCTTTGAAAATGTCTGAACTCTCTTTAGGATTTTGAGAATCATAAGCGGACATAAACAAAAAAGGAGTTATTGGAGCAATAACACTTGATGATAATATAAGAAGCTTTTTAAATTTCTTTTTATTCATTTTGTAATTTTAATTTATGTCCTTTCATAATTTTGTAACTATAGAACTTGTTTTCAACTTCCTTTTTTTGAATGCTTTGTTCGATGTTTAAACCAACTCTGGAAATTCATTTGAACTTTTTGTTTTCTTTTTTGTAGAGTTTATATTTTCTTTTTATTTGTTTAAAAACTTTTTTGTCACTGATGTGTTCGAGCAGTTCGATTTTTCCTAAAACATCTATTTTTGCTGTATTTTGTTCAGAAGAAATGATGAAATTATTAACTAAAAAGAATTTTTTTTGTTTTGGATTTTGGACATCTGCGATTTTGATTAAAGCAAGATTAAGAGCTAAAAACTCATTTTTTTTAAGTTTAAAAAGAGCTTTTTCTTTTGGGCTGAATGTTGTTATTGTGACTTGTTTAAATTCTTTTTGCTCAATATCAATATCATTGATTTCTAAATCAAAAGCAAGCTGTTTTTTCTTACCTAACTTAAAATTTTTTCATTCAAATTTGTTTGTTTTATTCATGTGTTTCACCTGCATTATTGGATAGTAAAACCATTTCTTCTGTTAGTTTTTGTCTTTTGATTTCTTTTTCAATTCTTTTTATTTCTTTGATTTTAGCTTCTAGATCATCAATTATTTTGTTTTCTTTAATTAGTTTTTGTTTTAGTTGGAAAAACTGAGACTCAATTAAAATTGCAGGTATGATTGCGTTTAAATACATTTTAATTGAGTTAATGAAGAAAGTTTGGATGTCAGGAAGGAAAAGCTTTTTTTGTAAGTTTTGTTGATTGTATTCAGAAACAGTTTTGAAATTCATTTTTGTAAAAGGGAGAATAGTTAGTTGGTAATCATCAATTCTATTTGTATTTAAAACAAAAACAACTTCATTAACTCTAAAAGAAAAATAAAGATTTGTAATTATATTTTCTATTTCAGGTGTTGATTCTGTGTGTGAAGAATCATAAGAAATTAGTGGTGTTATGTTGTTTTGTTTTGCAAAATCATTAGCATATTCTCCAATAGAAATAAAGAGGTCATCTCTTTTAATTTTATCTTTTAGAAGTTGATTTATTGCTAAGTATTCACTGTTTTTTTCTTCATTTTTTTCAGTGATATAAACTCAAAGTTTTTTTGGATTTTTTTGTTTATTTTTAGACTCTGAAAATATTGATTTCAGCTTGTGTTTGTTTTCCAAAAATACAAGAATTTCCTTTATTTTCATTGAATTTTCAAGTTTGTTTTCAAAGCTTTTATTTATTTTTAAGATGCTTGAAATTGTTTCTATTTTTGCGATGTTTGTTGTTGCTAGAAGACTTTCAAAAACTTTATTTCTATTTTTTATGTTATTTTGTTTCATTTAAACATACTGCTTGTTTATCAAAGAAAATTTTGTGATTCTTTGAGCTATCTCTTGAAATTAAAATCCCAGGAGAAACTAAAATGTTAGAAATATTATCAAAAGTTTCATCTATTAATTGAGCAAGAATTATTAATATTCTGTCTTCAAGCTGTTCTTCGTTTCAGTCTTGTTTTCAAAGTGAAATCAGTTGGTTTTGTTGCATTGTTTGACTACTTAAAATTGGATAAATAATTTTTTTATCGATTTTTCAGGAAAGAATAAAATGTTCAAAAGCAATTTCTTGGTTGTTTTTAAGAGCCTCAAAAACTCTGTTTTTAATCTTTTCAAAAACATTTTTATCTTCTTCTTTTTGTAAATCAAAGCAGATTTCTGTGTTGTTAAAAATTTGTTCTAGTGTTGCGAAATTATTTTGAGCAAACAGTTCATTGTAGTTTTTTTGGGCAAAAAAGGTAGCATCATTTGATTTGATACTTCTTTTGATTTTGTTTTCTTTTCATTTGTTGTTTATTACGGACATTATATTCTCCTTTTGGAATAGCTTGCAATGATTTTGATTTGCTTAATTGTTAAAACAAGAGCAAAAATAGAGATTGAAATTACTATTAGTAAATAGAAAATGTTTTCAAGTCTGATTTGAGAATTAATTACACTAAATAACTCATTAGCCTTTAAATAAATTACAACTGAAAGAGTGATGGTGATTATGTTTAAAACAATTCTAAATCAGATCCGATCGCTTTTTCATCATAATCTAAGTTTTGGAAATTGAGTTAGTGTGATTATAAAAGTAGTTGCTGAAACTATAAATAAATTAATTTCAGAAAAGGTTAGAGGAATTTCATTTTTATCTGCTTCTTTATTGAAAAAAGCATTTGAAATAAAGTGTGAGAATCAAATAATTATTAAGCTTGAAACAACAATAATTAATGAAAGATGAAATTTTTGTGGTCTAAAATAGCTGATGATTGAGTAAATTAGGATGAATATGATTACAACAAAACAAATAGAACCTACAACAAAATTTCATGACTCAAAAAGTAATTTATTTCAAAAAGATTTTATGAATAATACTAAATTTGAGAATAAAAATGATAGTGAGTAAAGGGTATAAAGTTGATTTAGACTTTGAATTTTTTGAGAACTCTCTCAGAAATTCATAAAGTTCATGAAAAAAGGGAAGGTAAATAAAGTTAAAACAATTAAAAGTAGTGTTTTTAAAATAATTCCTGCAACACTTCAATCAAATCCTAGTAAATTTATGAGAGGATGTGCTTGTGCAGGCATTCCAGCAAAAACACCATAATCAATTAAACTTCGTATAAATAATAAGAAAAAGATGTAATAGAAGAATTTGGAAACATAACCAATTAGTGTTCATTTGGTTCTATATTTAACTTTGGCACTGAATTTAGCGATGTAAACAATTAAATAAATATCATAAGCTAAATTAACTATTAGAGCGAATAAAAATATTCATCAGTTAGCAAAAATCATCTCTATACTTTTATTTGTAGTTGCTTCTTTAGTTGTTTGTTGAATTAAACTTAAAACAAAAAACAAAATAGAACTTAAAACAAAAACAAAGAATCAAGGGAGAAATTGCTTGAGTTTTAGATAGTTTGTATTAATCTGGACGTATGCTTTGGTTAAAAAATAGAAAGCAAAGAAGTTATAAATTACATAGTTGACAAAAAAAGCTATATTGGATTCTAAAATTGATGGTTTTTTATCGCTGAAGGAAATAAAATCATTGATTGCAATAATTGTTATTGTGCTGTAGACAAAAATAACAATAGCAATGATCAATTTTAGTGCTAGAGCTAATTTCTTTTGATTCTGAAAAACTGATTTCTTTTCAATTTGATTATCAGAAAATAAAAGTTGATTATTTTTGTTTTTTATCATCTCAGTAAGATTTTTTAATTGGGAATGCAGAAGTTAATTCTTTTACTTCGTGATCTAAAATAGCCATTTTTTCTGTATTTTCGTAATTTAAAAGGGCATCATTGATTATTTTTGCAAGCTTCTTAAATTCTTTTTCTTTAAATCCTCTTGAAGTCATTGCAGCCGTTCCAAGTCTTACTCCTGAAGTTACAAAAGGCTTTTCTGTATCTTTAGGAATTGAGTTTTTGTTTGTTGTTATGTTAATTTTTTGTAAGATTTCTGAAGCTTTTTTACCTGAAATTTGATAAGTTTTCTTTACATTAATTGTGAAAAGGTGGTTGTCAGTTCCGTCTGAAACAATAGAAACACCAAATTTTTTAAACTCATCTGCAAAAGCTTTTGAGTTTTTAACTATTTGTTTAGCATATTCTTTAAAAAATGGTTGCAGAGCTTCATTAAAGGCAACGGCCTTACCGGCAATTGAGTGGAAAAGAGGTCCACCTTGGTATCCAGGGAAAACTCAACGATCAATTGATTTTGCGATTTCTTCGTTGTTTGTCATGATAATTCCACCTCTTGCACCTCTTAGCGTTTTGTGAGTTGTTGAGGTTATTAGATCAGCGTATTCAACAGGAGATGGATGAACTCCAGCAGCAACAAGTCCTGCAATATGAGCAATATCAACCATTAAATAAGCCCCTACTTCCTCTGCAATTTCTCTAAATTTTTTGAAGTCAATAGTTCTTGAGTAAGCTGAATAACCTGTAATAATTAATTCAGGCTTAATTTCTTTAGCGATTTTTAAAATAGCTTCATAGTCTAAAAAACCTTCATCATCAACATCATATGAGTATGATTCATAGAATCTTCCTGAAAAATTGATGTTGTAACCGTGTGTTAGGTGTCCTCCTGATGAAAGAGACATTCCTAAAATTTTCCCACCTGGTTTTACAACAGAAGCGATAGCAGCAGCGTTAGCTGTTGAACCTGAGTAAGGTTGCACATTAGCAAACTTTACATTAAATAATTTTTTCAGTCTTTCAATTGCAAGAGTTTCCACAACATCGACATTTTCACAACCATCATAGTATCTTTTTCCTGGGTATCCTTCACCATATTTGTTTGTTAAAATACTTCCAGTTGCACGCATAACATCATCTGAAACATAATTTTCAGATGCAATTAATTCAATGTGATTTTGTTGTCTTTTTAGTTCTTTGTTTATAGCTTTTTGTAGTTCTTTATCATGTAATTTAATTCTTGAATACATATTTCTCCTTCTTTTCTTTTTAAATTTTACTTTAAAAGCTCTTTTTTAAGTATAAAAAAGAAAAAAATCAATAAAAAAAAGCGAAATTTCTTCCGCTTTTAAAAATTAAACAAGTTTATCAAAAATATCTTCACCGGTTTCGATTAATTCTAAATCGAAATTTCTTGCGATGATGTTTCCTGTTGTTCCTAAACCTTGAACAACTCCAAGATTTCTGTCTTTTCCTTTAAATGATTTAGAGAATACTGTTAAAGGTAAAGCTTCTCTTGTGTGGTTGCTTCCTGGGAAGGAAGGGTCGTTTCCATGGTCTGAAGTCATGATTAATAAATCATCTTCTTTTAGTGCATTAATTAGTTTTGCTAGTTTAATATCAAATGAATTGATGTTGTGCGCATAACCTTCTAAATTTCTTCTGTGTCCATAGTGTGAATCGAATTCTACTAAGTTTACAAATACAAATTGGTTTGTTGTGTC
The DNA here is from genome assembly GCF_017052595.1 of Mycoplasma procyoni. GTDB lineage: Bacteria > Bacillota_I > Bacilli_A > Mycoplasmatales > Metamycoplasmataceae > Mesomycoplasma_A > Mesomycoplasma_A procyoni. Next base: position 81,841 of record NZ_JAFIDB010000004.1, read on the forward strand.
TTTTGATGCTAATTCAATTGCAACATCCATGTTTTCATTATCGCTTGCTGGTGGGAAAACTTCATCAATTCCTTGTCCAACAAAGATGTCGTTGATTTTTCCAACCCCAATTGTTTTAATTCCTTTTGCTTGTAATTGATTTAGAATTGTTGCTTTAGGAGGTTTGTTTGCATAGTCGTGACGATTAAATGTTCTTGTGTATTTTCCGTCTTCTCCTACATAAGGTCTTGCAATAATTCTTGCTACGTTTCATTCTGGTCTTGAAGAACAAATTTCTCTAGCAGCTTTTGAGTATCTATAAAGATTATCTAGTCCCATATATTCTTCATGCCCACAAATTTGCAGTGTTGAATCAGGGGAGGTATAAACGATAATTTCATTGTTTTCTTTTTCTCTGTGTCCAAGTTCTGCAAGAATAACAGTACCACTAGCATCTCTGTTTCCAATTATTTTTCTTCCATCAAAAGCTTTTTCTAATTCAGCAATTAATTCAGCTGGGAAACCTTTTTCAATAAATACAGGGTTAGGAACTTTTGTTTCAATCCCCATCATTTCTCAGTGTCCTGCAAGAGTGTCTTTAGCGTTTGATTTTTCTACAATACGCCCCATGTAAGCGATGTGATCTTTGTTTGCTTTATTGTGTCCTGCAACTTTTGTAACTTCAGCAATTCCTAATTTTTTTCATGTAGGAATTTCTAAAAGTCCGCTTTCACTAACGTGGAAAAGAGTGTCAGCTCCTTGATCTCCAAATTCGTGTTGTCTTCCATCGTTACCAATTCCTAAAGAATCTGTAACAATCATAAAAATTCTTCCAAATTTTGTTTTTTTCATTTCCGTCCTTTAAAGATATGTTTTTGATTTACTTTTAAATTATATTACTTTGTTATTATTTTTTCTATAAAATTCAAGTTTTGAACCAAAAAGTGCAAAAAATATGAAAAAAAGTGGCTTAAACCACTTTTTCGACTTTAACATTATTTAAAAACTTTTCTGTAAGCTGCTTATTTGTTAATCAGTTTGATGAAACAGTTCCCATTGCGGCTGCATTAGCTAAAGCAAAAGATTTAATTGGATCTTGGCTTTTTAGATAATTAGCTGCAAAAACAGAAATCATTGTATCTCCAGCACCTGTTGCTGAAACTACTTCGATTTTATTGATAATTGTTGCTCTGTAAACTTCTTTGTTTTCTGTAAGTAATAAAGAACCACTTTTATCCATTGAAACAATGATGTTTTTAGAACCCATTTGTTGGATTTTTAGCATTGCATGAATGATATCTTTTTCTGTTTCTGTTTTGAGACTGAAGTTTCTTTGAAGTTCATCTTTATTTGGTTTAATCAAATAAGGTTTGTAAGCAATAAAGTCTTTTAATTTTTGTGAATCTACATCTAAAACAAAGGAAATTCCTTTATTTTTGATAAATTCTAGAATTTCAATCATTAAAGAATCTTCACCAGCTCCCATGATTAAAAGAGTGTCATTTGAGTTAATTTTTGATAGTTCTTTGAAAAGAGTTTCTTTTTGTTGTTGTGTGATTGTTGTTCTTGGTCCATTTAACTCAAAGTCTGTATTTTCTCCATAGAATTTAATATTAATTCTTGTTTTACTTTGAGGTTCAATATTAATGAAATAAAGATTTTCTGCTTCAAAAAGTTGCTCAAAAGAACTTAGGCTTGCTTTATCAAAAAAGCTAATTGCTTTTGTGCTAAAGTCGTGTCTTTTTAAAACTACAGATGCATTTATACCTTTTCCACCTGGAAAAAGAGAAAATTCTGAATAACGATTAACTCTTTCTGTTTGGAAATTTCCGTTTTCAATAACTAAATCGACAGACGGAGATAGTGTTAGTGTGTAAATCATTATGCTTTTTTAGTTTTCTTTTTGAAATTGATTTTGTGTCCGTATTTAGACATTAAAAGAATTGTTAACATTGAAGCAAATGCACCAGCAACTATTGCTAATATTCAGAATAGAATTCCGAACCCAATTTGCATTTGAATAGAACTAAAGTGGCTTGATTTTGCTAAGAATGCAACGAAAATTCCTCCGTGTGGAGCAACAATGTTTACTCCAAGAAGAGCTGAAGTAATACCTGCAACAGCTCCACCAACCATGTTAGCTGGAATTAAAACTTTAGGTTTTTTAGATGTATAAGGAATAGCTCCTTCTGAAATGAATGATAAACCAAAAATAATGTTTGATCATTTTCCAGCATCTCTATCTTCTTTAGATCATAGGTTTTTGTTGATTAACATTGATAAAGAAATTCCTAAAGGCGGAACCATACCTGCAGCCATAACTGCTGCCATTGAAATAGTTGATTGTCCTGAAGCAATTGTTAGAGTTCCAAACACATAAGCTGCTTTGTTGATTGGTCCACCTAAATCAGCAGCCATCATTAATCCAACAACTAATCCCAGTAATCAAACTAAATAAATTTGTTTTTCTAGTAATTGTAAAAATAGAACTAATCCTAAGTTTGCAAAGATTAAAGGAATGTTAACTAATCAGAAAATAATTGCGATTGTTAATGTTCCTAAAACTGGCACAAATAGGATGTTTTTAGCACCTTGCATTGTTTTTGGCATCTTTCCAAAAACGTATTTTGAAAAGACAATAACCATAGCAGCTGCAAAGAATGCTCCAAGGATTCCACCGATAAATCCTGAACCTGTTCCTAAGAAACTTTCTGGATTTGCTACACCAGATTTTGTAATAGGACTTAATAAGAAATTATAAGTAGATGAATCGAGAGAACCACTTGCAATTCCTCCTACAACAAATCCAGGTAGTAACCCTTGTCTTCCAACAAGTGCAAATGTAATGTATCCTGCAAGAACTGGAACAGCAAATGCTAATGCTACTTTACCAATTCAGAATGGGATTGAAGCGAAATATTCGTTAAATCCAAAACTTTTGAAAAAGGCAGATCCAGGTGCTAAGTTTTCTCCCTTAATTCCACCGATAATAAGATCTAAAATAAATCCTAAAGCAAGCGCAATTCCTCCAAAAACAATGAATGGAAGCATGTGTGAGATACCTGTCATTGTTGAACGGTAAAGTTTTTTACCAAATCCATCAAAACTCATTGCTGCATCATCATTTGATTCTGATTTAGCTGCTGCTTTAATTTTTGATCCTTTTAGATCTAAAACAGATTGAATTTGCTCTTGTGCATTATGAATAGCTTTTTTAGTAGAAATATCTAGAACATTTTCGTGTTGTGTGAATCTTCCTCTTTCAATTTCTCTGTCAACAGCTAAAATAACACCTTTAGCATTTTTGATTTCTTGTTCACTTAGTGCGTTTTTTACACCTTCTGAACCCTGAGTTTCAACTTTAATTTTGATTCCCATTTTTTGAGCAGCTTCAATTAATTTTGATTCTGCGATGTATGTATGAGCAATTCCTGTAGGACAAGCTGTTACAGCAACTACATCATATGTTTCTTGATTGTTTGTTGTTTCTTTTTTATCTAATTCTGCTTCAAATTTATCAATTAAAGCAACGAATTCATATTCATTTTCTACCTCATCTAAACCTTTTGTAAATTCTGGTTTGATAAGAATTTTTGATAATTTAGCCATTACTTGTAGATGAGCGTTGCTTCTTTGTGAATTTGAAAAAGCAATTCCAAAGATGTATTTAACACCTTGTCCATCTAAAGAGTTTCAGTCTAAATCTTTTACTCTTGCAAAAAGAAGTGTTCCTTCTTTGATGGTATCAGAAGCCATGTGTGGCATAGCAATAAAATCACCAATACCTGTAGAACCTTGATTTTCTCTTTCTACAAAAAGATTGTAAATTTGATTTTGATCAACACCGTAATCTTTAGCAACTAATTCTGAAGCAAAAAACCTTAATACTTCGTCTTTTGATTCAAAAGTTTTATCTAAATAAATAGTGTCTCTGTTTTTAAACAAACTTTTTATTTGCATATTTTTCCTTTCTTTAAATTAAGCGCAAATATTATATACTATTTTTAAATAAACAAAAAAAGAAAAACAAAGGGAAAAACCTTTGTTTTAGTTAATTTTTTTGCTTTGAAAAGTGTATTTGTTTTTTGTGTTTTCTCCAAAGAAACTTTTGTAGAAAACCTCATTGATAATCACTCCAAAATAAAGGAAATAAGAGATATAAAACACAAATGTAGAAAGGTATAAAAAGGTTGCTAGAGTTCCGTATTTATCATAGTTTACAAACTTCGCAGAAGCTAAAAAACCAAACAGAACAGAGAAAATAACACAAGATAAAGTGCTAATTAGTGTTCCTGGTAAAATGTGTTTGATTTGTAATTTGAACACAGGGCTGAATTTAAATAAAAATAATCAAATAAAGTAAAAGAAAAGCGAAATAAAGACAAAAGAGATGATATAGAAAATTGAGTTGTAAATATAATCCCTTCCTTCAAGTGCTTGTTTTAAATAATAAAAGGCAATTCCAGCAAGAATCAACACAAAAGCTAAAAACACAGAAATTAATAGAACATAAACAATTCCTTTGAGTCGATTCATAATGATGTTTCCTGTGTTTTTGTGGTGATATAAAATTGATTGACTTTCAATAAATTTTGCATATCCACCAGAAGCAAGTGCAAAAGCTGAAAGTAAAAGAATCACAAATGTTGTTGTTTCTCAAGCTGAAGAAGAAAAAATACTTAAAGTTTGTGGCAGTGAGTTATCTAAACCTGGAATGTATCTATTTAAAATATCACTAATAATAAAACCTTTTAGATTTAATAATTTAGGATCGATTCAACTAAGATCGATTGAAGAAATAATTGAAAGAGCGATGATTACAACAGGGATAAAAGAGAGAAAAAGGTAGAGTGCAAATCCAGCTGGAATAAATGAAAATTCAGCAGAAGAAAGTTTTTTGAGACTTCTTGGCACAAGCGACCTTGCATCTTCTCTTTTTTCTTTTCATCATTTTGGTTTGATGGCAATTTTCAAAGGAATCAACATCAAAAAGCTCATTATTTTTTCTAAATAATTTCTATTTTTTCTTTTGATAACTCTGTCTTTAAATCAATTATTTTCTCTCATAGTTCTTAATATTATACTTTAAATTTTTGTTTTATTTTAACAACATTTTGTGGGAAAAACTTAGGAAAAATTTAGGAAGGAATCCGGAAATTTTCCCAAATATTTCCTTTTCTAGGCGATTTTTGCAAAAAATTTCTATTCTAGTGTGGAGGAAACATGGATTCAATATTAATTTATTTAGCAATTAAGTATCAGGGAAAGTACTCTGATATATACAAAGCATTAAAAGATCAGGAAAAAATTCCTGTTAAAGAAGTCGAGAAAATCGACAGGATGATTGCAAGCGGAGAAATTAAAGCAATCACCATCATCGATGAGAAATATCCGCAAGAATTTAAATATTTATTTCAACCACCCTTTGTAATTTTTTATGAAGGAAATAAGGAGCTTTTAAAAAATCCTTATAAACTCTGTTTAACAGGAGACTCAGAAACTCCAAAGGTTAATCGTTATTTAGATCAATCATTACCAGAAGTGATCAAAAGACAAACTCTTGTAACTTCTTATTTTAAAAATGTTGAAGAAAAGGTTGTTGATTATTTTGAAAAAAATGACGCACCAAGAATTTTTATTTCAGCAAACGGACTAAATAACCCTTATTTTGCAAAAAAAGTTATGCCAGGAGAAAATACTTTAATTATTTCTGAATATCCAAACGGAGTTCATCTATCAAAAAATAAACTTAAAAACAGAAACCGTCTAGTGGCTTCTTTAGCTCAAGCACTAGTCATCTATAGTTCTGGAGTAAAAAGCGGAATTATGAATTTAGTTACAAACTTTTTAAACATGGGTAAAGATATTTTCTGCTATCCAGGTAACTTCGATGAAAATGACGGAAATTCAAAACTTCTAAAAGAAGGAGCTAACTTAATTACTTCAATTAAAGACGTTTATGAAACAGGAGGTGTATAGTGTCTTTATATCTTTTTTCAGGAAATGGTGAAGCAGTCATCAATGAAATAGCCGATAAAACAAGTTCAATCGGTTATATAATGCTCTCTGCTTTTTCTGGGATAGTTGGACTTTTATTAATGGTTGCTGCAATTTACACAGGTGTTAAAATCGTTTATTCAACAGGCGAAAAGAGAAAAAGCAACATCAATCACATGATTATTATCATGATAATTTTCATCATTATTGTTGTTATCTTTGCGATCGGTGTAAATTTTGCAGTAGACATAAGTAAAAAAGCAGCTTCAGGTATTTCTTAATGCAGTCCTTTTTTGAAGGTGTTTTTTACGGAATTTTCAGGGGATTTTGATTTATTTTAGTCACGATCCCCTTTAAGTTTTTAAGCTCTATAAGCAATCTCTTTAAATTTTTTGGTACACCATTAATAAACTTTTTGCTTTTTGGCAAAAGTGATAAGTTTATCAAGCTTGATCAAGTCAGAATTCCAATAATTTTGCAAGCTTTTTTAGTAATCAATGTAATAGTTTTTATTTCATTGATTTTGTTTGTAATTTTAAGGTGATCATACAGAAAAATCAAAGCAACTAAAAATACATCACTTGTAAGTTCAATCAGGAGTTTTCTGCCTTCGATTATTTTGATTTTTATCTTTCCAATTCTTTGTTTAATCGTTTTATTCTTTATAACTTCAATTTTTGATGTTGCAATTTTGAGTTTTAAAGGGACAAATAACTTTGGAGAAGCACTTTTTATCTCGCTCAAACCCGATTTTATTGATCAAGATATTTGAGCAAACTTAGCTGATAATAGCAAATTTAGTCCAGTAGAACAAGGAACATACTCAACAATGCCTGTAAGTGCTGCTGAGTTGATATTTTTCCCTTCTGTTATTGGATTTTCGCTTTTAGTAGTGATGTCTAAAACTTTAGTCAAGCTTGCTAATTACACTTTCCAATATGTTCTATTGTTTAGTGTTTCGCCTTTTGTATTTTCAAGTTTAATTGTTGACCAAGGACAAAGATTCAGAAAATGAGGAAGATATTTTGCAACTAGACTTTTAGGAATTTTTATTCTTTTATTCAATTTATATTTCTTTACTTTCTTTGCGAAAGTAATTAATCAGTGAGTGTTTTCGTTAGTTGATTTAAGTTATTTTACAAGAATGACGCTGATGGCAATTTTAATTATTGGAGGTGCAAAATCACTTGAAAAAGCAACAAAAATTATTTTAAGAATAATCGGAATAGAAACCAAAACAAAAGAAATGATGGTTGAAAACAAAAACTTGATGAAGGAGTATTTTAGCTTTATGACAAAAAACAAACAATACAAAATTGAAACAAAAACATCTGAAAAAGACTTGGTTTTCAAGACTTCAATTGAAAAAGAGTTAGAAAATTCAGACACAAGATTTAGGATACAAATCTAATGCTTCAACCTAAAAAAATAACAAAAAACAAAACTGTAATTGCAAAGAATTTCTATTTATCTGATTTAATAGTTAGCTTTAGTTTAGTAATTTTGTCATTTTTTGTAGGTTGATTTTCTATACCACAAATCAAATACAAAAACATCATTTCAATCAGTCTTATTTTAGTCTTAATAAGCTTATTTTCAGCCTTCTTGATTTATATTCCTAATCAAAACGCAAGAGTTTGATTGCTTTTTTGAAGATGATTTTTATACTGGATTGACAACAAAAAATTCAGTGAAAAAGTAAACAAAACAGAAAGCATTTTTAACTATAAAACAATTAATGAAAACGGTTTTATCGAACTCAAAAAAGCACTCAACAATAACTATAAATATCTTGGTTTCATTGAGTTTGAAGGTCAAAACATTTGAAACAAAAACTCGCAACAAAAGAAAACGTTTTTATCGCAGTTTTCTAAGTTTTTAAATGTTTTAGAGTTTGATGTTTGCTTTGTTAAACTTAAAGTAAAAGCAGATTATACAGAATTCCAAAAGGATTTAAAAAGCAAAATAAAAAACTCAAAACAACATCCAAAAATTAAGCAATATTGACTCAAAAATAAAGAAATTATTGATTCAATTGAAACAAAAGAATACAAAGATAAATACTATATTTGCGTTTATTCTCAAAACACAAAAGAGCTTGAAAATAACATCAATTTCATTGTTTCTCATTTTGAAAAAATGGCAATTATTTCTAAAAAAATGGACAAAAAAGATGTTAAAGAATTTCTTAATTTATTTTATGAAAAAAACGAAAATACAGAAAATAAGGACATTTTAGAATTAATTCCTTCAAAAATTGAAACAAAATCATCGCATTTAAGAATTGATAATGTTAACTATAGAATTTCTACAATTAGTGATTATTCCATTGATTTAAATGTTGGATGAGCTAATTCCTTTTTTGATACTTCTAATACTAAAATAGTCTGAAAAATAAGTCCAATAAATTTTGAAACATATGAAAAAATTATCAATAGTGCAACAAATAAATTGCTGACTTCAATGGCCTTTAATAACAAATCCATTTTCAGAAAGAAAAAGGATCAAAAGTATGTTGATGCCATTGATGAAACAATTAATTTAATTAACACAGAAAACCAAAAGCTCTTCAATTCTTCTCTATTTTTCATTACAAAACTTGAGGACTCAAAAGAGCATAATAAACAACTTCTCAAAGAGAATAACCTAAAAATCAAGTATGAAAAATGTTCTCAAAACAACTTAACTTTTAGGCAGTTTGAAGCCTATAAAAGCTTAAATTTTTGTAATGATGATACTTTAAAAGAGGGAATTGAGATGATTTCAAGAAACATCGCTTTTGGTTGGCCTTTTATCTATGAAAACTATTCTTTAGATGCAAATTCTTATGTTGGTAAAAACCAAAAACAAAATTTCTTTTTAAATATTTGAAAAAGAAATTTCTATCACACTAATTCTAACTGTGTGTTTTTAGGAACTTCTGGAGCAGGTAAAACAACAGCAATGAAAAAGTTGATTTTAGATAACTATCTAAAAAACAATTGTGATGTTGTAATTTTAGATCCTCAAAGTGAATATAGTGATATTGGTAATATTTTTGATATCAATATTATCAAAGCAGGAAGTCCTGAAAACTCTATAAATCCCTTTTGAATTGAAAATTTTAAAGCAATAGAATCGCTTGAAAATAAAGAGATAAAAGAAAGAATCTCCTTTTTAATCTCTTGATTTAAATTGATGATTTCTAACTGAAGCGAAGAAAAAGAAATTATTATCACAAATGCCTTAATTTCCCTTTACAAAAGCAAAATTAATGAGATTAAAAAGGGTAATTTTCCTGTAGTTTCTGATTTTATAAAAGAAGTAGAAAATCAAAATTGAGAAGATGTTGAAAAAGAAATTTATCAAAAAGAGCAAATTAAGTTGCTTGCTTGATTAAAAAGTAATTTTGAAAATGGAGGAATTTATCAAAAGTACTATAACTCAAAACAGAATCTAAATCTTAACTCTAATTTTATAGTTATTGATACAAAGGTTTTGATTGAAAATTCTTCTAAAACAGAAATTAACGTTTTCTTTTATTTAATTTTGTTCAATTTAAGATCAAAATTAAATCAAAATGCTTTTGTAAATAAAAATAAAACATTGATTTTAATTGATGAGTTGCATAAGTTTATAGACGAAAATAACCTTCAAACACTTAATTTCGTTTTTGATAGTGCAAAAACTATTCGTAAATATAACGGGAGTTTGATGCTAGCAACTCAAAATATTTCAGACTTTTCACTCAACAAAAAACTAGAAAATAAAACTAATGCAATCTTGAAGAATATGCAATATAAATTCTTTTTTAACCTGCCTGGACAAGACATTAAATTAACTAATTTACTGTTTAATCCAAGTTCTGAAAATGATAAATATCAAAACTTAATTAATGATATTGATGCAGATTTTATAACAAATTCAACAAGAGGTGAGTGCTTATTGATCTCATCCATTAAACACAAATATTACTTCAAATTTGATTACAACAAATTTGAAAAACACTTTTTCTTTAAGGAGAAACATGATCGACACTAATCCAGTTGTACTAAGTGTACAAACTAATGAAAATAGCAATTTAATTGACCACTCTTATCACAAAGCGAATGTATCAATCGATTTTGATAAATTTGTTTCTCAATATAGTGTTCTAAGTAGGTACTATTTACAAAAACCATTGAGTGATATAAATTCAAGCAAGAAGCCTTTTATGAGACTTGTGACACCAAATTACAATATTTTACAGCATGCTAATCATGCTTATTATCATAAACAAGGAGGTTTTCTCTTTGGAAAATGAGAAAACATCCTAACAACAAATTGATATGGAGCTAACAAAAATATTGCTGTAGGTCTTGAAGGTTGGGGTTTTGAAGGTCTTGGTTGAACTAAAAAAGAATACATCGGTTCTCATCTAAAACCTCATGGTCTAAATTACGATGATGGATCTTTTGCCATTTTAAGAAGTCCTGAAGTTTATACTTTGTCTCAAGATAATTTTATGCCTGATTTTAAGTTGTATTTTGGACTAGAACAAGAAGAAAATTTTCCAGTGACACAATTTTCAAAAGGAGAAGAACAAGGAATTGAAATTAGTTGGCCAATACTTGGAGATATCAGAGAAAAAATCGAAGAGAAAATCAAATTTTATAACTCAAACGGAAAGAGTGTTAACAGCATTAAAATCCGCAATTTAACCTTTAAAACGCAATTTTATGTCCACACAGATGAAAGATTGACGGGTGATTTATCAAGCCAAAGAAGTTATATTGATGAATTTAAAATCAACACCTCTTTTGATATTGAAATTGACTACACTTACACAAACCAAAGACAAAGCAATAAAAACAGTGATTTAGCTAAACTTAAAAACAATTTTAGCTCTTTATTAAACAACCAAAACAGACTTAATTTAGATACTGACACAGGTTCTTGAAGAGGAATTGACACACCAACTTACTCACCTTCTGAAAAATCTAATGTTTATTATTTACAACAAAAACTGAAAAAGTTTAAAGATGACAATCTTTCAACTTTTAACAAATGAGCTTTTGATCTTAGATACAGAAAAAGAGAAGAAAATGGTTCTGAAGTAATTGATTTTTTCATTAAGACTCAAAACGAACTAAACAATGCACCAATCGAGTATTATTTAGCAAAATCAATTAAAATTAACTATTTAGAAACGGAGTTTAAAAAGGCTAGAACAATTGTTGATCGCTTTAAAATTATTCCTGGAAAATACCTCGATCAAACTGATATTAATAGCTTAAAACTCAAAAATGATACAAGAGTTAGAGTTGCAAATGATAAACCTCTTTCAGCAACTTATGGTGGAACTTGAATCTACAAAACAGGAGTTAAAATCTTTTTTAGTACCACTAAAAAAGAAGATGAAATTCTTTATATAAACGACAAAAAAATCGATGTTTTAAACAGAGAATTTTACAAAGATTTGAGTGCACTTACTCAAGAAACTAAATACAACATTAAACTTAAAAAGTTTTCTAAAAATAACATTAATCAAGAAAACAAAAACCTTGTTTTATCTTGAGAAACTAATATCATAATTAAAAACGAAGGAGCAGATTTAAACATAAAATGATTTGGTTGAGATCCTGATAACAACCCTGCCCAAAAAGAACTAATACAGGAATTTGTTTTAGATCAAAAAGGCGAAATCCTTGTTGATTCTAAAGGCGAAAAAGTCAAAAATCCAAAATATGACTCTGAAATTGATAAAGAAAATGGAGTTAAAAAAGAGATTGTCTGAATTAATTCTGGTTCTGATTTGCCTTATAAAACAAGATTTCTGCAAGATCCTTTATCAGAAACTGATAAACCTTTAGCACAAATTGATCGCTTTAATAAAGGATTTATTGCAGAAGCAGTTGTTTTAGGAAAAGGAAGTGAGCTAACAATCAATGACAAAACAACCCTTGTAAAAAGATACAAAGTAAAAGAAGTGGAAAATCAGTTTGAATTGATTGAAGAGCCAATTTATACCTATACAGCAAGCTCTGGAACTGAAGTAAAATTAAGTCAAAACACAAATAATTACTTTTCTTCTGAAGGCCTTTGATTGTTTAGTTACAGAACAACAGGCGGAATTGATAATTACAAATTGGTCTTAATTGGCGATCGCACAAAGAGTGAAAAATTTAGCTCAATTTTTACAAATAGCCGCATAAATCCTTTATTTTCGACTTTTCAAGGTAGACACTTAAAGAACTTTTTAAAGACCAAATTCCAAATGAGTGATAAAGATATTTTAAAAATTCCTTATGCTAACTTGATTGAGTATTGAAAGATGTATCTAAATGATTTTCATAACTTAATTGAACAAAAACAGAGCAACTTAATTACTGTTGAACCTCTAATTAATGAGCAAGCAATTAAAGCTAAAGCAAATCTTATAACTAAAGAAGAATTCTTAAATTTAACTACAGAAGAAAAACAGAATTTTATAGCAGATTTTGAAAACAAGAATCTTTTAGATTACACAATTTCTTTAGATAAAGATAATCAAAATGTTGTAATAGTTAATTTTAGACTTAAAGATAATGTCTTTGATGATAACATCCAAATAAACAACAAAACTCAATATGTTTGAGTTTCTTGAAGGGATGAATCTGAACATGAACTAAACCAAATAAAAGAAAAGGCTTTAGTTGATATTGTTCCTAAATTAGATCAAGAAGTTGTTAATGAAGCTTTAAGAAACTCTCGATCAAAAAGCGACATTTTACCTGATGATACTTGATTTGACTTTTTATATTTTGATAAGACTTATTATGAGATTAGTGTTGATGATCAAAAGCTAACTTTTGTTTTTAAACTAAAATCAGGAAATGAAGATGATTTTATTATTAAAAAGGAAAATAGCGTTATTTATGTCTATTTTAAAGACATTGCAGCAAACAATAAAATTGATATTTTTCAAAATATCAACTTTGATGAAATCAACTTTATCAACCAAGAAGATTCTCAAATTATTAAACAAAAAATCTATAATCAAATTGGAGAATCTGTTTCAAGCGAGTATGTAATCGATCAAGACTACGAAATTGAAAATTTAGATCAAAAAATTGAGCAAATCAAGGAACTTTTATCTAAAAATCCTTATGACAAAGTCTTTATTAAACTTAAAACAAAAGATGACACAACAAAGAATATCAAAGGTATAAAAATATTAAGAGTTTATAATAGAAATACAGAAAAAACAGACCTAAAAGAAGATTTCGATCTTTCTAAAGTCAAAATTGATGATCTTGAAATCAATAACGATGTTGACTTTCAAGCTCTTCAAGAAATCATTATTAATCACTTAGAAAAGTACTTTAAAGTCTATGATTTCAAATTCCTTGAAAATTACTATGTTGAGTTTTTTGAGTCTAAAGTTTTTGCTTTAAGCTACAACAAAAATAAATGAATTGATTTTAAAGTTTTATCACCTAACAAAAACATCATCAATTCAACAACTTTTAGAACTAAATTAAACAATGATTTTAATTATAAAAAGGTCGATCTTAAGACTTTTAGACTTGAAACTCTTAATCTTTCTTCAAATAACTATATAGCAATTAAAAACGAAATTGAAAAATACACAAAAATCTTTTTTGATCAGTTTTTATTAGCTTATAAAGAGGACTATGAAATTGAAAATATTGAAAATAGCGACTTTTTCAAACCACTAATCGAAAAACAAGGAAACAACTATTTAAATCTTGTAATAAAAGCCAAAAACACAGAAAAAATAGTGGGTTCTACAGAACTTTTAGTCAAAAATAACTTAGTTACTTTTGATAAAAAAACGGTTTTAAGAAACTGAAAACAAGATCCTAATAACCCTTCTGAAACTTTGGGATCTAAAATTACAAAAAGACTTTGAATTTTACCTTTATCACTTGGTTTAATCATCTTTTTCTCTGTATTTTCAATAAAAATTTACAATAAGTTTTTCAAATATAGAAAGAAAAAGAAATAATGTTGTAAAATTAAAAATATGATTAAAAAATTAATAGCTTTTTCCGATGCGGACGGAACAATTTATGGAAGAGATTTTAGAGCAAGTGAAGAACTAAAACAAGACATCAAAAGATTTCAAAAAGAAGGCGGAGAATTTGTTGTTTCTACAGGAAATCCAGCTTTTGAAAGACATCAAAATCTTGCTGATGAACTTGGAATTAGATACTTAATAACCTCAAACGGTTCTTCTGTTTTTGATAACAAAACAAAAACATATTTATTAAATAATGTTTTTCCAGAAAAAATGCAAGAAATCATTATTTTAATGTCAAATAAATATGGTTCTCAACTAAATTATTGAGATGATCAAAATTATTATACTTGAAATGCTAGAGAAGAATTTTCTTATAGTTATGACTTTTCACTGCTTGATACTTCTGTAATTATTGAATCAAATAAAGTTTATAAAAATGTTGTAAAAATGGAGCTGTTTGATACAGTTGAAAACATCAAAGAAATTTATGATCAAATCAAAGATTTAGATCTTAATATTGCTTTTATGAGACCACAACATTTAGAAATTACAATGAAACAATCATCAAAAGGTTTAACAGCAAAATGATTTGCCAAAGAATTCTTTGATGAGGATATAAAAAACTGTATGACAATAGGTGATAGTGCAAATGACTGACCAATGTTTGAGTTATCCGATTACTCTTATGCAATGGAAAATGCAAATGACTTAACAAGATCAAAAACACACTTTAAAACAAGCAGATTTGATCAAAATGGTGTTGGTTTAGCTTTAAGAGACTATGTTGACAGAACCAAAAATTTAATGCAAAACAAAAAATCTTAACACTTGGTTAAGATTTTTTTAGTCCATTCTGTTGTGTTTGTTGAGACTTTTTGCAAGAAAAACCATTGGAATTACACCGACAACAAAAGCAACATAACCTAATAAATTAAGTCCAAAAGACAATAATCAATAGAAAATTTCGCTCTTAATTGCTGGTTCTAAATATTCTTTGAAGAAAATAATTCCACTGATTGTGTGTGATAAAAGTGCTAAAAAGACAAAACCAAAGGCAATTAATATTAAAAATCGTTTCTTGAGTTTTCTAAAAAGACCAATTACTGCTATTAAAAATAGAGGAATAAAGTAATCTAAAAAATACACTCCAGTTTGTTTAGCAAAAGATTGAACATAGAAAACGCCACCTATAAAAAAGGAAGCAAAGATTAAAGAAATGACTACTATGTAAATAAAAAGAGCGATTACCGTTCTTTTAAAACCTACACTAATTGTTGCAATTAATAAAAAAGCTTCTGAAATTTTAGCAATATTTCCTAAACCGTTTGGTAAGTCCGGAATTACTTTTTCAATTGTTTTTCCTGCAATTAATAGTGCTAAAATCACTGCCGTTATAACAATGTCTTTAACACTAAAATACTTGTTTTTCATTTTTCCTTTCTTGGGTAAAAGAAAAAATACACTCCTTACGTCAGTTTTAACTGAATCAAGTTAGAGGGTATAATCTCAGCTCGAAAGCACCCCTGTGTTTTTATATAATTAAATTGTATTACTATTTCAGATCTTATCTTAAAAATAATTGTTATATTAAATAAAAAAACAACTAAAAATGCTGTTTGATGCATATTTTAGTTGTTTATTAGACTAGAATGTCTCCACTTTCATATCTTACTTTATACCCTAAAGTCTTAAGCTGATTATAAAGTTTTGTGTTTGAGTAGTCTACTAATATTTCTGTATCGTGTTTTGGAAAATCTGGGTTTCATTCTAATAAAATGTTTAGGTTTTCAATAGCAGAAGAACTTAATTGAGAACCGTTTAATTTAATTTTTTGAGTTCCCGCTTCATTGCTAAATCTAATTTCAGATTTAGGCATTTGGAAGCCTGAACGATCTAAAATTGTAAATTGTGCTTCTGCTAATTCTTCTGTATCAATTGAGAATGTATCAGAGTTATTAAATAAAACTATTCTTTTTAGTTTTCTTTCTCCATTAGCTGGTTTATATTGATCTTTAAAAATAAGACCTCTTAGAGATTTTAGAGATGTAACTCTACTTAAATCAAGACCTACAGGATAACTGCTTCATCCTTCGTTTTGATCTGGGTTTAGTCCAGAACCGAATCCTCCTTGGAAAACAGCTTCATTATTTCTAACAAAATAAGCCATTCTTAAACCATCATTAATTCTTTTGAGTCTGTCAGGTCCGCTTAGTAAATCACTTTGTTCAAAAGCAAGTGTATCAAAAGTAATTCTTGTAGGAACTTTTGATCCTAAAGCATAATCAAAGCTAACGTTGTAATCAATTGTGTTAACTCAATCTGTATTTCTAAGAGCTAAAGGATTTATGCTTCATTCTTTTTTGAGTGAATTACCTGAAGTATACATAGAAAGTTCATTAATTTTTTTGTTTTCAAGAGCAATTAGTGCCTGTGTGTTAGCATTAGAGCCTTCAAAAAATAACTCAAGTTGTGGAAGGTGATCTGGAAGTGCTTTTAAAATACTATAGAATCTTTGGTTTGAGTCTTTAGAACCCATATTTTTAATTCTATAAGATGTGATTTCAACACCTTCAGTTTTTGCTTGTTTAATAAAGTTTTCAATTTTTGCATATCCACTTGGATTTGCAGCATCAATTTCAACGACAACCCCACTGTTTCTTTGGTTTTCTTTTGGCTCAATTCTATCTAGTCTTGAAATACTAAAACCATCACTTTTAGAAACATTAAAGTGCTTAAATTCTTGAGAATCAGTAATATCAGTTTTGGTTCAACCTGGATAAGTTCCTTCAGCAATTGAACCTGGAGTTCTTCCATAATAACTATCATAACCAAAGACTCTTAATGTGCTATTATCTCTAATTAAAGAATGTTGAACAGCATTTACAACAACATCTCTAGAATATGAATCGATTTCTCCTTTTTCATTAATATAAACGTTTGAGTTGTCTTCTCCAATTGTTAAACCTTTAGCTAAATCGTTATTTACAGCTTCTGAAACTTTAGTAAATTTAGAAAGATCTAAATAAGCAATAATCTTAATAAATCTTAAATCTTTATCTTGAATTTTCTTAAGTTCAGGATAAAGTCTTTGTCCTTCTTCACTTAAAAAAGGATAAACAGCATCACCGTTTTCTAATAGTCTTCTAAATTTATCAATTCTATTTTTGTAAAAATCAGTGTTAGCAAGTCTTTTTAGGTTTTCGTCTGTATATTGATTTGTTCTGATTTCTTCTGCGATGTGAGAAGGGAATGTAGTTTTGTTTAGTGCACTAATTGCATCTTTTTTGTTTCCTTCTTTTGCTGCTTCTGTTACTTCAACAGAAACAATTTCAGGAGTTTCATAACGAACGTAATTTATTGGAGAAACAATTCCTGCAGCAATGTCTCTTGAGTCTTGTTCTCTTGGAGGTCTTGTTTCAACAACAACTTTAGTTTTAACACCACCTATATAAACATAAATTTCTTTTTGGTTTTGGCCTAAAGAACTTGAAGGTTTGTTGTTTGTATTATCAATTGGTTGAGGTTCTGGAACAGTGATTTCAATTGGAGGATTTTTGTCTTCAATTGCACCATTTTCTACATATTCAATAACTTCAGGTTCTTTATTAGGATCAACAACAGGGATGTTTGTAATTTCTTCTGGTTTTTCTTCGATAATTTCTGGTTTGGTTATTTCTTCTACAATAGGTTTTGTTTCTGGTTCAACAGGTTTATTTGGTTTAAGATTGTGGTCTCTAATTGAGTTTTCTCCATCATGAAAGTTAACATCTCTATTATCTATTTTAACTATATTATCTGATGCTAAAAAGGGATTTTGAATGCTAGAAAAGTCTTTTAATGAAAAAACTGAAACTGCAGCAGCAGATAGAGGAATCGCTATAATTCATCCAGAAAGTATTAAAATCTTCTTATTTTGTGCAGTTATTTTCATTTTTTGCCTCTTTTCTTTATTTTAATATTAAAAAATTATATAATTTTTTTATAAATAATAAAGGAGAAAATATGAAAAAGCACTTAAAAGCATTATTGATGATGGCATCAATAACACCATTAGCATTTCTTTATTCATGTAATAGCGCAGCTAAACCAAAAGAAGGAGATAAAACTCAACCACCAGGAGATAATCAAAACCCTGGTCCTGGAGATACTTCACCAACTCCTGGAGGAGGAGACACAGGAAAACCAAGTGATACAGGATCTGGTTCAGGTACAGGAGAAGTTGTAACTCCACAAGTTCAAAAAGTCCTTGATAATTTAAACATCACAGTTACTGAATGAAACGCAGAACGTCAAGATAAAAAAGATATACTATTCTCTAAATTAACAGAGTCAGCAATTAAATTCAACTACAAAAAAGAAGGGGTAGAAGATGTTTCTATTCTATCTATTGTTCCTGAAAGGGATGAAAAAGGAGATGAAAAATCAACATATACTGGTTCTGGTGAAATAATTTATTCAGTTAAAATTGATGGAAAAGAATATAATAAAAAAATTCAATACACAGGATTTAAACAACAACAAAACTTCTTAGATAAAGATGGATTTATCAAAGATCCAAATTTCAATGTTTCAGAAGATGAAAAAGTAAACTACTTCAAAACTTCTCAAGATGATAGATTTAAAGTGGACAACAAAAAATACACAGATTCCCTAAAAGCAAGTTTCCAAGGATACAGAAGTTCTGAAACATTAAGTCCAGAAAAAGAAGCTGAGTTAAATAAAATTGCAGAAGAATTAAAATTAGACACCTGAGAAAACCAAAAATACAAAGGATTCTCAATTCCTGTTTTAGAAGACGGTAAAGTTAAACTTTCCATAAATGATAGAGCAGAACAAGGTAAAAGATCTTCATGAGCTGATTTTATTCCAAATGGCGCTGAATTTACACAACATGGAGTTCCGAGATATTTATTAAATGATAAATACAAAGATTTTGCTTTACAAACATACTCTTTAACAATGACATACCAAGATCCAGAAGCTCCAAACGATCCCTTAAAATCAAGATCTACATCAGGAACAATTTGAATTCTTGATTACATGAAAAACGATGATAAGGAATCATATCCAACAAAATGATTCTTCGGAACAAACTTCCACGTTGCAGATGTTTTAAATAAAAAAATTAAAGGATTCTCTTTAACTAAATTAAACCCAGAAACAGGAATTCACACAAAATTAGGATTAATTGAGTATGATGAGAGATTCCAAAAACTATTTTCACCAAAATTTGAAAAAGACAAAGGACTAAAAATTCTTTACTCTGCAGATGATTATTTAAATTCTAAACCTGCTGACTTTTTAGAAAAAGAGCAAGCTAAAAAATACAAAGATGCAGAAGAATTTGCAGATTTTGCTGTAATAGAACTAGATTTTAAAGAATTAGATAATAATGCTGTATTTGCTGGACAAACTATTGGAGAAGATGGAAGCAAATTCCTAGATAAAAGTTTACTAGCTAAAGAATTTACAAACGATTATGCAAATAAAACAGAAAAACAAATTAAATTCTTAGAAAAAGACTATCTCCATGATTACACAAGAATTGATAGACCTAAACTGAAAACTGAACTTGAGAAATGAAGAAAAGAAGATGGTAAATGAGATGAATTATATCTTTTAGGTTATCCATCAGCAAGAGAAGATTTCGATTTTGATAAATATGAAGAAGAAGCTGATAATGCAAGAAAAGAAAGATCACTAGAATTATTTACAAATGGAGATCACACTTTATTTAATAAAATTTCAAAAAATGAAATAAATGAACAATATACCATTCCACAAGAAAAATGAGATAGAGGATGAAATCTTTCTTATGCTCTAGGGAATAGAGTATTTGCAGATAAACCAGGTATTACAGATGAGTTTATTACTGCAACAAGAGTTGGAAAAGACTTTATAATATCTGAAAAAGATAAGAAAACATTAATCGGTTCTGGTTTATCTTACATGCCTCAATATTATTCACCTTTAGGAGGAGCTTCTGGTTCTTCAGCTAGAACTCAAGACAACAAAGTTATTGGAGCATACCATGCTTCACAAAGATCTGTAAAAACTGGATTAATTACAGCTTTAAGATCTGAAGGATTTGATTACAAAGGATTTTATGGTTCATATAACCTACCACAATATGACTTAATTTATGGTGGAGGAAAAGATCAAAAAACATCTTACAGACAAGCTTTAGAGAAAAAATATCCCGGAAAAACAACTAATATATTTAAAGAAGTAGGATACAAAATTCCAACCGAATTCCAGTTCCCAAAAACAGACAAAAAATAATCTCACAGACAAATCTCAGGGCTTTTCCTGAGATTTTTCTCTCACAGTTTTCTGTCAGAGAAAAACGGCTCATTTTAGCGAATTCCCTTTATTTTTCTGTATTTTTTTGCTAAAATGTTAATAATCAATAAAATTATTTTGTATGCATTTTAATTAAAAGAAAAGGAGAATAAATGTATTTAGAATCGCCAAATAATAATGAACAAAAAAATAAAGTAATTTCAGAACTTAAGAATAAATTACTTGATACAAGTGCAAGAAATCCGCTTATTAATTTCAAGTACTCAAGATCAAGTGTAATTCAGTTATTTTTTACAATTGAAAAAATATTAAATCAAATAGAAAACTCTAAACCTTCAACAATTTATAACGTTATTAGTTTAGGTGAAGGAGATATCGATCAACGTTCTGGAACTGTATTTTTAGAAACTACACTTCATGCAGCAGATATCAAAAGAATATTAACTTTATTAGAACGTAAAGGTCGTTTAATGTTTGAAGAACAAGGGATAAATGTTATCTTTATCTCTTTAGGAATTCTAAAATGAACAGGAGCAAAAGGTGAGCAATTACACTCACCAATTGCTTTTATTCCTGTTAAACTTGAACGTGGAAGTTCAGTTGAAAAAATGAAAATCAAAATTACAAACAATGAAAACTTAGATCTCAACCTTTCTTTAAACAAAAAGATCTTAAATGAGTGTGGTCTTAAAGTTGAAATTGAACCAAGCGATTTTGAAGGACTTTCACTATCACAATCATATAAACTGATAGAAAGTAAATATCGTGATTTAGTCGATAAAGCAAACGCTAATAGCCCAATTGAACAATGAGAAATTTTGGACGAAAGTCATATTGGATTATTCAAATTCGCTTCCATCGAGATCTACAATGATGTTGTTTTAAATGAAGACAAAATAAAAGATTCAAGAATTTTAGATATTTTAGTAAATAATGTTGAGGATGATGGTTCTAAAATGGTTGATGAAGACAGAATTGATCAACTAATTGATCCTTTATCTTATTTCCACTCACTACCTACAAACTCATCACAAGAAGCTGCAATTCAATCTGCTGTAGCAGGAGCTAGTTTCATAATCCAAGGTCCACCAGGAACAGGAAAATCACAAACTATTGCTAATATCATTAGTGAATTAGTTGCAAGAAACAAAAAAATCCTTTTTGTCGCTGAAAAAAGAGCAGCTTTAGATGTTGTTAATGAATTGATTAACAAAATTGGTTTTGGTGATTATGTATTAAACATGCATAATGACAAACTTGAAAAAAGAGCTTTTATTAAAGACTTAAACGACACACTAAATAAATCTGCTGAATACTCAAAAGTTTCAGAAAATTATCACTCCAGCAGAATTAATTCTCACAATTTCACACTAAAATCAATGAATGATTTTAAAACAGCTCTTTTAACAAAAAGAGGAAGAATCAATCGTTCCATTTATGAATTAATTGGAGAACACCAAAAATACATCAACCTCAAAGCAGATGAGCTAAAAGTCGACATCCAAAATATCGAATCACTTGATTTAGAGCAATACTCAAACATCCTAAGAGAAATCAATTCTTTCCAATCTGTTTTTGAATCAATTAATTATGATTTCAAAAACAACCCTTGAAAAGGTTTTTATAGAACAAATCTTAATATTCTAGAAAGAGAAAACCTTTCTTCTTTCTTTTATGAACTTAAACAAGAACTAATTAAATTAAGTAGTTCTATTTCAAGCATTATTCCTTCTGGTTTTGATTCTTCAATTTCTGTTGAAAGTGCAAAAACAGAAATGTTACAGAGATTTTTTGATATTTCAGCTTCTGTAGATAAACTTAATTACCTCGAAAACTATAGATTTTTATTAAATAGTGTTCCAAATTCATTAATTGAGCAACTGGAACTGCTAATCAAAGAAAGAGAAGTTTATGAAAAGTTAGCAGCTGAACTTTCTCAAAACTATAACTTAAGCATTATTGATACTCAAAATCACAAATTCCTAAATCAAATTGAAGATTTTAATAACCCGCTAAAACGTTTTTTCAGTGGTCAATATAGACAAATCAAAAAAGCAATGCAAGCTCACAAAATCATCAAAAAAGTTACTTATCAAGAAGTTGTTGATGATCTAGAAATTCTTGAAAAAATTGCTCAATCAAAAGAAAAAATGAAGCCAATTGTTGAGCAAATAGAACTAATTTCGAAACTTAAAGTTAAGGATGTTGAGCTTAATAAACTAATTTTTGAAAAAGAAAATTGCCAATACTACATCAAATTCAATGAAGCACTTGATTTATCTGGTGTAAGATTTGAAAACAAAAACAATTTAGCAAATATTATTGCCAACCAAGCTCAAAACTTACAAAATTACTATGCTAATTACTCTAAATTTTCTGAACTAAAACAAAAATTTAGCGAATACTTCAGTGACCAAATCTTTGAGTACAAAATTGACACTCAAACAATCAAAGATGTAATTTTCAAGCTTGATTCTCTTTTATCTCATAACTTTAATTATGATGATTTCTCAAAATTTAGAGAATCATATAATGACTTATATACATCAGAATACACAAAAGATTTAGCTCAAAAATCAATTAATTTAGATCCTATGAGTCTTAAAAATGCTAAATTAGAAGATATTTATGCTAAAAGATTTATTAGATTGCTAACTGATAAATATATTTATGAATTCATGCCAAACTGAAACTCAGCGCAGTATGAGCAAATCATCAAAGAATACAAAGAAGTATTAGATGACTTAGCAACTATTGCAAAATACAGAATAATCGAAAACATTTCTCAACAAATTCCTAACTCAAATGGAACAGTTGTTTTAAGTGATGTTAGAATGATCAAAGAACAAGCTGCAAAACAAAGAAATCAAAAGCCAATTAGAGAATTCTTTAAAAAAGAATACTATCCTCTAATTCAAAAGCTAAAACCTTGCTTCATGATGTCGCCTTCTTCTGTTAGCTCATTCTTTTCATCAAGTGACATCAAATTTGATGTTGTAATTTTCGATGAGGCATCTCAGCTTAGAACAGAAAATGCTGTGTGTTCTTTAATGAGAGCAGAGCAATTTATTATTGCCGGAGACACAAAACAACTACCTCCTACAAACTTCTTCCAAGTAAGTGATTCAATTTTAGAAGAATATGAAATTAGCGATGAAGGTTCTGAAAGCGACTATGATTCAATTCTTGAACGTCTTCAAGGTAGAGTTAATGAATTTATGCTCAAATGACACTACCGTTCTCGTTTTGAAGAACTAATCGCTCCTTCAAATGAGTTTATTTATGAAAATAAATTAATTACTTTCCCAAGTGCCAAAAAAGTTTCAACAAACCCTCAACAAATTGAAGGAGTTAAATTCATTAAGGTTAATGGACTTTATGATTCTTCAACAAACGAAATTGAAGCTGACAAAATTGTAGAAGTTCTTAAAGAACTCAGAGATAAATTTGGCGCTTCTAAAACAATTGGAGTTGTTACATTTAACCTCAAACAAGCAAGCTTAATTGAAGATAAGCTAACCAGAATGATTCTCAAACAACCACAATATCAATCTCTTGAAACAGAAAACAAATTATTTATTAAAAATATTGAAACTGTTCAAGGAGATGAAAGAGATATTATTATATTAGGAATAACTAACGGTCCTAATGCAAGAGGTTATATTTCAATGAACTTTGGACCTCTTAACCTTTCAGGTGGAGAAAAGAGACTAAATGTTGCCACAACACGTGCCAAAGATTCAACAATTGTTGTTTCATCAATTTCTTATAGCGACTTAAGAGTTGATGATCTTAAAAATGAAGGAGTAAAATTCCTTAAACAATATCTAAAATATGCAGAATTTGGCTTTGATCAAAAAGTTGATAATGTTTTAGAAGACACCAAAACTGTCTTTGATAGTCCTTTTGAAATTGAAGTTTATAATGAGATTAAAAAACTTGGCTATGAACTTAAATCACAAGTAGGATGTTCAAGATTTAAAATCGATCTTGGAGTTGTTGATCCTGAAAATCCTGCAAGATTTGTTTTAGGAATTGAGTGTGATGGAGCAACCTATCATTCCTCAAGAAGTGCAAGAGATCGTGATTTAATTCGTCAAGGTCTGCTTGAATCAAGAGGTTGAAAAATTTATAGAATCTGATCTACAAACTGATTTAAAAACCGTGAATTCGAGGTTTCTAAATTAAATAATGCAATTAAAGAAGCAATTGCTTCTAAAGATATCGAAACACCTTCAGATGATTTTGTAGAACAAAATCACAATTTATCTAATGTTCCAGTTATAGAACAAAAAGATGATTTTATTCCTACAGAAATTGTAGTTAAAGAAACTTTAGGAGAAAACGTATTTAAAAAATCAGTTGATTTTAATGAAGTTGTATCTAAAGTTTTTGAAATCATTAAACAAAACCATTGAGCTGATGATATGAGTGTTAGATGACCAAAAGACAACATCAAAAACGTTAATTTAATTACATCAGCACTTAAAGAAGTATTTGAGTACGAAAACACAATCGATTCCAAAGTAATCCAAAAATACTTCAAAGCTTTCTTAGATACTTTTGTAAGAAGCTATTTTGGAAATCAAAAAGATATTTTAGCAGCAGCTCTAAATAATCTTCAATGAGAAAACTTTTTAGTTTATTTTGAAGATGCAGAAGGTAAAATCTTTTATCATAAACTAAACACAACTTGAGAACCAAGAGTTAACTACAGACCAAACCACAGAAGAATAGTTAATTTAAGTCCTCAAGAAATTTGTTATTTAATAATTTGAGTTATTTCTCAAACAAACTCAATCACCCAAGAAGATTTAGTATTTTCAGTAATTAAGATCTTCGATGTTATAAATGGGGCTCAAAATCGAGAATTTGTAGAAAAATACATCATTTTTTTACAAAATAGATCTATAATTAGAATAAATGATGAAGATAAATTAGAGCTTCCAAGAAAAATTGAGGGCCAAAAAGACATAGATAACATCATTTTTGCACTATTTGAAGTAAAAAACTAGAAAATTTATAAAAAAAATAAAAAATTTTCTTGACTTTTAAAAAATATGGTGTATAATAATAATGTATATATGCAAATATATACAATATATGGTACCAGACGGTTAACACTCGAAGGTTAGAAAGTCCTTGCTAGTCAAGGATTTTTTATTACCTTTTTTTTATAATCTCCAAAAAACATTTGCAAAAAATCTTTAAACTTATGCTGATTTCAAGCATCAGTTTTTAAGCATTTTAATGTATAATTTTAATAA
Source organism: Mycoplasma procyoni (assembly GCF_017052595.1). GTDB lineage: Bacteria > Bacillota_I > Bacilli_A > Mycoplasmatales > Metamycoplasmataceae > Mesomycoplasma_A > Mesomycoplasma_A procyoni. Next base: position 107,371 of record NZ_JAFIDB010000004.1, read on the forward strand.
TAAATATTTGACAAAAAAGGAGTTAAAAATATGCAAAACACAAAAAATGTACCCAAAATTCGCTTCAAAAATTTTACTTACGCTTGAGAACTTAAAAGCCTTGAAAATTTATATGTTTTATCTGGTTCTGGTGGAACTCCTTTAACTCAAAATAAAGATTATTATGAAAATGGAAACATAAACTTTCTAACTATATCTGACGTTTCAAATTCTGGAAAATATATTTTTGAAACAGAAAAGAAAATCACAAATTTAGGGCTAAAAAATAGCACAGCTTGAATAGTTCCTAAAAACAGTATTTCGTTTGCTATGTATGCATCAGTTGGGAAGGTTTGCATTTTAGGGAAAGAAACAGCAACTTCACAAGCTTTTTTCAATATGAAATTTGCTAACGAGGAATTAACTCAAATGATTTACTATAAATTAAAATTATTTGAACTTACAGATTTCTGAACCAGTTTAATTTCCACTGGAACACAAGGAAATTTAAATTCAGAGAAAATTAAAAATCTTTCTTTTATGCTTCCAACAGAACTTGAAGAACAGTCCAAAATTTCACTTATGCTGCAACACATCGATACAGTCATATCTCTTCGCGAGCGTGAGCAAAAAATCTTTGATAGTTTGAAGAAATCACTTTTAGAGAAAATGTTTGCATATCAAGATAACCCTTATCCAGCCATAAGATTTAGGGATTTTACTCACGCTTGGGAACTTAAAAAACTCAAAAATGAAGCTTTGTTTTTTAATGGTAAAAGTTATGAAAACTCAGTTAGTGATAATGGTAAATTTGAACTTGTGAATCTGAATTCAGTTTCTTTGGATGGAAATTTAAAATCTTCTAACAAATTTGTTTCTACAACAGATGAAACTTTGAGAAAAAATGATTTAGTTATGATTTTGAGTGATATAGCACATGGATTATTACTTGGAAAAGTAGCAATCATAGATCAAGAAAATAAGTATATTTTAAATCAGAGAGTTGCCGGATTAAGGATTAAAGGAAATGTTTTAGCGGAATACTTAAAATTTCTGATAAATATAAATCAAAGATATTTTAAAGAAAAAGGAGCTGGAACTTCTCAATTAAATATCTCAAAACCAATAGTAGAAAATTTTCAGTTTTTATCAACAAAAAATAAAAAAGAACAAGAAAAAATCTCTTCTCTTTTTACTTTATTGGAAAAACTTCAATCACTTCTTGAGCGTAAAACAGAGAAATTAAAGCAAATCAAGAAATCAATGCTTGAGAATTTATTTGTTTAATTTTGAAATTGAAAATAACAACCTTAAATTTTAATGATTTAAGGCATTTTTATTCCCTTTATCGATTTTATTCTTTTGAAAAGGTACAGAAAATCCCTTTTTACAGTGATTTTCCCTTTATTTTGGCAATTTTTATATTTACGCTTGGGAACTTAAACAGATAGCTGAAATGTTTAAAGTTACAAGAGGTTTAGTTCTTGCGACCGCAAAAGTTAAGCCATTTGCATTCGGTGATTTTATTTATCCTGTATATTCTTCGCAAACAACTAATAAAGGATTAATGGGATATTATAATGAATTTTTATTTGAAGATTCTATTACTTGAAGTACTGATGGTTATGCAGGAGATGTAAATTTTAGAAAAGGAAAATTCTACTCAACAAACGTTAGTGGAGTTTTACTAAATCAAAATAATTACTCAAATTTATGTATTGCAACGATTTTGAATAACGAAGCATGAAAACACGTTTCCACAGCAGGAATACCCAAATTGATGAATAATGTTATGGCGAAAATTAGAATTGTTATTCCTATTGAACCAGAAGAACAACAAAAGATAAGTTTACTTATAGATAAAATAAATCATCTTCGATCACTTCTTGAGCGTAAGCAAAAGCGTATTTTCGTTAAAAATACAGACTTTTTCTGTTTAACAAGCAAAAAAGACAATAAAAATACAAAAAATCTATTGCTTACTTTGTTTTACTTGTTTTGTTATAAGAGAGTAAGTAAAAATGAGTTAATCAATTTAAAAAATATGAAAATTATGTGTTTTACTTACGCTTGAGAACTTAAAAGCCTCGAAAATTTGACTGAAATTACAAGTGGAGAGTTTGTAATAAAAACAAAACAAAAAGAAAACGGAAAATATCCTGTTTTTAATGGTGGAATCTCAAATACAGGATT
>NZ_JAFIDB010000005.1 GCF_017052595.1 Mycoplasma procyoni
AAGGCAAGAAAAAGCAAGAAAAAAGTAAAAAAAGTTTTTGTTTGCCTATATTTATGTAATAAATATAGGGTATAAAAAAATTCCTAAACTATTAGGAATTTGTATTAAAAACTGGGAAACACAGGAAACACAATTACAAATACAGAAATTGAAGATGATATTGAATTAGAAGACCAAGACGAATAAAATACAAAAACTCCCTTTTGGGAGTTTTTTGCTTTTGTAAAATTGAAAGACAAGATGATTTGCTTGTTTTGTTTTGATTTTAGTTTTCTTTTATTATTCAACGAATATTTTTCTTACTTCCTTTAGCAAGTAACTTCCCTTCTTCTCTTAATATTTTTATTTTTCTACTTATTGTTCTTCTTGAAAGACCTGTAATTTCCTGTATTTCAGTAATTTTTATTTCAGGGTTGTTCCTCATAAGATATTCTATAGAATTTTCTCTTACAGAAACATTATATCCATTATTTTCTTTGTGTTCTACAACTCTTTTTTCTTCATCTTCAACTATTAATTTGTATCTTAAATCATTGTTATTTAAGAATCAATTGTTTTCTTTTTTAGCAACATGGTTTCTATTAAAAATCACAACTAAAAAAGAGTTTTTTGTAATACTGAAAACAGGTGCTTTTGGGAAATTTTCATACTCTCCAATTATCCTTTTTATTCCTGAAGCATAGTTTTCGGTTACTCCTATTTTTGTTAACAAGTTTATGATATTTGCATTTCTTGTTCCTATGTGTCCGTTTTTTATGTCTTCAAAAGTTAGATTACCAGATATTCCTCCCGGAGAAAATACTTCTAATCTATCAAGATAAAATTTTAAAAATATATTAGATTCTACACTTCAATCTCTGTGACAAAAAGCATTTACAATCGCTTCTCTTAGTGCTTTTTCTGGATAATCTGAAAGTTCTTCTCTTGAAACAGATCCATTTATGGTTGCTCTTCTTTGATTTATAAAATAAGAAATTTGAATAGCTTTATCGATTTGTTCAACGAGAGATCCTGTTAAATCTCTTTTATCTCTAAAATTACTGCTTAAATCTTCTGTTTCAAAAAGAGCAAATTTTGTTATATATGGGTTTTGATCACTTAATAAAAGTGCTGCATTATTGTATTTACCTGTTTCTTTGCTAATTAAATTTGATGAGTATGGATTGAATTGCATAGATAAATTCTGAAATCTTTGAGAAATATAATTAAAAGTTAAATTTTGTTCTCTGCTTTCTAATTTTTCAAAATCTAAATAATTGGATTTTAAGACCATCTGTCTTCATTCGTGTTCGTTAGCTTTAACTGTCGAACTCCCTATTCTTATGTAAAAACTAGATGGTGAAACTCCTTCTTTATCATAAAAATAATATGGTTTATTTCTGCCTTCTTTCACAAAGATGATAAAGCTGTTATTATCATTGTTTATTTCAATTAAATCTCTTGCATCTGAACTAAAAGAGTTTGTTATTATTTCAGTTAACTTTTCGGTTCACTGTTTTTTATTTTCCTTTATTTTCTCCAAATCTAAAGTTCCATTTTCATCTCTAACACCGAGGTGAATTTCTCCTCCTTTTGTATTCAAAAAACTTGCAATTACTTTTTTAATTTTTTGTGGTTCAGGTAAATCTCATTTAAATTCAACCTTATCATTTTCTCATTGTTTCATTTTGCATCCTTTAATTATAAAAAAAATATATATTTCTATTTTACCATTTTATTGTGCCATTTTTGAGTTTATTGTGCCATTTAATGTGCCAAAATAAGGTTTATTGTGCCATTTTTGAGTTTATTGTGCCATTTAATGTGCCAAAATGCAGGTTTATTGTGCCATTTTTGAGTTTATTGTGCCATTTAATGTGCCAAAAATGGTTTTATTGTGCCAAAAAGCAAGTTTATTGTGCCATTTAATGTGCCACAATAAAAGAAAAAATAGAGTTTCCTCTATTTTATCCTTTGATTTTTGTAATTCCATTCATGTAAGGAACTAATACTTTAGGAACATCAATTGTTCCATCTTCATTTTGGTATTGCTCTAAAATTGCTGCATAAACTCTGTCGATTGCAATTCCAGAACCATTAATTGTGTGAGCATATTCATTTTGCCCGTTTTCGTTTTTGTATCTTATTGAAGCTCTTCTTCCTTGGAAATCTCCAAAGTAAGAAATTGAAGAAACTTCTCTAAATCTTTGTTCTGAAGGTAGTCAAAGTTCTAAATCATATGTTTTCCTTGATGAAAACCCTGTATCTCCTGTAGAAAGAACTATTTTTCTATAAGGAATCTCAAGTTTTTCAAGAATACTTTCTGCATCTTTTACAGTTTTTTCAAACTCAACTAAAGAATCTTTTTCAGAAACAACTTTAACAAGTTCAACTTTATGGAACTCGTGAGAACGAATAAGTCCTTTTGTGTCTCTTCCTCCACTTCCAGATTCAGATCTATAACATTTTGTGTAACCCACAAATTTTACAGGGCTGCTTAAGTCTAAAATTTCGTCATTGTGATAGTTAGTAATTGTAACTTCCGCTGTTGGGATCATTCATAAATCATTGTTTTCAATTTTGTATAGATCTTCAGCAAATTTTGGCAATTGTCCTGTACCATAAAGCATTTTTGATAAAACCATTGTTGGTGTTGTTAGTTCTGTATATCCATTTTCAACGTGAGTATCTAGCATGAAAGAAACTAAAGCCCTTACTAATTTTGCTCCATCTTTTTTGAAAATTGCAAATCTTGAACCAGACATTTTAACAGCTCTTGTAAAATCTAAAATATCTAAATCAACCCCAATTTCATAGTGAGGTTTAATGTTTTTTACAAGTCCTCTACCTAATTTTTCGTTTGTATAAACTACAACGTTGTCATTATCATCAGCACCTACAGGAACATCTTCTAAAGGTAAATTAGGTATTTTTAGTAACAATTCTTCAATTTCTTGATTTACAGAATTTGTAGTTTCAGAAATTTTTTCAATCTCTTCTTTGATTTTTTGAACTTCGTTTTTAATCTCTGTTACATCTTCTTTATTTCTAACTTTTTGTCCGATTTGAGCTGACAGTGAGTTTCTTGAGGCCTCAAGTTTTTGTTGCTCTGTCATTAAAGATCCTCTTTGCTCTCCTAATTCAAAGACTCTTTCGACGATTGAAACATCAAATCCTCTTGTTTTTAACTTAGCAATAACTTCTTCTTTATTATTTAATATAAACTTAATATTTAACATAATTTAAATTATACTCCATCAATAAAAAAATATGCTTAATTATACTATAATTAAATTATGAAGATTGTAACTGGGAAATTATTTAGAATTCTATACTCAAGTTTTGACAAAACTTTTTTTGTCTATCTTTTTAGATCTGAACAGGATGGAAATGAACCTATTAAAATAGTTGCAAAGGATGAGCTTTTTAGTGATGTTTATTATGAACTTGAAATTAAAACAAAAAATCACCCAAAATATGGCGAATCTTATGAATTAATAAAGTGAAAATCAATAATTGAAAAGAATCAAAAAGGTGTTATTAACTACTTTTCATCCAGTATTTTCCAAGGAATTGGGCGTGTTATTGCAAACAAAATCTATGACAAATGAGGAGACAATGCAGCTGAAATACTCTCAAAAAATCCTAAATTAATTTTTGAAATTCAATCAGAAATAACACACAAAAAAGCTGAAATTATCTGTGCTGCTTTACAAAAAAAAGACATTGAAACAGAAATAAAGTCCCTTTTTGCATTACATAACCTTTCTAATTCTTTATTAAAAAAGCTAAAAGTTGTTTTTAATTTAGAAAAATATTGAGAAATTTTAAAAGAAAATCCTTATGATGTGTTAATGTCTGGGAATAAGTTTAATTTTAATGAAATAGATGCTTTAGCTCTTGCTTTAGGTTTTTCTGTTGATAACCCAATTAGAATTCAATATTTAATTCTTGATAATATTTACAATATTTTAGATTCTCAAGGTGACACAAAATACAACAACCCCTTTTTAGGTTTCTCTAAAACTAATGAAAGATTTTACATTGAAAAAGAGTACTTTATTACTCTTTTTAAAGAGCTTTCTGCTCAAAAAAAACTCTTTGTAGATAAAGAAGAAAAGACAGTAACACACTGATTTTTAAAGGAACAAGAAGAGTTTATTGTTAAGAATTTAATTGAAATAAGAAACAAAAAAACAAGTTTCAGTGATGTAATTGATTATCCTGTTCTTCCTTCTTATCTTGATTCAATCCAAAAAGATGCGATAAACAGTTGTTTTGAGAATAATTTAATTGTTGTTACAGGTGGACCAGGTACAGGAAAAACAGAGATTTTAAAGCACATTTATAAAGGTTTTTTAAGCAGTTATAAAGAAAGTGACATGATCGTTTTAGCACCTACAGGAAGAGCTGCTTACAGAATTTTTGAAAAGTCACAAATAAAAGCACAAACAATCCACTCTTTTTTAGAAGTAAGATCAGTCGAAGGTGATAATTTCTTTTTTGATTCTTTAAACAAACAAGAGAAAAAAGTCTTGATTATTGATGAGTTTTCAATGGTTAACACAGATCTTTTTTGTGCTTTATTAAAGGGTCTTGATTTAGATAAATTACAGAAAATCGTTTTAATTGGAGACAATAATCAAATCCCTTCTATTGGTTATGGAAATCTTTTAAGCGACTTTATAAATTCAAATGTCTTTGTTGTTAGTGAACTGAAAAATAACTATAGACAAAAAGATGGAAAGAGTATTATTGATGATGCAAACATGGTTAATAAAAATGAAGTTCCTGACTTAAATACAGAATTTTCCCTTTTTATCGATACAAATCCTTTTAAAATTAACGATCAAATTCAAACTCTTTTAGAGCAAGCTCTTAAAAAATATCCAATTTCAGAAATCACTATTCTAGCACCTATTTATGGAACTCATGTTGGAATTGATGCAATAAACTTATTTGTTCAACAGCTTTTATTTACAAAAAGAAATGCAGAAAGTTTTGAAATTAATGGAAAAACTTTCTATATTGGAGACAAAGTTATTCAAAATGAAAACGACTACAAACTCGACGTTTTAAACGGTGAAATAGGCTTTATAGAGCATGTTATTAAGTTTGAGTCTAAAATTGATTTTATTACAGTAAGATTTAATGAGCAAAAACTTATTAAATACAAACCTAGTGAGTTTGCTAAATATATTTCACTCGCTTACTGTGTTTCAATTCACAAATACCAAGGTTCAGAATCTAATTTTGTTATTGTCTTAATTTTTGAAAACTACAAAAACATGCTTACTAAAAAATTAATTTATACAGCAATGACAAGGGCTAAATACTACTTAAGAGTCATCGGTGAAAGAGAAGCGTTTAATAGTTCTGTAAAAATCAACGACCGAGAAAGACAAACAAACATCTTAAAATACTTTAAAATCTTTCTTTAGCCCTTTTTAATAAAAATTTTATATAATTTAAATTATGAAATTAATAGTAGGTTTAGGAAATCCAGGAGACGAATACAAAAACACAAAGCACAATGTGGGTTTTTGAGTCCTAGATAAAATTGCAAGCGACTTAAATTTAGAATTTGATAAAAATAAATTCAATGGTCTTTTTGTTAAAACTGAAGACTATATTTTAGCCAAACCGCAAACTTATATGAATTTATCTGGTGAGTTTGTGAGTTCGCTTGCTAGCTTTTTTAAAATAAATATTGATGATATTTTAGTTATTTATGATGATATGGACTTTAAAATTGGTCAAGCAGCAATCAAGAATAACGGTTCTCCAGCAGGTCACAACGGAATGAAAAACATAATCGAAAAACTTGGAACAGATCAAATTAAAAGACTTAAAATTGGAATCGGAAGACCGGCTGATAAAAACAATAAAAATTATGTTTTAAGTCCTTTCAGTGATTCAGAAAAAGAAATTCTAGATAGGGTAATTGTAGAATCTTCTGAAGCTGCAATAGATTTTATTTCAAATGACATCAGAAGAGTTATAGAAAGATTTAATGCAAAAAACAAAAAAGCAAAATAAAAAATTTCTTCTTGCTGTAAGTGGTGGACCAGATTCTATGTTTATGCTTGAAAAATTTAAAGATAGAAACATAATTGTTGCACATGTTAATTACAACAAAAGAGAAGATAGTTGAAAAGATCAAAAAATAGTAGAGGAATTTTGCAAAATACACAAAATTCCTTTATTTATTTATTCTGTAAGTGAAAGCGAATATACTGAAAAAGGTAATTTTCAATCTCTTGCAAGAAAAATAAGATATTCTTTTTTCAAAGAAATTTATGACAAAGAGTCTTGTGATGTTTTATTAATAGCTCACAACAAAGATGATTTTTTGGAAACCGCTCTGATGCAAAAAGAAAACAAAAGAAATCCTTTTTTTTGGGGAATTAAACAACAAAATGTCTTACATTCTATGAATATTTATCGTCCTTTTTTGTTTAAAAAATGAAAAAAACAAATTGAAAATAACTTAATAAAAAGAAAAATCCCTTTTGCTATTGATTATACTAATACATTAGATATTTATTCAAGAAATAAAATTAGAAATATTTATAGAAACAAACAAACAACTAAATGTTTTTTATTTTATAAGTTTAGGATTAAAAACTTTTTTCTTCAAATAAAGGAAAAAAGAGTTTTAAAATCTTTTTCTAAATGAGAACTCAAAAATTTTTCAATTGATTTTCTGAAAAAAAATTCAAAAGTTTGTTTTTATTTGCTTTTTATATTTTTACATAAATTTTGCTTAAATATTGAATTAAGTACAAAAAAAATAAACTCAATAATAGAGTTTATTTTTGCTAATAATCAAGCTAAAAAATATAAATTAAGTGATTACTATTTTTTAGATAAAAGCAATAAGAAGTTAACAGTGATTTCTTATATGTAAATTAAAAACTATCAAATTTTAACCATTTTTTCTTTTGAAACATACATTTTATCTTCTTTTTGGATGTTGTATGTTTGTTGGAATAGTTCTGAATTACCAAGAACTACATTAGCTCTAATTTTACCAGGTGAGTGAACGTCTGTTTCTAGTCTTCTTTTTGCTGCAGATTCTTTCATTTTGTTTCTTCAAGAAACTGCTCAAGCTTCAAAGAAATCTGTTGCACTGAAATCTTTTTCCATCTGTGCAGCTTCAAGCGCACAAGCAAACCCTCCAAGATCGGCTATGTTTTCAGAAACTGTTAATTGCCCATTTACTGGTCCAAATTCAGTTTCTCTTTTATCATATAACTCGATAGCTTTTTGTGTTCTTTCTTGGAATTGTTTTAAATCTTCTTCAGTTCATCAATTGTTTAATTTTCCGTTTTCATCAAATTGAGCACCATTATTGTCAAAGGCGTGTGAAATTTCGTGAGCTATAACAACTCCAATTGCTCCATAGTTTGCAGATTTAGATCTTTTTGCATCATAATAAGGAGATGCAAGAATTGCTGCAGGGAATACAATGTGATTTTTCATCGGGTTAAAATATGCATTTACTGTTGCTGGTGACATTGATCAATATTCTTTACTTTCATCTTTGTGGTAAAGAGAAAATGCATAGTCATTGTAAACTTTTGAGAAGGCGATGCTGTTTGAAACTAAATCCCCTCCTTGCTCATAAGTTGTTGTTTTAAAATTATCGTAATATGGCTGAATTTTTTCAGGGAAACCAATCATAACATCCATTTTTGAAAGTTTTAATAAAGCTTTTTCGATTGTTTCTTTTGATAATCATGTGTTTTCTTTTAGACGTTTTTTGTAAACTTCAATCATGTTGAAAACCATGTTTTCGATGTCTTTTTTAGCTTCTTTTCCAAAAAATTCATTTGCATAATATAGACCAAAAGGCATTGAGAATAGAGCATCTGCTTTATCATAAGCAAATTTTTCTAGCTGTCTTACTTCATCAATTGAGTTAATTTTTCTTGAAAATTCTGTTGCTTTTTCTCTTATTTTTTCACTTAAATCAGAACAGAAAGAAAGAACACTGAAAATAATCATAAAGGCTTTATATTTTTCAAAGTTTTCTTTTGAAAATAAAGAATCAAATTGTTCTGTAAATCTTAAATTTACAACAGAAGCTTCTGTAACTTTTTGCCCTACAGTTTTGTCTAAAATAGCGATAAAATCTGTATTTTTGGAAACTTTTTCTAACTCTTCTCTTAATTTTAAATTGTATAGAGAAACATAGTCAGCTTGTTCTAAAGCACTTAAAACGATGTCTTTATTGATGTTGTCAAATTCAAGAGCTAAATCTGCTAATTTTAGTGCTTCTTCTTTTGTTTTTCCATAGTCTACTAAAAGATCGACAACCATGTTTTTTCAAGTTGCTAAAAAATCTTTTGCTTCCTCTTTTTCATAAGTTTCTTTTGCTGGAAGAATTGTAGAAGGACCATCTAGTCAAACAATTTTTCTTGAAGAATCTTTAAAGTCTTCGTGTAAAGAAATTCCAACAGGAAGTTGTGAAGTAGATCTTCAAAAATCTTGATCTTGTGCAAAAATTTCTTCAAATGAATTTAGTTTCTCAAGTTTTTGGATGTGTTTTCTGATTGGTTCTCAACCTAATTCTTCTCTCTTTTTAACATCCATGATCATTGAAAAGTAATTCACCATCTCTTTGATGTGTTTGTTGCTTGGTAATTCTCTTTTTTTAGTTGATCAGTCCATTAGAAGTGTTTTTAATAATTTTTCAAGCTCTAAATCAAGCTCCACAAAGGCGCTTATGCTCGATCTATCGGCTGGTATTTGTGCTTTTCGTAGTCAGTCTTTGTTTATAAATTCATAAAAATCATTTTTTAATGTTTTCATTTTTCTCCTTTATTTGTGATATTTTATGTTGTTTTTTATTGCTAATCCTCTGTAAATTTGTTCTACTAGCATAACTCTAAATAATTGGTGAGGAAAGGTCATTTTTGAAAAATTAATTTTGTTTTCAAAATATTCTTCTTCAACTCCGTTCGATCCACCTATTACAAAACAAATATTAGCTTCATCTAATAAATCCGAAAATTCTTCAGATGTTTTTTGTTTTCCTTGTAAAGAACACAAAAAAGTTTTTGTGTTTTTAGGAATTTTTTCAAGGATTTTTTCTGTTTCTTTTTTCTTTTTTAAAGATATATTTTCTTCGTTAATTTCTTTTATTTCTATTATGTTAAGTTCTCTGAAAAAGGAAATTTTCTTTTTATATTCACTTATTAGTGCTTCGAATTGTTTTTGAATATTTCCTACAGCAATTAGTGTTATTTTCATTATTTATGTCTTGAGTTTAAATAGAACATTAACATTTGAATATCAGCAGGGTTAATTCCACTAATTCTTGAAGCTTGTCCAATTGTTGTTGGTCTTACTTTCTTAAGTTTATCTCTTGCTTCGGTTGCTAAATTATCAACTTGATCATAGTCAATATTTTCGGGAAGTTTCATTTTTTCTAAACGAATCATTTTTTGAGCTTCGTTTATTTGTTTTTGGATGTATCCTTCTAGTCTTGCGATGACGCTTAATTCATAACCAAACTCAAAATCACCTAAAATATCTGTATAATCAACTTCAGGACGAGCTAACAATTGGAATTTTGATTGTCCATTTGTAGCATTATATTTTTGAGCAAGCTCACTTTTTGAAGACACAAAGTCATTTTTTAATTCTTCCATTTTTTGATCGATACTTTGATATTTGTTCACAACTTTTTGGTATTCTTCTTCTGTGATCATTCCTGATTTTTGAGCGTATTTAGACATTCTGAAGTCAGCATTATCATTTCTTAAAAGTAGTCTATATTCCGCTCTTGAAGTTAGCATTCTGTAAGGTTCCTTTGTTCCTTTAGTTACTAAATCATCAATTAAAACACCTATATAACCATCATTTCTTAGGATTTCTATAGCTTCTTCGTTTTTTAGGTATTGAGCAGCATTAATTCCCGCTATAAGCCCTTGTCCAGCTGCCTCTTCATAACCGCTTGTTCCGTTAATTTGTCCAGCTAAAAACAGACCGTTTAACAGTTTGCTTTCTAAAGATTTTTTAAGTTGTAATGGGTCAATTGCGTCATATTCAATAGCATAAGCTCACTTTGCAACTCTTGCATTTTCAAGTCCTGGAATTGATTTTACCATCTCTTTTTGAACTTCAATAGGCATAGAAGTAGAAAGACCGTTTATGTACATTAAATCACCTTCTGCTGTTTCTGGTTCAAAAAAAATTTGGTGTCTTTCTTTATCTCTAAAACGAACTATTTTATCCTCTACAGAAGGGCAATATCTTGGACCAACTCCATCAATAAGTCCTGAATACATACTTGAACGATCTAAATTTTCTAAGATGATTTCGTGTGTTTTTGGAGTTGTGTAAGTTAGATAACAGTGAACTTGTTTTTCAAGAATTCTTTCTGTTTTAAAACTAAAATTTAAAGGTTTATTTTCTAGAATTTCTTCTTCAACTTTTGAGAAATCAATTGAATCAGTTCAAATTCTTGGTGGAGTACCTGTTTTAAGTCTTAATAAATTAAAACCATTTTCTCTTAATCATTGCGAAAGATTAGAGGAAGTTCTTTGGCCGTCCGGTCCACTCTTTTCTACTTGGTCTCCCCTAAGGATTCTTGAGTCCATATAAGTACCTGTAGTTAGAATTACAGCGGGTGCTAAAAACTCCTCTCCGGTTTCTAAAACAACACCCTGAACTGTGTTTTCGTTTTTTAACAATGAAGTTACTATAGATTCTTTTATAGTAATATTTGGGTTTTGCTCCATTTCTTGAGCAATTATTTTTGAGTATTTTTCTTTGTCGATTTGAGCTCTAATCGCTCTTACAGCAGGCCCTTTAGATTCATTAAGCATCTTAATTTGAATCATTGCTCGATCAGCAAAAATTCCTTGAACTCCTCCAAGTGCGTCTATTTCTCTTGTGATAATCCCTTTTGCAGGACCTCCAATAGAAGGGTTGCAAGGCATTGAACCAATTTTGTCTTTCGATAAAGTCACTAGCAGAACTTTAAAGTTTTGTTTAGCAAGTGCAAAAGTTGCTTCAACCCCAGCGTGTCCCCCTCCTACTACTATTGCATCAAATTTGTTATTCATTTTTCTCCTTTAAAAGAATAAATAAGGTGAGATTCACCTTATTATTATATAGAAAATACGTGATAAACTGAATCGTTTATTCAAACAACATCGCCACCGTGAATTTTTGTAGATCTTCCTTCAGCAACTTTACCATTTATTATCACTTTGTGTGTTTCTAAAAACTCTTTTGAAGCCCCTCCTGTGTCTATAATCCCTAGTTTTTTAAGGAATTGACTTACCTTTATTGAACTTCCTTTTATTTCTATTTTCATATTATCTCCTATGTTGTTCCCATTAGTTGTTTATTTGAAGGACATGAAGGTGAAAGTATTAAAACTTTTGTTCTTGCTTTATTAACATAAATATGCACATTACCTTCAAAAACTGAAATAGCATCTTTTAAATACTTGTGATTTAGTGCAATTGTTAAAGATTCTTCTGGACCTTTAAATTTGTGATTTCTTGTTTTAACTTTAACATTACCCATTTCTTTTCTCTCACCACTTAATGAGAACTCTTCATTATCTACACTCAAAATTAGTTTGTAGTAAGAATCACTAGAAATTATAGATGCTTTTGAAATTAAATCTGAAAATTCTTTTTTGTCAATTTCGATTTGGTAAACTAACTCTTCTCCAGAAGGAAAAGCAGCTGAAATATCTTTATATGGATAACCAATTAATTTACATTGAATTAGCGTATTTTCAATCTTTGTTTCAACTTTATATTCTGTAACAAAAATTTCAACTTCTCCATGCAAATCCGAAGGTATAAAATCCTTGATACTTTTAGCTAAAATAGAAACATTAAAATCCGGTTTTCCATTAAGTTCAACCTTCTCTACTGCCATTCTATATCTATCTGTTGCAGAGATGGTTAAATAACCTCCGTAAGCAGCTAAATTAAGTGAATTAAGAATTACTTCAGGATTGTCTGTAGCAGCTGCAAAAATGGTGTTTTTAATTGCTTTTCTCAAATCATCTGCTGAAACAACCATTTTGTCCCCAAAACCATCAAATTGAATTTGAGGATAGTCTTCCGCTTCCATTAAATTAAGAGTATAAACATCTTCGTTATTTTTAATAGTTAAAATATCACTACTAAAATCAAATTCAATAATTCCATTTGTCTTTTTGATTATATTTTTTAATAAGGAGTAATTGATTAACGAAATTCCGGTTTTTTTAATTTCGGTTAAATTTTCAGCTGAAATAAAAGATTTAATAGAAATTTCACCATTTGAACCAATTAAATATAGTCCTTCTTCTTTTAATTGTAAAAATATACCTCTAAGATTTACTGTTAGATTTGTAGAGTCAATAGCAATTGCAATTCTATCAAAATCTTTTTCTAAATTTTTCTTATCAATTTTAAAATTCATTTTTTCCTTTCGATTAAATTAATTTATATTATATTAATTAATTTATAATTAATTATTATTATAGTGTCAATAATGTTAATAACTCCTAAAAACACTGTATAACGGGTATTTTAGTAAAAAATAACTATGTCACTTTTGTGATTTTTTGCTTAATCGAAGCAACTGCATTTTTTACATCTGTCGATCTTTTCATCTCGTTATTTATTTTTTTATAAGAAGCGAGGATGGTTGTGTGGTTTTTCTTACCAAATTCTATTCCAATCCGTTCATAAGCTAATGAAAGAAGTTCTCTCATTATTCAAATTGCCATCGATCTGGCAATAACTATCTCTTTTCTTCTACTTTTTCCGACAATATCAGTTGTTTTTACCCCATAATATGATGCAACAGCGTTTAAAATCCTTTCTGGAGTGATGTCTTCTTCTTTAACAGACATTTTTTCAAAGATAGATTTAATAACTAATTCAGTGTATTTTTTGTTTTCTTTTGTATCTGAAGTATAGAAATTAACAGCTTTTAGAGCGCCTTCAATATCTCTAATTGATTTGTGAAAGTTTCTGACAATAAAGTTAAGTGAATTGTTTTCTCAATCTTCTAAATGCATGTTTTTTTGCTCAATTTTGAACTTAAGAATCTTTAAAAGGTCTTCTTTTGTTGGTTTTTTAATCTCTAAAATCAACCCTCCCTTAAATCTTGTGATAAATCTGTCTTCAAAACCTCCCAGAAGTTCAGGAGATTTGTCAGCACAGATGATAATTTGTTTCTTTTTCTGTATTAAATTGTTAATAACATTAAACAAAATGTCAAGAGTTTTCTTTCTTGTTGCCAAGATTTGCACATCGTCAATTAACAATAGGTCAATTTGACTTAAAAAGTTTGATAAATGGTTGATTTCTTCGCTGTTTTTCTCTTTTAAATAAAGAATGATTTCGTTTGTGAAAATGTCAGGATTTAAGTAATAAACGTTTTTGCCACGTGCTTTTAGTGCATTTCCAACAGCGTGCATAAAGTGTGTTTTACCTAATCCAGAATCAGAGTGAATAAATAAAGGATTGTAATCTTTTTCGTCATAATCTACAATACTTTTTGACACCCTAAATATTTCTTTGTTAAAAGTCCCTGAAACAAAATTGTTAAAAGTGAAATCAGAAATAAGATTATCGGGAAACTTTTTGATTTTTTCAACTCTTGGTCTTTCACTTTTTTTAACACCATAATCTAAATCATTTAGTTCATTTTTTGTTAAAAACTCAATCTCAAGATTTTTTTGAAAAACATCAAAAATAGCATTTTTAACAGTTGATAAAAACTCCACTGTTAAAAAACTTTTAGCAGTGTCGTTATGTGTTAATAAAACAACTTTCTCTTCATTATAAGATATGATTGAGGATGTTGAAAAAATCGAAGATAGCATAATCGGATCTTCTACAAGTTTTTCAAAACTTTTTAACAATTGCTTATTTAATCTTTTTAGTTCATCTTGTTTAGAATTTGAGTTTTTTAACATAGTGAATAAATAATAAACTAAAATAAAGTTTTTAACAATTAAAAACGAAAATAATCTCGAAATGACAAATAAAATAATATAGTTTTTAACAAAAAAAACACCTATTTTTAGGTCTTTTTTTATTGTTTTTACTACCTAAATGTTAATAATTGTCAATAAAATCAAAGAACTTTAAATGCCTATAAAAAACGAAAAATTTTAAGTTTTTAATATATAAAAATAAAAAAAATGCTATAATTCTTATTATTTAATTAGTAAATAAATTAATCAATTAATTACACAGGAGGAATAATGAAAAGAACATATCAACCAAACAAAAGAAAACACATCAAAACTCACGGTTTTAGAGCAAGAATGGCAACTGCTGGTGGAAGAAAAGTTTTAGCTTCAAGAAGAGCTAAAGGTAGAGCAAGATTAACAGTTTCTGAAGCTTAAGAAAATGAAAAGAAATAATAGACTTAAGAAAAATTGAGAATTTCAGGAAATAATAAAATCAAAACAACAAGTTGTCACAAAACACCTTATTGTTTATTATCAAAAATCGAATGAATTTCAATTGGGGATTTCTGTTCCTAAAAAGTTTGCAAATGCAGTTATGAGAAATTACTACAGACGGCAAATTAAAGCTATTATGAATGATTATGATTACAATTCAATATTGTATAAAACAGTTTTAATTCTGCGAAAAGGGTTTTTATCCTTGGACTTTAGTCAGAAAAAAGAAGAAATAATCAAAATTTATGAAAGGTTAAGAAATGGAAAATAGAAGACAAAAACCCAAATCTTATAATTTCTTCAAAGGCCAAGAAAATCCCGAAGATAAAAAAAATATATTTATAAAGATATGAAAATGGCTACGGATTTTCATATATGTTTTTATTTTTGGAACAACACTAACAGGGTGTATTCAATCATTTGTAATTAAGACATCAACCCAAGTTGGTTCCGGTCTTGAGTTTTATAACTCAGAAGAAAAAATTTCTCCAAATTCTGTTGTTTTTGAGAAAAGCGTTAACTCTCAAGGTGTTGAAACCATAACACAAAGAAAAACAAACGAAAACTTCTATGTTTCTAACCAAACAGAAGAGCGTGAAAAAGTTATTAAACAACTTAAAAAACAAACAGAAAACAATTATGGAAAATGAGGAAACTACAATACATTAGTAGTTTTCCAAAACGAAGATGGAACTTATGAATTCCCAATAAGTAAAAATGACGAATACTTATTTATTAATTCAGATACACAAAAATACAATCAAAACCAAGAATGAAGTGAGATCAAGTTATTAAACACAACAGGTTTAGACCTTAAACATGTTGATTCTCAAGTTGAAGATCCGAAAAAAGGAACTTACTTCTTGAGTGTATCTAATGATGTATCACCTAACTTATCTTCAATTGAAAGATATAACACTTTCTCAAGAGATGTTATTGAGTATTTAAATAAAAAACTTATTAATTTAGATTCTTATAAAGATAATAAATTACAAAACGCAATTAAAGACATTGAAGAAAAAGGAAAATTAGCTTCACAAGATAGCATAAATCTTGTTAAAAGATACACAATTTCACTTTTAGACATTATGTCAAAAACTAACTTTACAAAGATAGTTAAAAATGAAGTTCAATTTAACACAGCAAATTACACTACAGAATCAACTGATTTAACTGGATTAATTCCATTTAGACATGCAGAAAGTCAAAAAATTATCATCACTTGAGGTGATGCTTGAGCGCTTGGACCTTTCTATGGATTATTTATTTGACCTATGTCAAAACTGATGGCCTCAATTTCAGACTCAATGAATCTTGAAACATTAGCTGGATGACCATCAATTATTACAATTATCATCGCTGTTTTAATAACAAAAATAATTTCTTTCTCACTTAGATTTAAATCATTATTTACACAATCTAAACAACAAGAAATGCAAGCTAAAAAAGCAAAAATTGATGCTAAATACGCACCTCACAAGGGTAATAAACAAATGGAAGCAAGACAGAAACAAGAAATTTCTGAGTTATACAAAAAATACAATGTTAGTCCTGCAGGTCCATTTAAACAATTATTAATAACAATGCCTATTTTCCTTGCAATGTGAAGAATTTTACAAGGATTACCAGGAATTAAGGCAACAACTTGATTAGGAATTAACTTAGCTTCAACATCATGACAAGAATTATTTGCAGGAGCATGAGTTTATTTACCAATCCTAATTGTGGTAGTTGTGGTTCAATTATTACAACAATTACTACCTAAAATACTTTCAAGAAAACAAAACAACAGGCTGATGAATGCGGCTGAAAAACAAGCTCTTAAAAAGCAAAACAAGATGCAAAACTACACAATGATTATTTTCGTTGTTATGGGAGTTATCTTCCAAGCGTCAGTTCAAATCTACTGAATTTTCGGGGGAATTTGAGAAATTGGACAAATCTTATTTGTGCATTACTTCCAAAGAACCAAAGTCTTTAAAGAAAAAGTTAGACCTTGAATTGAAAGAAAGAGCAAGTGAGCTTAAAACAGAGAAAAATCTCTGTTTTTTTTATTGCCTTTTGTGAAAAAAAGAAAAACAAAAATACAGGAAATTCCTGTATTTTAGTTATTATTTGTTGTAGAACTCAACGATTAAAGCGTCATTGATTTCTTGGTTTAATTCTCTTCTTTCAGGTAATCTTTTTAGAGTTGCTTTAAAGTCTTTAACTTCGATTCATTCAGCTTTTGGTCTTGTTTCAAGAGCTTCTTTAATTTGGACATTGTTTCTTGATTTTTCTTTTAGTTCAATAACATCGTTAATTGAAACTTGCATTGAAGGGATGTTTGCTTTTTTACCATTTAGTGTAAAGTGGTTGTGGTTAACAAGTTGTCTTGCTTGTCTTCTTGTTTGTGCAAATCCTGCTCTGTAAACAACGTTATCTAATCTTGTTTCAAGCATTTGTAGGAAGTTTGTTCCTGCAACACCTTTACGTTTTGAAGATTTAAAGAAAGTTGTTTTGAATTGTCTTTCACTAACTCCGTACATAAATCTTACTCTTTGTTTTTCTTGTAGGTGTAGCCCGTAATCTGAAAGTTTAACTTTTCTTTGCCCGTGTTGTCCTGGAGCATAAGTTCTCTTTTTACCTTTGGCAAATTCTTTACCTGTTTCTAAAATTGAAAATCCTAATCTTCTTGATTTTTTGAAAACTGGACCTGTGTATCTTGACATGTTTCCTCTTTCTGCACTAACTATGAAAGAGAGATAATTCCTAATTATTTTTCTTGTTCTAATAGTTTCAACATCCAGCGAGTTTACTTCTAAATGAATAAACAAACAAGAAAATGTAAATTAATATTATCTAGCTGTGTTAATGCTTTTAAATTGTATAACATTTTTGTATAATAAAAAGTAAATGGTTGAAATTTGAATAATATTAATAAGTATCCTCTCATTTCTGTTGCTAATGCTAAGTTTATTTTTAGCATGAATTTTCTATTTAAAATATAGAAAATACATTGCAAAAAAGCAAGCTGAATTACAATATCACAAAGCAATTTTCTTAGGAAACGAACTTAAAAAACTTGAAAAACAAATCATTTCAACTAACGACTCACAAATAATAGCAAGCTACAAAAACAAAGAATTTCACACAAAAATTGAAACTCTGGAAAAAAACAAAGAAAAGATCTTTGACATTCTTGATGAAAAACTAAAAAACAACCTTAAAGATCTTAAAAGAGCTAAAGAAAAACTAAACCTTCTTCAAAGCGACAGAGAAGAATTGATTGAAGAAATAAAAAAAGAGTTTTTAGAAGTTTTTAAAACAAACGCAACAATCAAAAACATTAATAATCAACTGAATATGAATGTTCACAAAGCTCTAAATTTCTATGAGACTTACAAAGAAGCATTTGTTGCTGATAAAAATCTCATAGACTGAAAGATACTAACGATCAAAAACACAAATCAAGAAATCGAAAACAACTATTCAGACATCAATCTTTTATTTGAAAATAAAAAGAAGCTTGAAAAAAATAAAAAAACAATCACAAGTCTTTATAGTCTTTTAAATTATTCTTTGGGTTATGAATTCTTTCAAAAAGATTATGTTGAAAATCAACTAAAACATCTTAAAGATCTTTTTATCGATAATCAAAAATATAAAATAATTCCTGAAGATGTCTTTAAAAATTTTGAAAAAGAGATTGCTCAAAGATGAAAAAATTCGATGCTGAATGCTCACAAAGAAAATGATTATCAACTTCTGCAAAAAGAAGTTTCTAGCTTGCTCAAAGATACAGAAATATTTAAAAATACTTATCTTTCAAAAAGAGAAAAGCATCTCTTTGTCCAAAACAACTTAAACAGCGTTTTAAATAGCCTAGACGCCTTAATTAAGGAACTTGAAGTACAAATCAACCTTTTAAGAGAAAAGGCTCAATCTGAAGCTCAAAAACTAATAAAAAACATAAAAAACAAAAACAGCGAGCTTCTTGAAAATCTTAGTTATGAATCTTTTGTGTCTTTTATTAAATCCACAAAAGAATTTAAGCAGCAAATAAACGAATTGTTTGCTAAAATTGAAAATTATAAACTAACACAACCACAGATGAAACAACAACAAATCATCTACCAAGAACTGATTAGAGAAATTCTCTTTTTGGTTGAAGAAAAAGAACTAATGCTTGAAGAAAACGAAAATCAGCTTCTTTTAAAGTTGCAAAAAGAAATGCTTGAACAAAGCCCTTCTTTAAGAAACATCAATCTTTTATTTGTTGAGTTAGTTCCAACAATAAAGAAAATAATTACAAAAGAAGTTTTAAATGAAGTCATTCAAAAACTTAACATTTTAAGAGCTATAAAAACAAAAGTAAATGCTATCTTAAACTCAACGGAAACCCTTTATGCAACAGGAAATTACAAAGAAGCATTAAAAACAATTAATAACTTTTTAGAAAAGGAAGTGAAATAAATGTATGATTTAATTTTAATTAGATACGGAGAATTAGTTTTAAAAGGCGGAAACAGAAAACAATTCACAAACACACTAAAGCAAAATATTATAAAAATAGTTGGAGAAATTCCAAGAGTTTCTTTTGACAGAATGTATTTAAGTTACAGCGAAGAAAACCTAAGAAGACTTAAATTTGTGTTTGGGATTTCTTCATATTCTCCTGTAAGAGTTGTAAAAACAGACATCACAGAAATCAAAAAAGCAGCGCTTTTAGAACTAAAAGAACAAACAAAAACTTTTAGATTAGATAGTCACAGAAACTGAAAAGGTTTTGAGTTAGATTCAAGACAAATTATTCAAGAAGTAGCTACAGCAATTTTTAACAATAGACAAGACATAAAAGTAAGCTTAAAAGAATTTGATCAATGTATTAGCATTGAAGTAAGACAAAATGAAACTTTTGTGTTTTCAGAAAATATAAGAGGGCTTGATGGACTTCCTGTTGGAATTTCTGGAAAATCACTGCATTTAATTTCAGGAGGAATCGATTCTCCTGTTGCTGCTCTTGAATTAATGAAAAGAGGAGTTCATGTTGACTTTCTTTCTTTTATAACTCCTCCACACACAGACCAAAAAACTGTTGATAAGGTTGATAGAATAGTTCAGCTGCTATCAAACTATCAAGGTGGCTCAAAATTATTCCAAATTAATTACACAGACTTAATGAATTACATCGGGCTTGTTTCTGATCAGTCTTATAAAATTAATTTAATGAGAAGAAGTTTTTACAGAATAGCCTCAGAAATAGCTCAAGAAGGTAAATATTTAGCACTTTCTAATGGAGAAAATTTAGGACAAGTGGCTTCTCAAACAATGGAATCAATTATGGTTATTGCTTCACAAAGCAAACTTCCTGTTTATAGACCTTTATTAACTTTTAACAAAAATGAAACTATCAAAATAGCAGAAAAATTAGGAACATATCAGATTTCAATCGAAAAAGCGAATGAGGCTTGTGAGTTGTTTGCGCCTAAAAAACCTGTAATTAAGCCAACTTTCTTCCATGCTCAAAAGCTTGAAGAGGAACTTTCAGAAATGCTTAATTTAGAAAAAGAAGCAATCGAAAAACACATGGTACTTAAGAGATTTAAAAACAAATTACAATAAAAAAAACTCAGCTAATTAAAGTGGCTGAGTTTTGTTTACTTTTAGTTTGTCTACATCTATGATTTCATCAAAAAGGTCATAATGTTTTTGTTCTAAATTGTGATTAACAAGAATTAGTGTTATTTCTGGATCTTGAGCAATTTTATTAAGAATTATTTCAACATTCTTTTTATCAAGATTAGAAAAGACTTCGTCTAAAACATAGAATTTTCTGTCTAAAAAGAACATTCTTGCTAAAGAAAGTCTTTGTTTTTGACCTTCTGAAAGAGTTAGTGCACTTTCTTTGTGTTCGATCTTTTGAATAACTTCATTGTATAAATTTGATTTAGAAAGAGCTTGTTGAATTTCTGTGTTTTTGTCTTGAGTTCATAAAGAAACGTTGTTTTCTATTGTGTCATCAAAAACGATGTTGTCTGAATTTAAGTAAGTGATGGAGTTTCTGTAGTCAATATCACTGAGTTCTTGAATTTGAGTATCATTGACCAAAATTTCACCTTTAAAGTTTTGTTCAATACCTAAAATCATTTTAAAAATGGTGCTTTTTCCAGAACCCGATTCACCTTTTACAAAGTATTTTTTACCTTTTTCAAATCTTAAATTAAGATTTTCAAATACCTTTGCATTTTCGTTGTATTCAAAAGAAACATTTTTAAATTCTATTGAGTTAATTTCTAAAATAGGGGTTTTTCCTTTATTTTCGTCGATGTTATATTCAACTTTCTTAACAATATCTTTAGTTGTTTTGATTTTTTTAATATTGGAAATATAAGCAGGAATTGTTTCAGCAAGTTTAGGGAATAAAAAGGCAACAAACGTAATTGAAAATATAGTAAAGAACTTAGTATTCATTAGAAGTAAAATGGCAATTATGGTAATTGAAATATATTGTAGAACCTTTAAAAATATTTCTGGGAGTATTGAATTTTTCTCTCTTGCAATAGAAAGAGTCTGTTCTTTGATAACTAAATCCTTATTTTCTTTTTCAGCATTTTTAGCAATCATGTGAATTTTGTTAGCGTAATAAAGTCTGCTAAATCCATCGAGCTGATTATCAATTATTTGATAGAAATCTTCTCTAACTTTTGCGAAAATGTTTTGTTTTCTTTTTTGACCGGCGTTAAAAAAGAAAGAAATAACGATGGAATAAATTACAATAACCAAAATAATTGGTATTAAATAAATATTAATTGAGGCAGCAGAAACTAAGCTTGCAATAAGGGCAATTGTAGTTCCAACCATTTTAATTTGTGAAGCAATTACTTGATCAAAAACTAAATCACTATCATTAAAAATTAAGTTAAAAACTTTTGAACCTTCATAGTTGTAGTTGTTTTTTGCACTAGTTAATCTAAGTTTTTCAAAAACATTTTTTATTAGCATTTGTTGAAATTTGGTTCTGAAAAGAATGTCAAAATTAACCCTTGCCCATATAGTTAGTTTAGTGAAAACATCGACTGCAACTACAAGAGATAAAATAAAGATGAAGTTTTTAAAAACATCTTCTAAAGGAGTTGTGGTTTTTACTGAATCATAAATAATTGCAGAAGCTCATGAAAGTAAAATACCAAAGAATAAAGTTGCTAGAGCGTTGATTGCTTCAGCAAAAATATAGAGAAACGTGTATTTTTTAGAAGTCTTGAATGCTAATTTCATTTCTCATTTCCTCCATATCTATTACAACGTTATAATCGCTATAGTTGGTAGCGTGGTGACTGATGTTTAAGATTGTTAATTCTTTGTTTTCAAAAAGAAGTTTTTCAATTTTTGTAATGTTTTCTTGATCGATGTTAGCGAGTGCTTCATCTAAAATTAGTAATTTTTTGTTATTTATAAAATGTCTTGCGATGTTGATTCTTTGTTTTTGTCCTGTAGATAAACTGTTGTTGATATCAAGATTATAATTTGGATCGATGTGAGCTAAATTTACTTTTTCAAGAGCATCTACAACTTGCTGTTCTTTGTGTTGTTCTCAAAGGGTTACATTGTTATAGACACTGTCAAAGAAAACAAATTCTTTTGAGTCTAGAAAGGTAAACAAGCTATTAACGTCTTTATTGGAAATGTTTTTGATGTTGTAATTGTTATATAAAATTTCGCCTTCATAACCTTTTAGTTGTTTAGTAATAAGATTGATCAGCGTGCTTTTTCCAGAACCAGATCTACCTTTAATTAAGTATTTTTTTCCTTTTTCAAACTTAAAATTAAAGTTTTGGAACACGATATTTTTATCGTTGTATTTGTAGTTAAGATCTTTTATTTCTAAATATTCAAATTCGACATCCTGGTTTTCAAAAACGTTTTTTTCTGTGTATTCAGGTAATTGCTGAAACTGGTTAATTTTGTCTTTAAGACTTTTGTAGTTAACGAAGAATCACATTGACATTCTTGCAGAAAGACTTATTTTAAAACTTAACATCGGTATAGCTGTTATAGTTGCTAAAGGTTCACCCTTAAATAAAACAAATCACCCAGTTACTCCAACAAGCATCATGTCAGTTATTGTTATTATTAATCAAGAACCGACTTCCATTGAAAAAATTAACATAAATTTTCTTGCTAACTTTGTTCTAACTTTATAGTTTATATCTTCGAGTCTGTGTACAAAAATGTCTCTTGTATTTAAAAAATAAAACATTTTATAAGTTCCTAAAAAGGAATTTAATTCAACCGTTCCCTTTTCGTAAGTATCAAAAATTCTTCTAAAATTCTTGTTTACAAAAGGAGCTAAAGCTAAAGGAATAAAGGTTGTGATTATAGAAAATAAAAGAATGATAAGAGCTAAATTAAGACTTAAAATCAAGGCTAAAACTAAAGAAGCGATAATGGACGTTGCATATCCAAAAAGAGCAAAGAAAGGTAAATAAACTCTGTCAATAATCATCGGAACTTGATCTTTGATTTGTGAAATGAATTTACCTTTTGCAACCTTGTCAAAATTCAGTGTTGTTTCGTTTACTGTGGATTTTAAAATATCCTCTCTCATATGAAAACGAAGTCTACTTAACAACTTACCGTTTTTAAGCACCATTCTTGCAATCATAGATAAAATTGACACAAGAATTACAGCTCCTTGTATAGATATTCAAATATAAAATTCTTTTTCTTTATTTTCTTGTATGTATTGATTAATAATTGAAGGGATATAAACAGCAAAAACTAACTCTAGTGCAACTATTATTTCTAAGAAAATAGTGATAAAAGTTAGATTTTTCTCTCTTTTAAGATATTTAAACACATTACTCTCCTTTTTCTTATTTTATTATATAATTTTTTTATGTACGATCACAAAAAAATAGAGAAGAAATGACAAGAAATTTGATTAAAATCAAATGCTTTTAAAACAACAGACAAAAATGATAAAAAGGCATATGTTTTAGATATGTTCCCTTATCCTTCAGCTGCAGGACTTCATGTTGGTCACCCAGAAGGATACACAGCAACTGATATAGTTTCAAGATACAAAAGACTGCAAGGATTCGATGTTCTTCATCCAATTGGATGAGATGCTTTTGGATTACCTGCTGAACAATACGCACTTAAAACAGGAAATCACCCAGCACCTTTTACACAAGAAAACATAAAGACTTTTAGAAAGCAACTACAAAGCCTTGGTTTTTCATATGACTGAAACAAAGAGGTCGACACAACAGATCCTAAGTTTTATAAAATAACTCAATGAATCTTTAGAAAACTTTATGAACATGGACTAGCTGAAATTAAGGAAGTTGATGTAAACTGATCAGAGGATTTAGGTACAGTTTTAGCTAATGAAGAAGTTGTAACAGATGAACACGGAAACAGAGTTAGTGAGCGCGGAGGTTTTCCTGTTGTAAGAAAACCGATGAAGCAGTGAGTTCTAAAAATCACAAACTATGCTGATAAATTATTAGAAGGATTAAACAAAGTTGATTTCCCCGAATCTCTAAAAGTTCTTCAAGAAAATTGAATTGGAAAATCAATAGGACACAAAGTTGAATTTGCTTTAGAAAATAGCTCTGAAAAAATCTCTGTGTTTACAACAAGAATAGACACAATTTTTGGAGTTTCCTTTATAGCTTTAGCTCCAGAACATCCTTTAGCAATTGCACAAGCACAAAAATCAAAAGAGGTTTTTGAGTTTTTAGAATACACAAAAACACTGAGTGACAGAGATAGAATTTCAAATCAAAAAGATAAAAAAGGAATCAAAACAAATCTTGTTGCAATTAACCCAATAAATGGAGACAAAGTTGAAGTTTATGTTGCAGACTATGTTTTAAACACATATGGAACAGGTGCTGTCATGGGAGTTCCTGCAGAAGATGAAAGAGATAAAGACTTTGCAACTAAACACAAAATAAGCGTAAAACCTGTATTTTCGGAAAATAACACTTTAGTTAATGCTGATGTATTTAGTGGATTAGATCAAAATAAAGCAACAGAAAAAATTGTTGATTATCTTGCATACAACCTTGTTTGTGAAAAAGAAACAACCTATAAATTAAGAGATTGAATCTTTTCAAGACAAAGATATTGAGGTGAACCATTCCCTGTTTATTTTGACGAGCAAGATAACGTTTATATAGAAGAAAATCTTGTTGAACTTCCTTATATGGAAAACATAAAACCTTCTAAAACAGGAGAATCTCCTTTAGCTAATAATAAAGAGTGATTATACTTTGAAAAAGATGGTAAAAAATACAGAAGAGAAACAAATACAATGCCTCAATGAGCAGGAAGTTCTTGATACTTTTTAGCTTATATTCTTAAAAATGATGATGGAACTTATTTAGAAATTGACTCCAAAGAAGCTTATGAAAGATTTAAAAAATGATTACCTGTTGATCTTTATATAGGTGGTCAAGAACATGCTGTAGGACACTTAATTTACTCAAGATTCTGACACAAATTCCTGTATGATATCAATATTTTACCTGTAGATGAACCTTTTATGAAAGTAGTAAACCAAGGGATGATTTTAGGTACTGATGGAGTTAAAATGTCCAAAAGTAGAGGTAATGTTATAAACCCTGATGAAATTGTTGAAACTCATGGAGCAGACACATTAAGAACTTATGAAATGTTTATGGGTCCTTTACAGGATACAAAAGAATGAAGCACAGAAACTCTAAACGGAATTAGAAAATGATTAGATAGAGTTGAAACGGGAATTATGAAGTTCGTTAATAGTCCTGAATTAGTTGATAAAAATGCAGATGATAAAGAACTTCAATCTGCACTTCACTCAACTATTAAAG
This sequence comes from Mycoplasma procyoni, assembly GCF_017052595.1. Lineage (GTDB taxonomy): Bacteria > Bacillota_I > Bacilli_A > Mycoplasmatales > Metamycoplasmataceae > Mesomycoplasma_A > Mesomycoplasma_A procyoni. The sequence continues at coordinate 25,264 of NZ_JAFIDB010000005.1, forward strand.
ATGTAACATTAGCAATTGAAACCTTAAAATTCAATATTGCAATTTCTAAAATGATGGTATTTATAAATACTCTTTACAAAACAGAAAAAATATCTTCTAAAGAAATTCTTATAGATTTTGTAATTATGCTATCAACAATTGCTCCTCACTTATCTGAAGAACTACTTGAAAAACTTCAAGCAAAACGAATCAAAGATCAAAGATGACCAGAATTAGATGAAACAAAGATTCAAAGTGGTAATATAAATATCCCAGTTCAAATTAATGGAAAAGTTAGAGCAGTAATAGAAAAAGAAGAAAACGATACAGAACAAACTCTCTTTGCAAAAGCAAAAGAAAATGCAAATGTTAAAAAATATCTTGAAAACAAAGAAATAAAAAGAAAACAATACGTCAAAGACAAAATTATAATCTTCAACATATAAAAAAAAATGCCATAAAGGCATTTTTGTTTTAGCTTTGTTTTGAAGATTCTCTTGCTGCAACTTTTGTAACGATTGAAGTAATTTCTGTACCAAGCTTTAGAGCTTTTTCAAGATCTTCAGGTTTGTCTTTTAATCCTTTTAATTCTTTAACTATGTTGTATAGTTGATCGATTTCTTTATCTTCAAACATTTTGAAAAACTCAGTTGAAGATTTTCCGCCTTTAAGAAGTGAAAGACCGATGTAATTTTCTTCTACATATTTCTCTTTTTGTTCTCTTGTTTCTGATGAACAAGAAACTACTGCAAAAGCTGAAAAAGGAACTAAAACAGCTATTGGTGATAACTTAATTAATAATTTTTTCATACTTTATATTTTATAGACTTTTACAAAAAAAAAAAAAAAAGTGCAAATTCTTGTTATGATAAAGAAAATAAAACAGAGAATTTTATTGATTCTCTGTTTTTTTCTTCATGCTTATTTGTTTAATTGTTTGTTTTATTTATAAATGTCTTCTTCAGAAGCTTTGATTACTTCTTCAAATGATGCACCAGCGTTAGCTAGAACATAGGCAGAAAAGGAATTTTCAACAAGACTTCCTTTTGAGATATAAATGTTTTTATCAGCTGCCATAATTTTAATACTTTCAGCTGAAAGTATTGCAGATCCTAAATCTCCAAAGATTAATACATCAGAAATTTCAGGGTGTTTTTCGATTGCTTCAAGAATTTTGAAAGGTTCAGTTCCTAAATCTTGACCTTCATTAATTCCCCCTAAAGCTTCGATTTCAACGTTTTGAGGATCTTGAGGAATCATTTTTGTTAAGTATTCTTTTAAAACTACAGCGAGTTTTTGATAGTGTGAAACTAGGATAATTAGTTTTTTCATTAGAAAATATCCACTAGATTTTTAATAATAATTGAGCTTGAGTATGAACCTGGATCGATTGTTCCTTGAGATCTTTCTTTTAGATAAGATGCTCTTCCTTTGGTTGCAATCATTTGCTCTGTATCTTTTAGTTTTTGTTCCACAAAGTCTTTAATTTCTTTTTTAGTTTGTTCATTTACTTCATTGATGTTTTCTAAAAAAGTACTTAAAGGTTTTCAAATGTCGTACATTGTTTTTTCGTTTAAAGAAACTTTTCCAAGCATTTCTAGTGAAGATGAAAAGGCTTTAGCCATAATTTTCAGTTCTTCAAGAGAGAATGTTGTGTGTTCTTTGAGGTTATTTGCTGAGTTGATAAAAGCCATACCATAAAGTGGTCCAGATGCTCCACCAACTTTTGACATCAGTGTTCTGCCAACAAGACTAAATAAAGAGAATAAGTCACTCTGTTCAGACAGATCGTTTTGCATTAATTCGCTAAAACCTCTGTTCATGTTGATTCCATGGTCTCCATCACCGATTTTTTGATCAAGACCTGATAATAAACTTTCGTTTTCTTGAATTTCAGAAGCTATTTTCTTGAATGCTTCTACAACTTTAACATCTATTTTCAATTTTTTACCTCTGTTTCTTGATCTAGTAATTCTTTAAGTTCTGCATCAAGTTTTAGTAAAGAAATTGATAATCCTTGCATTTCAAGAGAAGTCATAAAGTTTCCTACATGACTACTGTAAATTTTGATGTTTTTAGAATTTAAGTAGTTGTGTGCATCGTTTGTTGCAATAAATAATTCTGATTCTGGAGTTCCTCCAAGACCATTTACCATTAAAGCAACTTCTGAGTTATTGAAGTCATAGTCTTTAAGAATTAAATCAATCATTTCTTCAACCATTTCTTTAGAAGATTTAACTTGTTCTCTCTTGATTCCTGGTTCTCCGTGGATTCCAAGACCAAATTCAACTTCTTTTTCTCCTAAACTAAATGATTCTTTTCCTGTTGTAGGAATGATGATTGAGTTTAAAGAAATTCCAAAACTTCTTACATTATCACTTACTTTTTGAGCAACTCTTTTTACTTCTTGTAAATTAAGTCCTTTTTGAGCGGCAGCTCCAGCAATTTTGTGTACAAATACTGTACCAGCAATTCCTCTTCTTCCGATTGATCAAGTTGAGTTTTCTACAGCAACATCATCTTGAACTAAAACAGTTTCTACTTCTTTACCTTGAGCTTGTGCTAATTGTTGAGCAATTTCGAAGTTTAGTTTGTCTCCTGTATAGTTTTTGATAATTAATAGAGTTCCTGCTTTTGAGTCTAAAGCGTTAATTGCTGCTTCAACTTGATCTGGTGTTGGAGAAGTGAAGATCGCACCAGCAACTGCTCCACTTAACATTCCTTTTCCTACAAATCCCATGTGTGCAGGTTCGTGTCCTGAACCTCCTCCACACACAAGAGCAACTTTGTTTTGGTCGAAGTTTGCGTCTACAACAACATTAAATCCTTCAACTCTTTTTAGTTTTTTGTTTGTTTTTATGATTCCTTGAATCATTTCTTCTACTATATTGTTTCTGTCATTTATAAATTTTTTCATTTTGTCTCTTTTCTTTTATATTAGTGTATGAAATGTATCGTTGGTTATATGAGGGTTAGAAAATTGAGTTATGGATTAGATTAGTCCAAATCCACCAATAATTGCTCCAGCAACAGAAGGTGCAACAACTGGAATTCATGAGTATGATCAGTTAGCTCCAACGTGTTCTTCTTTTCTTGATTTTAATACTGTTTTTTCAGCTAAGAAGTAAACAATTCTTGGTCCTAAGTCTCTAGCTGGGTTAATTGCGTATCCTGTAGATGAACCTAGTGAAGCACCAACAGCAATAACAACAAATGTTACAGGAATTGGTCCAAGTGCATCAAGTTTATTTGCACCTTTTCCAAAAGCAAGAATTAGACCTAAAAGTAGTAATGTTCCTACTAATTCATATGAGAAGTTAAAGATTGTTCCTTTTTCTTTGTTTCCAAAAGCAGGGCCTGTACAGTGAGCTCCTCTAACTGTAGCTAATTCTGTTTCTTTAATGTGTTTTCAGTTAATGAAGTCTAAAATAATTTGAGCAGCAATAGCTCCTAAAAATTGAACTGGAATGTAGCTTAATACAAAAGCATCTTTATCCTTAATTGCTGCAAATATAGAAACAGCAGGGTTAAGATGAGCACTACCTCCAAGGGATAGAGAAACAATTACCCCTGAAAATACTGCAAGTCCTCAACCTAGAATAATTACTATTCATTTTCCAGGTTGGTTTGCAAACATTTTGTTTGCTGAAACACTGTATACAACACCATTACCAAGTAGTATTAAAACAAGTGTTCCTAGAAATTCTGATAAAACGTCTAAGTGCATGAATACTCCTTTATTCGATATCTTTTGTTCAGTTTAATGTTTTTTTAACAGCTGTATTTCAACCTTTAATTAATTTTTGAATTTCTTTTTCACTTAATTCTGGTTTAAATACTTTATCAATTTTGTTTATTTTTTTAATTTCTTCTAAATCTTTTCAGTATCCAACAGCAAGTCCAGCTAAGTATGAAGCTCCTAAAGCTGTTGTTTCGATGTTTGAAGGTCTTTCAACTTTCAAGTTAGAAATAGATGATTGGAATTGCATTAAGTAGTTTGATTTTGAAGCTCCACCATCTACTTTTAATAGAATAATAGGTTTTTTAAGATCTTTTTCCATAGCTTGGATCAAGTCGTTTGATTGATATGCAATAGCATCAAGAGTTGCTTTTACAAGGTGTTCTCTTTTTGTTCCTCTTTCAAGTCCAAAGATAGCTCCTCTTGAGTATGAATCTCAGTAAGGTGCTCCTAATCCTGTAAATGAAGGAACTACATAAACTCTTTGATCGTCGTTTACTAATGATGCAAAGAAGTCTGATTCTGCTGAGTTATAAAGGATTCTTAAAGAATCTCTTAGTCATTGAATTGCTGCTCCAGCAATAAACACAGAACCTTCTAGAGCATAAACTGTTTTTTCTTTTCCAAGTTTTCAAGCGATTGTTGTAAGAAGTTTATTTTCACTTTTTACTGCTTCTGTTCCTGTATTAACAAGTGTGAAACATCCTGTACCATAGGTATTTTTAACCATTCCCACTTCTGTACATAGTTGTCCAAATAGAGCTGATTGTTGGTCTCCTGCTACTCCTGTAATAGGAACTTCTCCTTGTGCTCTGTTTGATCAGTGGTGTGGTGATACAACTCCGTAGTGTTCTGAAGAGGATTTAACTTCAGGAAGAATTTCTCTTGGAACTTCTAATAAATCAAGAATTTCTTGATCTCATTCTAAAGTGTGAATGTTGAATAATAGTGTTCTAGAAGCGTTAGAAACGTCAGTTGCGTGTACTTTTCCATCTGTAAGTTTTCAGATTAATCAAGTATCGATTGTTCCTGCTAATAATCTTCCTTCTTTTAATTTTTCTTGTGCTTCAGGCACATTTTTTAGAATTCATCTAATTTTTGTACCACTGAAGTAAGGGTTAATAATTAGTCCAGTTTTTTCTCTAATTTTTTCAGATAAACCTTGTTCAATTAAACCTTCACAGTATTCTGTAGTTCTTCTGTCTTGTCAAACAATTGCGTTATATACAGGAAGCCCTGTTTCTTTATCTCAAAGAACAACAGTTTCCCTTTGGTTTGTGATTCCAAGTGCTGCAATGTTGTGTGATTTTATTTTAGCTTTGTGCTTTGCACTTTGCATTGTTGAAAGTTGAGTATTTCAAATTTCTAAAGGATCATGTTCTACTCAACCTGATTTTGGGAAGTATTGAGTAAATTCAGATTGACTAACAGCTTGTATTTCTCCGTTTTTGTCTACAACTAGACTTCTACAAGATGTTGTCCCAGAGTCAAGGGTAATAACAAATTTTTCGTTCATTTTTTCCTTTCTAGATTTAGAATCTAACTTTGTATTTTGGATTGTAGTTTTCTTTTTTAACTAAACTTAAACCTGCTTTTTCTACTAATTTAGCAATTTCAATAGCGATTGCTGGAGCAGATGCGATTGCAGGAGATTGCATTCCTGCTGCGTTAATAAATTTAGCATTTTTTTCAGCTGGTCTAATAACAAAATCGTTTGTTGCAATGTCTATTGGTCTTGAACCAGCTAGAGTCATTTCTGTTTTTTCCAGTCTGATCGAAGGAATAATTTCCTTCCCAATTTTTCCGATGTAATCAAATTTTTCTTTAGTTACAAGTCTTGTTTCTGCTTTTGGAACTCCTTCTTCAGCAGTTGGTCCAACAAGAACTCTTCCATCTAACATAGGTGCTACAATAACACCTTTTCCGTGAATTGTTGGAACTTTAAAGCAAATTGAGTTAACAATTCCTGCTTCTGTACGAGATAAGATTCTGTATTCTCCACGTCTTGTTGTTTGTTTAAAGTCTCCGTATCCAGCTTTTTCAGCTAATACATCTGCGTAGTGTCCTGCAGCATTTATTACTAATGAAGATTTAATTTCTTCTCCATTTTTTAGTTTGATACTAAATTCATCGTTTTCAAATTTAATATCTACAACTTCTGCACTTGCTTTAACTTCTGTTCCGTTTTGTTCAGAAGCACCTAAAAATGCATAAGTTGCTCTAACAGGATCGATTGCTCATGAGCTTGTACATAATAAAGCACCATGAACTTCAGGGTTAACGTTAGGTTCTTTTTTAAGAACTTCTTCTTTTGTGATAACTTTTAGAAATTCTTTAGGAACTTTATTGATTAATCCTCTTTCATAAAGCATGTGAACATGTTTCATTTCTTCTTCATTAAATGCAAGGATTAATGAATCTACTTGAACTCTTGGGAATTCGAGGTCTTTGAAGATTTTTGTTCTTCATAATTCATTTCCTAGAACATTTAATTTAGCTTCAATTTTTCCTGGATCAGGATCGAAACCTCCGTGTATTGCACCTGAGTTACCTTTTGAAGTTTCATCAGCGAATACTGGGTTTCTTTCAAGAAGTAACGTATTTAGTTTATATTGAGATAATTCATAAGCAATTGATGCCCCGATTATTCCTCCACCAATAATAACTATGTCGTATTTTTCTTTTTGCATACTACCTCCAAATTTTGTGTGTAAATATATTATAAAGTAAAACTTCACAAATTTTCTAAATTATTTAAAAAAAGTGCAAAATTTTGAAAAATAGTGCAAATATAGGGGGTAAAACACACAAAAAGCACTAAAATAGAATTTAGTTAATGAATTTTTAGCAACAATTTTTTGCTAAAAACCAATTTTTAAAAATCCAAATATTTAAAGTTTTAAAATGTTATAATTTAAATAAATATAAGGAGAAAGATGAATTTAGAACAAAAGGCTGATTTTTTATTGCAAAAAAGAGAAGAAATGAATGCAACTAGAAAAGAGTTTGCTGATTTTTTAGATTTAAATAAAAATGAAGATAAATTAATCAAAATTTGAGAAACAAAACAACAAGAAATTCCTGATTTTGTAATTAATAAACTTAAAAATTCATCTTTTATAGCTCCTTTTAAAGATGATGATAAAAATTATCTATTTACTCAGATAGATTTATTTGCTGGAATTGGCGGAATAAGAATGGGTTTCCAAAATCATGGAGGAAAGACTGTTTTTTCGTCTGAATGAGATAAGTTTGCTCAAAAAACTTATAAAGCTAATTACGGAGAAGAACCTGCAGGAGATATAACTCAAATAAATCCAAAAGACATACCTGATCATGATGTACTTCTTGCTGGTTTTCCTTGTCAACCTTTTTCACAAGCGGGTCTAAAATTAGGTTTTGAAGACACGAGAGGAACTTTATTTTTTAACATTGCTTCTATATTAAAAGAAAAAAGACCTAAGGCCTTTATGTTAGAAAATGTTAAGCAACTAAGAGGTCATGATAAAGGAAAAACACTTAAAACAATACTAAATGTTTTAAGAGAAATGGACTATTATGTACCTGAACCAGAAGTGTTAAATGCCTATCATTTCGGAGTTCCGCAAAACAGAGAAAGAATTTTTATAGTTGGCTTTGACAAAACTAAAATAAAGGAAAAATACAGTGATTTTGAGTTTCCTAAAGGAAAAATTGATCCAAATCTTAAAGTTGCTGATATTTTGATGAAGCCAAATGAAGTCAATGAAAAGTTCACAATTTCAGACAAACTTTTTGAAGGTCATAAAAAAAGAAGATTAAAACACAAAGAAAATGGAAATGGTTTTGGTTTTAATCTAATTTTTCCAGAAAGCAAATATACAAACACAATTAGTGCCAGATATTATAAAGATGGAAGTGAATCTTTAATTTCTCAAGAAGGTAAAAATCCAAGAATGTTAACCCCAAGAGAGTGTGCGAGATTGCAAGGATTTCCTGAAAACTTTATAATACAAGTTTCAAATGCACAAGCTTACAAGCAATTTGGAAATTCAGTTTGTGTAAAAGTTATTGATGCAATAGCTAAAGAAATGGTTTTATTTATGAAGAAAAACAAGCTTATTTAGGAGCTTGTTTTTCTCTAATTAAAAAGTTAATTCTATTGTTGATTTCTTCTGGTTTTTCGAAAAATAAAGCGTGTCCACAATCACTTAATAGAGTTAGATTTTTCGATCTTTCTTGACAAATTTTGATAATTGATAAAGAAGGGACAAATTCATCGTTAATTCCCGTAATAAATTCATAGTTATCACTTCTAAAATACAACTCTTTTATGTTAGATTTTAAATATTTTGGATTAACTATTTGAGTTGTTACCATTTTTAAAAAATTCTTCTCTTTTGCTTGTGAAGAAGCTAAAAATACAGCCGCAATTTTATTTAAATTGTCTTTGTAACTGTTTTTATTTTGGTAAACAAGATTGTCACTACTTTCAAGAGCATCTTTTAAGTTTTTTGGAAGTAGCCATCTTTGCAATCTTGTGTTTGCTTGTGTTATAGTTTCTTTAATTTTTGAAGAAAGGATATTGTAATTAATAGGTGAACCTAAAAGTGCATAAGGGACAATTTTGTTGATAACTAGATTTAGTGCACTTGCTCCTCCAAGTGAGTGTCCAACAACTAAAACAAAGGAATAACCGAGTGATTTGACAAATTCTTCTGCAATTTTTTGATAGTGTTCGATACTGATTTCATCATTATTTGTTGATTTTCCGCAACCAGGAAAATCAAAAGCAACAACGTCATAATCTCTATTTTTTAGATTATAAACTTGCTGAGCAAAGTTAGACGACGAAGCAAAACCGTGTAAAAACAGAACTTTTGGTTTGTTGTTATTTTCTTCAATATAAAAGATGTCTTCGTTTAATATTTTTATGTATTTTCTTTCCATTAATCACCAAACATAACTAGTAAGATTTCATCAACTGTAATATTTCCAAAATACTCACTTAAATTTTCTATAGTTTCTAATTTTTCTTTTATTTTTTCTTTTAAGTATTCAGTACCCTTAATTTTATTTTCGATTTCTACAAGAGAAGTTTTACTCAAAAAGTCTCCTTCAAAAGCAATATTTTCAATTCTGTTTTTTACGATATTGGCACTAATTTGTAGAATTCCTCCATTAGTTTTTAGTTCATTGAAAAAGGAAAATTCAGGGTTTTTACCATATAATCACTCATCAGACATTCTGAATGCTTTCAGTTCATCCACTTGATCATAATATTTTTTGTCTATTGCTTGAATTGAGCCATCATATTTTTGAGCAAGAAAATCAGCAAATTTAAAAATAAATTCATGTACGCTAATTTTGTCTTCTAATTCATCAATTAAATTAGTCACTCTTTGTCTTGCACTCTCAATTCCTTTAGATTGCATTTTTAGTTTGCTTGGGTTTAAAACTTGAGAAAGTTTTGCTAAGTTTGCATCAAAAAGGATTGTTCCGTGGTGTACCATTCTGTCTTTATAAATAAATTGAGCGTTTCCAGAAAATTTAGCACCATTGATAACTAAATCATTTCTACCTTTAAATTCAGCATTTAATCCCAGTGATTTTAAAAACTCTAAAACAGGTGCTAAGAATTTTTCATAGCTTCTTTCATCTTTTTTAGTAATAAAAGAGAAATTTACATTTCCTTTATCATGATATACAGCTCCACCACCCGAAAGTCTTCTGTATAATTCAATATTTTGTTCTTTTAAAACGTCTAATTTAACCTCTTTGTGTGCGTTTTGGTTTTGTCCAATAATAACGGCGTTTTCGTGTTGATAAAGATAAATAATATCTTCTTTATTTTCTTCATCCTTGATCATTAATTCTTCTAAAACAAGGTTTACATAAGGTGAGTAGTTGTTGCTTATAAAAATTTTCATTATTCCTCCATTGCTATTAAATCAAAGTTTGTAACAGATTTAAAAATTTTTTTTACTTTATCTAAATTTTCTTGACTTAAATTCAAGTTTTTTAAACCAAAAATACGGATTTCACCGTAATCTCAGCGTTTTTGGTATCTATTTTGATCTAAAAGAAAAAGTAAATCTTCAATAAATCAATCAAAGTAACTGTCGCTAAAATTTAGATCTCTTAAAACGCCTTTAATTTCTATTTCCAAGATTCTGTCAAAGTGATTTTTGATGTAAAAATCAAAAGAAAGATTAAGCTCTTTACTGCTTTTTGTTTGTCATTGATTATTCATATTTAAAATTATAGAACAATAAACATAAAAGAGGTTGAAAAAGCTAAAAAATTAATTATAAAGACCAAAAAAACGAAAAAACAAGCTTTTTGTGAAAAAGGCTTCGTTTTTTTTTTTTTTTTTTGTGTAGAATGAAAAAATAAGTGAAAGGAAAATTAAACTATGAAAAAGTCAAAATTATGATTACTTTTATCAACAGGATCAGTAGCTACAGTTTTGAGTGCAACTACAGCAATTTCCTGTCAACAAGCAGCTAAAAGCCCTGCTACAGGAGGAGAAGAAAAACCTAATACACCTCCAGCTGACAACCAAGGTGGAAACCAACAACAAGACCCAAGCAAACAAACTCCACCTTCAAACGACAGACAAGATCAAAGAGATTCGAATGAAGATCAATTCAAAAATGAAGCAATCTTAAGTGAACAAGAAGAAAAGAATTTATTTAAAGATTTAAAAGATCTTAGAAGTGTTTTAAGAGAACAAAGACTAACTTCTTTAACTCCAGCACAACTTGCACTTGCTTTTGAGTCTCTAAAAAATATTGGACAAAGAGCAAAAAACTTCGTTGTTAAAGAAGAGGATAAAACAAAGATTTTTGAAACTACAAAAAGAGTTGTAAAAGGAAGCAAAAGTCTTTTCAGCGATATTTCAAGTTTTGCAAAAAGCAATGAAAAGCAAATAGAACAAATTGAAAAGTCTTATAAAAAATCAGCTTCAAACCACGAAAAAGAAGATAAAGATGATGAAAAAGACGCAAACAACGCCGGAAAAGACAACTCTTCAAAAGAACAAAAATCAAAAGATGTTTTAGCAATTTTAAAAGATGCAAACAATGTTCTTCCAGTAACATTAACAACAACAGCAATTATGGCATCAGCATCTTATGCACTTTGAGCAGTTTCTACAGAAAACAAAAATGTTTATTTACATGCAGGTAGAACATTTTTAGCTTCTTACCATGCACTTTCTGCAGCAAATGCGGCAGTAAGTGGAGCTATTAAATTACTAGAAGACGGAAAAATCAGTGTAAAAGATTTCGTTAAGTTCTTTAAAGAGTCAATTAAAGCAGCTAAAGCTATCGCAAGAAGTTTCAAACACCCAGAATTCCAAACATCAAAAATATCAGAAACACTTCAAGGTTTCAAAGACAAAATTGTAAACGCAATCAAAAAGAAAAAATAATTTTAAATTCCTTTATCATAAGGAATTTTTTTGATGAAACTACAGAAAAATAAAAGCTTTTTAATATAATAACGAACATCGCCAAAAGTCTAAAAAGGTGGTATAATTGAGAGTATGAATGCAGGGGATATAGTAGTTGGAAGAGTAAAAAACATCTTCAAAAATTATTTTTGAGTCGATATCGATGATGACTATCAAGGAGTTGTCTTTATAAATGAGGTAAGTGACTATTTTGTTAAGGATTTACATGACTTTTTTAAATTAGGAGATTATGTTAAATTAAAGATAATTAATGTAAATCACTATAACAAAAAAATGTCTTTATCATTTAAGGCACTAAATCCAAAATTACTCAAAAACCCCTTTAATTATAAAATTTGTGAAACAGACAGCGGATTTGAAAATCTTTTTAAACACGCATTAAAAGAGGTAGAAGAATGAAAAAAATAAAACTTAATTTAGCAAGCGCAGTTGAAGAAACGGCTATTTTAGAATACCAACAACAAGTTGAAAAAATTAATGAAGCAATGGATAATTTTTCAGCAGTTGGTTCAGATTTTCTTGGTTGAAAAGACTTACCAGAAAACTCAAATTGAGCAGAAATCGAAGAAATGAAAAAAGCAGCAAAAAGACTTCAAGCTGAAAAAATTGAAGTACTTGTTGTAATCGGAATTGGTGGTTCTTATTTAGGAGCTAAATCTGCACTAGATATTATCCAAGGTTCTCTTCCTGGAGAAGAAAGAAAAATGGAAATCATTTTTGCAGGAACTTCAATTAGCTCAAACCACCTTTATCAAACACTTAAATATGTTGAAAACAAAAAGTTTGCAATCAATGTTATTTCTAAATCAGGAACAACAACAGAACCAGCGATAGCTTTTAGATTCTTTAAATCATTATTAGAAGATAAAGTTGGAAAAGATAAAGCAAGAGAATTAATTTTTGCAACAACAGACGCAAACAAAGGAACTCTTTATGAATTAGCAAGCATCAAAAATTACCAAAAATTTGTAATTTTAGATAATGTTGGAGGAAGATTCAGTGTACTTTCTCCAGTTGGATTATTCCCACTAGCATGTGCCGGAATTAATATTGATGAAATCATCAAGGGAGCAAAAGAAGCTAACGAAATCTACAAAACAAGCGATTTAGTTAATAATGATGCTTACAGATATGCAGTTGCAAGACACATTCTAGGACAAAAATTCCAAGCAGAAATGTTAGTTGCCTATGAACCTAACTTTGCTTTCTTTAATGAATGATGAAAACAATTATTTGGTGAAAGTGAAGGAAAAAATCAAAAAGGATTATTACCTACTTCTGCAATTTTCTCAACAGACTTACACTCATTGGGTCAATACATTCAAGAAGGTTCTAAAGTTTTATTTGAAACTGTAATTACACTAAAAAATCCAGAACACGATTTATTAATTACAGAAGATGAAGAAGATTTAGATAAACTAAACTATTTAGTTGACAAAACAGTTCACTGAGTTAATAATGTTGCTTTTGAAGCTACAATGGATGCACATGTTAGTGTTGGAAAAGTTCCTAACATTCACTTATTACTAGAAGATTCAAAAGAAAGAACATACGGATGATTAGTTATGTTCTTCGAAAGAGCTTGTGCAATTTCAGCTTATTTATTAGGAGTTAATCCATTTAACCAACCTGGAGTTGAAGTTTATAAAGCTAACATGTTTAAACTTTTAGGAAAAAAATAACATAAATTAAGCTGATTTTCAGCTTTTTTTAGTACTTTTAGCCCTTGTTTTAGTAAAGATTTAAAAAAAAGCAAAAAAATTTAAAAAATTCTTCACACTTAAGCAAAATTATGTTATAATAATATTGAGACATAGATAAAGATAAATTTGTGTCTCAAAATAAAAGCATATAAATGCTTAACAAAAGACAATTAGTCTTACAGAAATTTTAAAGTCTAACTCTGGGCTGTTAACCGATTGGTACCATATATACACTATAATAATCAAAAACGCCGCTTGGCGTTTTTTGATTTCTTATTTCAAGATTCTGAAGTTTTCAACAAGTAGAAAATACTTGTAAAATTTCTATCGATAAAAAAACATTAAATTTCTTTATTTTTTAGCGTTTTTGTGTTAGAATAATTACGAGAGTCGAAAGGCTCTCATCTCAATTGTCAAAATATCATTAAACAAAATCATATTTTTATTTATAAACATATATCAAAAAAGTTCAAAGTTCAAATTATTCAAAAAGTAAAATATATATTTCGAAAGTTTTTTAAAAATTTTAAACTCCTACAAAATATTTTATTCATTCTCAATATTTTAGGTTATTATCATTTTATTTATTATTTTTATTTATTTTTTTCAAAAACATTGTTCATATTTTTATTCTCCTTGTTTTTTTTAAAAAATTCAAATAATAATATAGAAGAGTACGTGTTCGTACTCTTCATTTTTTTTTATTTCTTAAAAACTTCAAAAATGAATAAAAAGATGAAAAATTGCTCAAAAAAAGACCTTAAATATACGTAAATGAAAAAAATCAATTTTTTTTGCAAAATTTTGAACAAATGGGTTTATAATAATTTTGTAAGAAAATTTACGGAGGTATAATGAAAAAATTCGCAAGAACAGTTTTAGGAGATATTGATCCTAAAGAATTAGGTGTGGTAGATTGCCACGATCACTTAATTAAAAACTACGGTCCTGAGGCTCATGAACATCCAGACTTCGTTATGATGTCTGTTGATGCAGCTATTAAGGAAATGAATGAATTCATTGAAAAAGGTGGAAAAACAATGGTTACAATGGATCCACCTAACGTTGGTAGAGATGTATACAAAATGCTAGAAATAGCTGAAAAACTAAAAGGCAAGGCAAACATTATTATGTCAACAGGATTCCATAAAGCGGCATTCTACGACAAAGGTGCTTCATGATTAGCTTTAGCTCCAATCGACGACATCGTAAAAATGGTTGTTGCTGAAATTGAAGAAGGAATGGATGAATTAAACTACAGTGGACCTGTTGTTAAAAGATCTAAATCTAAAGCCGGAATCATTAAAGCCGGAACAGGTTATGCAGCAATTGATAGATTAGAACTTAAATCACTAGAAGTTGCAGCGAGATCATCAATTGAAACAGGAGCTCCAATTCTTGTACATACACAATTAGGAACAATGGCTTATGAGGCTGCACAACACCTAATTGACTTTGGAGCAAACCCAAGAAAAATCCAATTATCTCACTTAAATAAAAACCCAGATAAATACTACTATGAAAAAATCATCAAAGAACTAGGTGTAACACTTTGTTTTGATGGACCAGATAGAGTTAAATACTACACAGATGCAACTCTAGCAGAAAACATCAAATACTTAGTTGATAAAGGATACCAAAAACACATTACAATGGCGCTTGATGCAGGAAGAATCCTTTACCAAAGACACTACGGAATTGAAAAAGGAAAACAAACTTTTGGTTTAGGATACCTATTCGATAGATTCCTACCTCTATTAAGACAAGTGGGAGTTTCAGAAGAAGCAATTCAAGATATTCTTGTAAACAACCCAAGAGAAATTCTAACTTTTGATGAAAAAAGAACATACGATGTTTCAAAAGTTAACCCAAGAGTACTTAAATTAAAAGAAGAACTCAAAGTTAAATAATTATTGAAAGGTTAAGGTCTTAATTAATGATTAACGAAATTAAAAAAAGCAAAAAAACCAAAACCTTAATTGGTTGATCAATCTTTGCTTTAATTAACATAGTTATCATTTTAATTACTTTATTAGTAAAAGCTGCTATTCCTACAGGAAAAGCTTCAGCTTGAAGTGGAGAAGCATGAAGAGATGCTTTCTTCTTCTTACTAAACAAAGTATATTTAGATAACTTCTTTAAACAGCCAGCCTTATTACTTGGATCATTAACATTACTTGGATATTTAGTAATTGGGCGGGGAATTAGAGAGTCAATTATCGGTTCTCTAAAAACAATTATTGGATATTTATTATTAACAATTGGTTCAGGAACACTTGTAGGATTAGCAAGACCTGTATTTAACGAAATCAAAGGACTAGGGGGAACAGGAGTTGTTCCATTAGATCCTTACTTTGCTTTATCAAGTGCAAACGATTTCTTTTCATCAGGAGCAAAAGAATCAATATTTAGTAATTCATATGTATCATTAATATCATTTGCGTTCTTAGCTGGATTTGTTGTAAACATTATTATGGTTGCACTTAAAAAATTCACTAACACAAATAGTTTAATGATTACAGGACACGTTATGCTACAACAAGCTGCTGTAGTTACAACAATTCTTTACATCATTCTGTTCCACGACTTGAGAGCCTTTGATGGAACAATTACTGCAGGAGAACAAGCTGGAGTTGTGATTATGTCAGGACTACTACTTGGAACTTATTGAGCTGCAGGTTCAACAGCAACAGTAAGAGGAACAAACGCAGTTACTCAAAATGCTGGATTTGCTATTGGACACCAACAAATGTTAGCCATCGCTACAACATACAAATTAGGAAGATTCTTCGGTAAAAAAGAAGATTCAGCTGAAAACAAAAAATTACCTTCATATCTAAAAATATTTGAAGATAACATTTTCACACAAACAATCATCATCTTATTCCTATTTGCAATTCTATTCTTAATATTAATAATTGCAAAACCAGGAACACTCAACAATGATTGAATTTCATTTGGAAAAGATCTAGCAATTTGAAATTCAACCTTAGGTGGAGCAAACTTTGTCTTAAACATCGTTGCAGGATCTCTAAAAATAGTTGCAGCTCTTATTGCAATTATGACAGGGGTAAGAATGTTCATTACAGAACTACAACAATCATTCCACGGAATTAGTGAAAAAGTAATTCCAGGAGCTGTTGTTGCAGTTGACGTAGCTGCTGTGTATGGATTCTCAATTAACTCAGTTACATTTGGATTCTTATCAGGAGTTATTGGACAATTCATCGGTGTTGGATTAATTATTGCAATATCATTAATTCCAGGACAAAAAGTTGTTTTCGTCACAGTACCATTATTTATTACATTATTCTTTAACTCCGGTTCATTAGGAGTTTACGCTAATGCATCAGGTGGATGAAAAGCTACATTATTCTTACCAGGAATCATTGGATTCCTAGAAATCTTAATAGTTTCATTCGCTACAAAAGCAATTTCCAACAGTGTTGTTGCACTTGGAAAATCACCAGTTGATACAGGATTCATCGGAATGGCAGACTGAAACTTATTCTTCGGTTCTCTAATGTGAATCTCATCATATCACTATATTGTTGCATGAATTTTAGTTTCATTAGCAATAATTGGATTTGTGTTCATGGGTCAAATTGTTGACAACGGATCACAAACTAAAAAAACATTTTTACAAAAAATACTAAAACTAAATCCTGTGTTAGTATCTAACTAAAAAACATAAACAAATAGTTAGCACTACTAATGTGCTAACTATTTTAATAAAGGAGATTTTTATGAATAAACCACTAAAAATTGTAGCTGCTTGTGGAAACGGAATGGGAACAAGCATGATTATCAAACTTAAAGTTCAAAAAATTGTTAAAGAATTCGGAATTGATGCTCAAGTTGAAGCTCTTTCAATGGGGCAATCAAAAGGAATGACAAACTCTGTTGATATTATTATCTCTTCAAAACACTTATCAAGTGAATTTGATCACAATCAAATGGCTAAAATTGTAGGTGTTACAAACTTAATGGATGAAAACGAAATTAGAACAGCACTTAAAGAAGCGTTAGGTTTATAAAATGGCTAAAATTAACTTACTAGAAATACTACAAACAAATCAAACTGTAAACCTAGAACAAGAAGCTAAAGACTGAAAAGAAGCAGTTTATTTATCTATTAAACCTTTAATAGATAAAAATTTAGTAGAACCAAGATACTATGATGCTGTTATTAACAGCACTATTGAACATGGTCCATATTACATTATTGCTGATAATTTAGCTATGCCACATGCTCAAAGTGATGCAGGAGTACTTCAAAACTCATTCTCTCTTGTAACACTGAAAAAACCCGTATATTTTGATGGAGATGAGCGTCCAGTAAGCATTTTAATAGCACTTGCTGCTACAAGTGCAGAAGTTCACACTTCTGAAGCTTTACCACAAATAGTTGCTGTATTTGAAAACCCAGAAACTGTTGAAGCTGTAATGAAATGTAAAACAAAAGAAGAAGTATTTGAAATTATATCTAAAATTGATTTTCAAAAATATCTATCATAGAAAGGAAAATAATGCCATTACCATTATTACAAATTGCACTTGACAACCAAACAATTGGAGATGCAATTTTATCTGCTAAAAAAGCAGAAAAATACATAGATGTTATTGAGGTTGGAACAATTCTTTTAGCATCTGAAGGAAAAAAAGCTATTAAAGAACTTAAAAAAGCTTTTCCTAAAAAAATAATAGTAGCTGATGGAAAAATTGCTGATGCAGGAAAAGTATTTTCAAAAATGTTTTTTGAAAATGGAGCAGACTACACAACAGCAATTTGTGCTGCTGAAAATGCTACAATGGAAGATCTTGTTAACTACTCAAAAGAATTTGAAGGAAACAAAGAAATTCAAGTAGAAATGACAACAAACTTCAGTTGAGATCAAGTTGAAGCTTGAAAAAAAGCAGGAGTTCCTCAAGTCGTTTGACACAGAGCGAGAGATGCTCAAGCTGCTGGAGTTAAATGAGGACAAAAAGATATTGACACTGTTAAAAAACTTGCTGATATGGGATTCAAAGTTACTGTAACAGGTGGAGTTGAAGTTGAAGATATCAAATTATTTAAAGACATTCCTATTTATATTTTCATAGCAGGAAGATCAATTAGAGATGCTGCAGATCCAGAACAAGCTGCAAAGGAATTTAAAGATGAATTTAAAAAATACTGAAGCGAAAAATAGATTTCTTGGTATTTACGAAAAAGCCATCAACAACAAATTTTCTTGAGAAGAAAAGATTTTAATAGCTAAAAAAGCAGGTTTTGACTTTATTGAATTCAGTGTTGATGAATCAGATTTTAGACTTGAACGTTTAGACTGAAGCGAACAACAAATCAAAGATTTAAAACTTCTATTACTTAAACACAACTTCTACTTTAATTCAATGTGTTTAAGTGCACACAGAAGATTTCCTTTTGGTTCAGAAGATCCCGAATTAAGAAAACAAGCTCTTGTGATTATGGAAAAAGCTCTAATTCTTGCAAAAAAACTTGGAATTAGATTAATTCAAATGGCGGCTTATGATGTTTATTATGAACCTGCTTCCAAAATCACAAGACAAAGATTTATTGAAGGAATGAAAGAGTGTGCTAAACTTGCTCAAAAATACAGTGTAACACTTGCTTTTGAAACAATGGACACACCTTTTGCTGGTACAATCACAAAATGTCTAACATTCTTAAAAGAAATTGATATGCCAAATTTCTTTATTTACCCTGACATGGGTAATCTCAATCAATTTACAAGCGACATTGAAAATGAAATCACACTAGCAAAAGACAAAATCGTTGCTTTCCACTTCAAAGACACAACTCCTACAAAATTTAAAGAAGTAGAATGAGGACAAGGAACAGTTGATTTTGTTAGAACACTAAAAACTATTAAAGACATTGATTTCGCTGGTCCAATCTTAATTGAAATGTGATCAAAAAACGAAAAAGATGAAACCATGGAACACAATATTGAAATGCTCCAAAAAGCAAAATCATTCTATGAAGAACAATGAAAGGAAGCAAATAAAGATGCATAATCCAGAAATTGAAGCTCTAAAAAAAGAAGTATATGAAGCAAACATGCTTCTGCAAAAATACAAACTAGTTATTCATACTTGAGGAAATGTTTCAGGAATAACAAAAGACAGAAAATATATGGTTATTAAACCTTCTGGCGTTAAATATGAAACAATGAAACCAGATGACATGGTTGTTATGACTTTAGATAACGAAATCATCGATTCAAAATTAAGACCTTCAAGTGATGCTCCAACTCATACACTAATTTACAAAGCAAACCCAAATATTAAAGGAATAGTTCACACACACTCTCCTTTTGCTGTTGGATGAGCACAAGCCGGAAAAGACATTCCTTGCTTTGGAACAACACACGCTGACAATTTCTATGGTTCAATTCCTTGTACAAGAGAATTAAGTGATGATGAAATAAACGGTGAATACGAACACAACACAGGACTTGTAATTCTTGAACACTTCAAGAAAAACAACATTTCTTTAGAATCCACAAGTGCAACACTCGTTAAAGAACATGGCCCTTTTGTGTGATCTACAAAAAGCCCTGAAGAAGCTGTTAATTTAGCTCTTACGGTTGAAGAAATAGCTAAAATGGCAATCAACACCTTAATCATCGATCCACACAAAACACAAGCTAATAAAGTTCTTCAAGATAAACACCACTCACGTAAGCACGGTCCAAATGCTTACTATGGACAAAAATAATTGATAAAATTTAGTAAAATAATTTAAGGAAATTTTATGCAAGAAAAAATAGTAAAAACGAAAGTAAATAGAACTGATGATGGTTTTTGAGTTGTCCCTGGTTTTTGAAAAGTTTTTAGTCCTAAATCCTCCGAATCAAGAATTAAAAAAACAAAAACCTTAGAGGATATAATTCACTATAACGATTTAGACAACAAAAACGTTATTTTCTCTTTCAATGGCGATAACCGTTTTGAACTCTTTAACAAACTTCAAAAAATTCGCAACACAAACATTTATATTGACTTTAACAAAGTTAACAAAATGAAAAAAGAAGAAACCCTAGAATTTGAAGTAATCGATAATTTAGTATTAGTTATTGATTTTAAAACCATCAAAAGAATTTATGAGGGAAAAAGCTTCTTTTTCACAAAAGACTATTACATAAAATTTTTAGAAGATACTTTACTAAAAAAACAATCCAAAACAGAAAACACAAACACAGAACAAATACAAAAAATCAAAGCTAAGTTTACAATGTTTGGATTAGAAGAAATTTAAGAAAAATAGAAAAAATACAGGAATTTCCTGTATTTTTGTTTTGCAAATTATTTTTTGTTTAGTGCAAGTTGTGCAAGAGTTCTAACCATTACACCCATTGGTTTTTCACCTGATTCAGCTGTACCAGCAATATCTAAGTGTGTGAAGTCTTTGTTTTCTGAGAACTCTTTTAAGAACATAGCAGCAGAAATTGATCCACCTTTTCCTGAAAGATCTGTATTTTTTAGATCTGCTACTGTAGATTTTTTAATGTTTTGTGCAAAAGCATCGTGTAGAGGTAGTCTTCAAACAAGTTCTCCTTGCTCTTTAGCAGCTGCTTGAATTTCTGATCATAACTCATTTGATGTTGAGAATGCTCCTGTGTATGTTGTTCCTAAAGCAACTAAAATAGCTCCTGTAAGCGTAGCAACTGTAATTAATCTTGTAGCATTCATGTTTCTAATAGCATATGTCATTCCATCAGCTAATACTAATCTACCTTCAGCATCTGTGTTGTTTATTTCAACTGTTTTTCCATTCATTGATTTTCAAACAGAATCAGGAAGTGAAGCGTCTCCGTTTACTCTGTTGTCTGTAATTGATAAAACAGCAGCAACATTAGCTTTTGGTTTTAGTTCAGCAACAGCTTTTAGAGCAGAAGCAACAATTGCAGCTCCTGACATGTCGTATTTCATTCCTGACATGTGACCACCAGTTTTAATGTTGTAACCTCCAGAATCGAATGTGATTCCTTTTCCAACAAATACTGTTTTTTCTTTAGAAGCAGGATTTCCATTGTATTCAATTGTTACAAGTCTTGGTTCAAACATTGAACCTCTGTTAACTGAAAGTAATAATCCCATTCCAAGTTCTTCAATTTCTTTTTTGTTTAAAACATTAACTTTAAGGTTTGGGTATTTAGAAACTTCTTTTCTAACTTCTTCTGCCATTCATTCTGAGTTACAGATGTTTGGTGGTGTTGCTTGTAAGTTTCTTGCGAAGTTTACAGCTTCCATCATTTTTTGCACTTTGTTAATTGCAACTTCAATTTGATCTAAATCTTTGTAAACAACATTTAGTTCTAAAGCTTCTTCTTTTTTAGAAGTTTTAGCTGAATAAATGTCGCTGTGTGCAAATTCATAAGCTTCATATAGTTTTTTAACAAAGTATCCAGCACTTACTTTTTTTGATAAAAATGATTCTAAATCAAGATCATAAACTCTTGGTAAGCTTGCTAATTTAGGCATTAGAGTTTCAAATAAAGTTTTTGATTCTTCTTTTTCACCTAAATAAATAACAGCAAGGTTTTCGTTTAGAAATTCTGTAATTGCAAGATTTTTTTCGATTGTGCCTTTTTTAAGCTCTTCACCTTTGAATACAGCTTTTAAGACAACGTTTGTGTTTGTAAAATTATTAATAAATTTAATCATCTTTTCTCCTTAATTAATAATAATATTGTATAACTTTTTAGAATTTAACTTCTAAAAAATTAATGTTTTTACCTTTATCACTTCATTTTTTCTCATAACCGGTCATGATGTTGCCAATACTTAGCTCGCTTGCATGAAAATCCCTTGTCATTTGAGTGATTTTAGCACCATATTCCTGAATTGATTCAATTGAGTAATCAAAGAATCTATCATTATCTGTTTTAAGCTTTAAAACACCTTTTTCTGACAGAAGATTCTTATAAATATCTAAAAAAGATTTATAAGTTAGTCTTCTTTTGAAGTGTCTTTTTTTAGGTCAAGGATCTGAAAAGGTCAGTCAGATTAAATCTGTTTTTCCTTCCAGTTTTTCAGGCAGAGTTGCAATGTCTTCATTGATTATTTTAAAATTGCTTAAATTCATCTTTTTAGCCCTTTTCATAGACTTAAGAGCAACTGTAGGGTATTTTTCTATTCCAATAAAATTTAAGTGAGGATTCTGGATTGCCAACTCAACTAACATCTCTCCTTTTCCCATTCCCATTTCTAAAACAGTGTTTTGGTCTATTTTATGAGGAAATTCAGTTATTATGTAATCGCTTGCTAAAAGATCTTCTTTAGCATTGGGTATATTTCTTAATCTCATAATAAAATAATACTAAAAAAAACACAAATTTTAGTTTTTAAACTAAAATTATTTAGTATGAATAAAAGAAAGTTTGTTAAATTTGGATTTGTGGCAATACCTTTATTGTCATCTTTTAGCATGCTTTCTTGTCAAAAAACAGAACAAACGCAGCAAGAAACAAAGAGTTTTGTCAATATTTATTCTTATTCAAAAAATGGAAAACATTTTTTGAATCCACAACAACTAGAAGATTTTCAAAAACAAATAAAGACAAGACTGTTTTATGGTCCTGAAATTAAGTTTTTAAAGGGAATTTACATTGATAAAGATTTAGCGCTGTTTAAAAACAACGATTCACTCGAAGCTTTCTTTTCAGCCAATTCTCAAGAAATTTATTTAAATACCTCAAAGTTTCAAAATATAAAAGAAGAAGATAAAGTTGAGTTGCTCTTACAAATCTTTTATCATGAATATATTCACTTTTTAGACTCTGTGTATTTATCAAATAAAAAATACATAATAGAGCCTCAAAACTATTTTATTCCCTTTCAAAACATTAAAAAAATTTATGATAAAAGGTTTGTAACTAAATTTCTTGATGATTTAAATGCAACAGATAAAAACTTTGATAATTTTAGACCTAGTCTTGAAAATGCAAACAAAAATTATCTCTTTTCTCAATATACTTATAAAGACATAATCAATAATTTTACATTAGCAGAATACAAAGAAAATTCAAAACAAGATTTTCCGAAAATACAGGAAAATACTGTATTTTCGATAAAAAATCCTTTTGATTCTCAACTTAAAAAAGTTTATAGTGATCCTGAATATAATTATTCTTTAGAAGAGTTATTAGCCAGAGAATCTTTTAAGCATTTTTATTTAGAATCTAAAAACTCATTGCCAAATTGAGACAATAATGTACTCAAAGAATGAATTAAAACTGCTTCAGTTCAAAAAGAAAAGAACGGAGTTTCCCACTCATTAAAACCAATAGTAAATGGTGGAGCTTTTGGCAATTTTGAACTCAAAGACAAAGACCAAAAAAGCTTTGTTTTAAAGAATAAAATTCAGAATTTATTTAATGATTTTCTTTCTGAAATAGGGGCATTTTCCCCTATTTCAGCAATTATGTATAATGATTCTTTGAGTTATCAAAATGGAATTTTAGAAAATAGCAGAAACTACGATCAAATCAAAATTTTAGGAAATCTTGAAAACAAAATTACAGGAATTATTTTTTCAACAAAAGATCAAAAAGAGCAAATTTCTTATGTTGATTTTGTAGAAAACAACTACAAAGCTAAAAAAACTTTTGAGTCAAAAACTTTTGATCTCTTACCTAAAACACCCGTTTATTCCTATGTTTCAAGAGATTGAATAGATGCTCAAAACATTGACTTTTCAGTTAAACCTAAATTTTGGAGTGATCTAAACAAAAATAATGAAGTCGAACAAAACGAAATAAACCTTAATAACATTGATCAAAAAGAATATTACGCAACTAGTTTTAGAAGTTATTTAGATTCTTATTTATCAAAAGATTCTAATAAGTTATATAATTTAATAAGTCCAATTAAAAAGGAAGAAAATGAATCTGATAAATAAATTTGTTAATGTGCAAGCTTATAAATACAACGGAAAACTCTATCGTCAATGAACTGGAGCAAGAATCATTGAAGATAATCCAGACTACACAGTAGCTTGCTTAGATTATAAAACTAAAGTAATGGAAAAATCAAAGCAAAAATGAAGCATCAAAGAACCAACACTTTGATTTTTTCCAAAAAACAGCTTATACAACGCTGTAATAACACATAGAAACAAAAATTACTATACTTATATAAACTTGGCTTCTTCATTCTTTTTTGAAGATAATACAATTAAATTTATTGATTATGATTTAGATATCAAAGCATATCCTCAAAAGGAACTAAATATAATTGATAAAAAAGAATTCTTAACAAATGCAAAAAAGATGAAGTATCCTAAAAAATTAATGGATGTTGTTTTAGAAGAATTAAAAAAAATTGTCAATCTTTATTATACTGACACTTTTATATTTGATAAAAACATTCTTGATTTTTACTTAAATAAATCAAAAGAGAATTAGAAGGCAATTGTTTTCTAATTTTTTAGTTTTTAAAGCACTTTTTCATTTCTTTTGCAATTGCTTCTATGACATTTGCAGTCATTGCATTGCCTGCTTGAGCTAAAAGTTTAGATTTTTTGAGTTTTGAATTACTCTTTAGAAGCTTAATTTTTTGTTCAGGAAAGCCTTGCAGTTTAAAAGCTTCATATCCATTTAGTTTTATTAGTTTTCCATTTTTTACATATAATAAACCTTGTCTTCCGTTTCTCAAAGTAGGGAAAAATCCTTTATAAAGTCTTAAATCAGACTGTCTTCAGTCTATTATAGTGTCTTCTATTTTAATTAAATCACTATATGTTAATTTAGATTGGTTGTATTTGTTATTAAGATATTTTTGAAATGTTAAATTATCCTCTTTTAGTTCTTCGACATTTTGAGAATCAAAAAAATTATTTAAAGGGACAACATTTTTGTTTCCTTCTGGAAAACGAAAGTCACCACTATAAAATTCTTTCTTAAATCCTACAATATAAATCCTTTCTCTTGATTGGGCAACTCCAAAGTTTATACTGTTTAAAACCTTATAGTAAGTGCTATAACCAATTTCTTCTAAAAGATTCAAAATGGTTTTGAGTGTTTGTCCTTTATTGTGATTTAATAAACCCTTTACATTTTCAAGAATGAAATATTTGATATTTTTGTCTTTAAGAATCTTAATTAAAGAAAAGATTATTTG
Source organism: Mycoplasma procyoni (assembly GCF_017052595.1). Classification (GTDB taxonomy): domain Bacteria; phylum Bacillota_I; class Bacilli_A; order Mycoplasmatales; family Metamycoplasmataceae; genus Mesomycoplasma_A; species Mesomycoplasma_A procyoni. Next base: position 50,288 of record NZ_JAFIDB010000005.1, read on the forward strand.
ACCTCTTTGATCTTCAAAACCTTCTCTTTTTCCTGCTATTGAAAAAGTTTGACAAGGAAAACCAGCCAACATAATATCGAATTCAGGGAGATTCTCTGTGTTTAAAGTTGTTAAGTCTCCAAAGTTATTTTTATCATTAAATAACACTTCATATGTTTGGAGTGCATCTTTATTTATTTCAGAATGCCCAACACAACTAAAACCAGCATTCTCTAGTCCTAATCTTCCTGCTCCGATTCCTGAACAAAAATCAAAAAATTTCAATATTCCTCCTAACTAATAACATTAACTAAATTATATAAAAGTTTTACTTCAAAACCGCTTTAAATATCCTGATTTAAAGTTAATATATCATAAAAAAAAGAAATAAAAAAAAGCAGCGACGTCCTATTTTCCCATCTCTGGTATCGTCGGCGCTAAAGGGCTTAACTACTGAGTTCGGAATGGTATCAGGTGATCCCCTTTGCCTTGGTCACTAACAATATGGTACACTAAAAAATTTTTTTTCAAAGAAAAAAAGTTAATTTTTTAAATTTTGCTTTAGAAAAAGAATTAACCCTTCTGTATTTAGTCAATATGAATTTTCATTTTCTTTTAGACCTTGAATAATATTTTTTATTTGATTACCTTCTTTGCTTTTTTGAATTTTTTGTTCTTTATTTTTTACAAAAACTTTGATTTTATGCAGTAATTTGTCAGAATAAGCACCATCTAAAAAGGAAATTATATAGAGATTTTTATTTTGGTTATTTATGTTGAAATTAGCTAACAAGTCATCTATTTGTTTGCTTGTTCCGCTATTTTTTTCCCTCATTCTTCTGGCTTTTAAAACAAATAATTTATCTTTAATTTTAAAGCAAACATCAAACATCTTTGTGTGCGTATTATTTAGAAATGGGAAATCTAAATAATTATTTAGTTTTTCTGAATCAAAAGATTTATCGAAAAATATAAAAGAAAATTCTTTACTTAAAAAATCTTCAACAGTTTCTGTTTTTTCAAAGTCATTGTCTTTTAGCATTTTCTCAAGTTTATATCTTCTTATCTTTTTGCTATTTAGTTTTTTAAAATCATCGATTTTTGCTTGAACAGAAGAAATATTAGTCATTTGTATTATTTCTCTACACTGAATGTAATGATCCGCAATTTCTGTAAATATAGAAAAGCGCTTTTTTAGTGTTTCTACAGAATAAATAAACATCTTAAGAAAACAATTAAACTGATTTGCTTTTCCGTATTTACTTGCGAAAAGTTTGAACAACCTTTCGTAATTTTCTTCACTTTTATTGATTTTGATTTCTTTTAATGCTTCTGTAATTTTTTTGTTGCATTCTATGTATTTATTAATTTCTGGATGAATTCTAGCATCTCAATAAATTATATTATTATCTTCCTTCTTTGTTGAACAAAATAAAAGTCAATCAATATTATCTACCATTTTTATTTCTCCTTCTGCTTTCAAAATTCGTTACTTTAATTATATAAAATTCCTGTTTGAAATAAGCGGTAACTTTTAATATATCATAAAAAAAGAAATAAAAAAAAGCAGCGACGTCCTATTTTCCCATCTCTGGTATCGTCGGCGCTAAAGGGCTTAACTACTGAGTTCGGAATGGTATCAGGTGATCCCCTTTGCCTTGGTCACTGTAAATATGATACACTAAAAAAATTTTTTTCAAAGAAAAAAGTATATTTTGTGTAACTATTCTTTTTGAATCAGTGACTTTTGACTTTTTGTTTATTGATAATTAATTTAAATATATAATTTAAATATGGATTTTAGTAAAGTATTTGAATTACAAAAAGAATTAGACAAAAAGTTTGGAGAAGCAAGGGAAGAAAGGTTTGTTTTTCTGAGTGAAGAACAGTGAAAAGAAAGTATTTCAATAGCAATAATAGTTGAAATAGCAGAGTTTGCTAATGAATTACAAAGCTTTAAATACTGAAAAGTACACACAGAACAAGATCGTCCAAAACTAATGGAAGAATGAGCTGATATCATTCACTTTTTAAGCTCCTGTTCTTACAAATTGGGTGTTGATCCACAAATAACTCCAGAAGTTGTTTCTAAACAAATAAACACACAATTATCAACTGTTTTTAAAAGTGCTGTTGAATTTCAAGGAAAGTTCGACAAACAAACATTAACCAAACTTTTTTCACAACTAATAGGATTTTTAGAAATTCTCAATATTGATCAAAAAGAACTGTTTGACGCTTATTACAGAAAAGCAGAAATCAATATTAAGAGAATAAAAAACAATTATTAAATTGCTATTTTTTGGCTTTTGTCAAAAAATGTTATAATTTAAAAATTATGGCTAAAGATAAAATAACATTAGGTTGTGAAGTTTGTAAATCAAAAAACTATACAAAAAATAAATCTATAAACACAAGACTTGAAGTAAAAAAGTTTTGTAAAAAGTGTGGAATACAAACATTACACAAGGAAGAAAAGTAATGACAAAGAAAAAAGAAAAGAATAATCAAGAAATAAAACAGAAAAAAGAAAAAAAACATATATTTAAAAATTGAATAAAAGAAATAAAGAGAATTAAGTGACCAACCACAAAGGTTGCTAAAAATAACTATTTATTAACTTTATTATTTGTTATTGTTTGTTCGCTATTATTTTTAGCAATCACTGTTTTAGTGACTTATATTTGAAAACAAATGGGGGTAGGATTTTAATGTCAAGAGAAGATTTTAAGTGATATATGATTTCAACAGTTTCAGGAAAAGAAGAAAAGGTTATTGAATCACTAAATAACCGTGTTAAATCAGAATTATTAGAAGAACAATTTGGTGAAATCAAAATGTTTGAAATTCCAAGAATTAGCCAAAGAGAACTTGAGAAAAAAGCTAAAGGTGAAGCTTACAAAGTTAAAAAAGATAATTTATACAAAGGTTATATTTTTATTAACATGAACATGACTGATGAAGCTTGATTTATGATCCGTAACACACAATATGTTACTGGACTAATTGGTTCTCACGGAAAAGGAGCAAAACCAACTCCAATTTCAAACAGAGAAATCAGAAAAATGTTTGAAGCTGAAAAGAAATCATGAGAAGAATTTGAAGAAGGAAAACACTTATCACCATTCAAAGTTAATAAACGTGTATTAATTACAGATGGACCATTTAAAGACGCAGAAGGAGAAGTAGCTGATTTAGAAAATGTAGCTGGTTCAACTTGAGTTAATGTTGAAGTATTTGGTAAAAAAACACCTGTTCAGTTCGATAACACAATTCTTAAATTAATCAAAGAAAAATAATAAAAAAAATTCAATTTGTTGCAAAAACGCCAAAAAATTGAATTTTTTTATACTTTTTCGCCGTAAAAGTGCAAATTTTATTGAATTTTAAGTCCATTAATATATAATTATAAGTGTATTAAAAGACAAAGAAAGGCATACAAATATGAAATTTACTAAAAAATTATTATTAGGACTTGGAACCAGCTTTACAGGACTAGCTTCTGTAGTAGCAATGGCTTCATGTAACTCAAATTCAAACAGTGCATCAAGCAGCACTGACAACACAAAAAACTACGCAAAAAATGACTATGCAGGAATTGCTGATTTAGTCGCATCAAAAGCAACTGAAGTTAAAGCAGCGATTGATGCAAACAAAACAAAAGAACTAAAAATCGTTTTAATGACAGCTGGAGGAAAAGTTAACGATAAATCATTTAACGAATCTCTTTGAGAAGCTGTTTCAAAACACTCTACACAAACAAACAACAAAGTAAGTAGATATGTTGAACCATCAGAATCTAACCTTAGCGATTCTTATGATGCATTAATCAAAACAGATGCAAATGTATGAGTATTAACAGGATTCCAACACGGAGACGCATTTACAAAATGATACAAAAACCCTCTTAAAAAACAAAGTTTTGACGCAAAACACCCAATCGTTATTGCAATTGACTGAGAATCAAATGATGATCTATTACCAAAAGGACAATTTATTTCTCTAAACTATAGAACAGAAGACGCAGGATGAATCGCAGGATATGCTGCTGCAGATTATTTAGCTCAAACAGTAGCGGATGATTCTAAAAGAAATACAGTTGTATTTGGAGGACACAATGGAGCTGGAGTAACAGGATTTATTGCTGGATACCTAGGTGGAATTTACAAATACAATGAAGAAAATGAAAAAGTAACTAAATTAACAGGCGATAAAATTGTGCTTAATACAGGATTTGATCCATCTCAAACAAAAAATAAAACATTAGTTGATACATTGGTATCAGAAAAAGAACCTAAAATTGTTTTACCAGTAGCAGGAACATTTACTAATGTTGCTTTAGAAGATGTTAAAAAAGCAAATAAAGGACAATTAATCATCGGGGTTGACACAGATCAATCTAAACCTTTTGCTACAGATGCATCAAAATTCATTACATCAATCGAAAAAAGATTAGGAGCTACTTTATATAGAGTTCTTACAGATTTATTTATTAAAAAAGGAGATAAATCAGATATTATCTCAACATTTACAGAAGGTGCATCAGGTAAAAATGCTCACGTTTATTTAGGATACTACGATGGGTTCGTAGGTGTGTCTAAATCATCATTAGCGGGAGATAACAAAGATAAAGCTCAAGCAGCTCTAGATAGAGCGGTTGCTAAATTCAAAGAATTATTACCACAAGCAGATAAAGATAATAGAGAAAAAATGGAATCAGCTTTAGCAATTCCATTCATGACAGTAGATGGATCTGCAAAAGGGGAAGGCAAAAAAGATAACCAAGGGTTATTAGATGAATTAGCAGGAAAAATTAATGCTCAAACAGGTAAAAAAGCAGCGCCTGCTCCAACTCCTGCACCATCTGCTCCAGCTCCTACAGGTGATGGACAAGGACAAGGACAAGGCGGACAACAATCAGGAGACCAAGCGAGGAACTAAAGAAAATCCAGCTGATAAAATGCAAGGGGATGCTCCTGCTCCAGACGATAAAGAAGATTCAAATAAAAAAAGAAATATTAGCAAAAGAGGAGCAGGAGAAGAAGAACCTAAAAATAAATCAGGAGAAGTAGGTTCAATGCAAGGACAACCAGCAGCTAGTGGAACAGAAGGACAACCAGCAGCTAGTGGAACAGAAGGACAACCAGCAGCTAGTGGAACAGAAGGACAACCAGCAGCTAGTGGAACAGAAGGACAACCAGCAGCTAGTGGAACAGAAGGACAACCAGCAGCTAGTGTGGAACAGAAGGACAACCAGCGAGCGGTAGCGAAGCGACAGGAATGAATAATACACAACCTTCTGGAAACACAGCAGAAGCAGGAATGGCTAATCAACAATCTTAATTAATTATCAATATTGTTGTATAATATAAAAAAATAAAAAAATAACTTTAGGGTTATTTTTTTAGACAAAGAAAAAAGAAAGATAATGTAATGAATACACAAAAAAACTATGCTATTCAATTTATAAACGTAACAAAAGAGTTTGGACCTATTGTTGCTAATAAAGATATAAACATTAACATCAAAAAAGGCACAATTCATGCCTTAATCGGTGAAAATGGTGCTGGAAAAAGTACATTAATGTCTATTCTTTTTGGGTTATATACCCCAACAAGAGGAACAATCAAAATAAATGGTCATAGTATGTACATTAAAGATCCAAATCAAGCAAATGATTTGGGTATTGGTATGGTTCACCAACACTTTAAGCTTGTGCATGCATATACCAATTTACAAAACATCATCTTAGGTGATGAGTTTGTACAAAAAGGTTTTTTAGACCTTAAAACATCAATTGAAAAAATTAAAACAATTCAAAATAAATACAACCTTCATTTTGATTTAAATCAAAAAACAGGAAATGCTACAGTTGCAACACAACAAAAAGTAGAAATCATGAAAATGCTTTATCGTGATGCAGAAATTCTTGTTTTTGATGAGCCTACAGCTGTTTTAAACCCTCAAGAAATTGAAGGTTTATTAGAAACAATGAAGACTTTTAGAGAAAATGGAAAAACAATTATATTCATTTCTCATAAATTAAATGAAGTTAAATCAGTAGCAAATGAAGCTACTGTTATCAGAAGAGGAGAAGTGGTTGGACACTTTGATTCTTTAGAAAATGTTTCTATTTCAGAAATTTCAGAAGCAATGGTTGGAAAAAAAGTTGTAATGCCAAAAAACACTTTAGACACCATTTCAGAAGAAGTTGGTTTTGAATTTAGAAATGTTACAGCAAAACATCTAAAAGGAATTGAAGATGTTTCATTCCAAATTAACAAAGGAGAAATTCTTGCTATTGCTGGAGTTGAAGGTAATGGACAAGAAGAAATCGAATTTGTTGCATCAGGTTTACTAAAACCTTCAAAAGGTCAAGTCTTTATTAATAAAGATGGAGAACTTAAAGACATTACAAAATTAAGTGTGTTTAAGAAAAAACAACAAGGAATTTCTTATATTCCTGGAGATAGACATAAATATGGACTTGTTCTTGATTTCTCAATCGGACAAAACTCAATCATTAGACGTCTAAATGATTCTAGATTCCAAAAAGCAGGAATTATTTCTTCTAAAAAAACAAATGAGTTTTATAAAGAAATTGAAGAAATTTATGATGTTCGTGGAGGAAGGGACGGAATTTCAAAAGCTCGTTCTCTTTCTGGAGGAAACCAACAAAAAGCTATTGTAGGTAGAGAGATGCTAACTGAACATGATTTTATTATCATTATTCAACCTACAAGGGGACTTGATGTTGGAGCAATCAACATCATTCACCAAAAAATTCTTGAAGAAAAACAAGCAGGAAAAACAATTTTATTAATTTCATACGAGTTAGATGAAGTATTTGCTTTAGCTGATTCAGTAGTAGTTATTAATAAAGGAAGAATATCAGAAAAAACGGCAGTAAAAGACATTACTAGAAATGAAATTGGATTATTAATGGCGGGAGTAGGAAATGAATAATACAAAGATTTCACCTTTTAAAAGGTTTTCTAACTTCTTCTTTGAAGAAGATAATACAAGCGCAAGAAAGAAAATTTTCAGTTCTCTTTGAGCGATTGTATTCGGATTTATTATTGCTTCCATTTTCATTGCATCTTTAGGTGCTAATCCAATTACTGTTTTTTCAGAATTATTTTCAAGTGCAATTTCTGATTTAAGACTTCCTAAGTTTTTTGCAATTATTTCTGTATTCTTACTAGCTGCAATAGCGGTAGGGGTCGGATTTAAAGCTTCGATGTTTAACATCGGGGTTGCAGGACAGATGATGGCAGCGGGAATTGTATCATTTGCTGTTGTCACAAAAATGTCACCAAGTATAGATGATTCTCAAATAGTTGCCTCTTCATTAGGTCTATTTGTAGGACTATTAGCAGGTATTTTAGCTGCTCTATTAACTGGTTTAGTTGCTGGAGTTCTAAAAGCCTTCTTAAATATTAACGAAGTAGTTACAACTATTTTATTAAACTGAATCATATTCTATATTTGTTTCCAATTATTAGATTCTTCAACAGGAAAGGATGCATTTGTATTACCATCAGGTAAAGCAGCTGCTCCTTCTACAAAATCTTTATTCTTTGAAAATTTAGAATATTTTAAACCATGAATTACAGCTGTTATTTTTGTGGTTACTGTTGCTTTTGCAATTGGTATCTGATTTGTTATCAAAAAAACAACTTTAGGATACAAAATCAAAATGACAGGGCTAAATAAAGATGCTTCTAAATATTCAGGAACAAACGAAAAAAGCTTAATTATTGGTATTTTAGGATTTTCAGGTATTGTTGCTGGAGCAGCTGGATTTGTGCTTTATACCTTTGTAAGAAATAGTATTGTTGTACAAAGTAGCCCAGAACCATATGGATTTGACTCAATTGCTGTTTCATTATTAGCACACAACTCACCAATAGGTTCTATCTTTACATCACTACTGTATGCCTTTTTAACAACAGGAGCAGATGGACTACAACTAATTAACTCTAAACTAGATCAACAAGCTGTTCAAATAGTTTCAGGGATTATTATCTATCTTGCTGCTATTTCAGTAGTCTTTTATAAATTTAAACCTGTTTCTAAATTTATTAAATTTATTGCTTACATCAGAAGCGGTTTCTTCTACAAAGACCAACTTAAATATGGTTCTCAAGAAGAAAGAAAATACAATTCATTAATGAAAATGAAAAATGCCCTTGAGTTAAGATTAGCAACAGAAAAACTAAGCGAAGCTCAAAAAGCAGAAATTAGAAATACAATTAATGATTATAAAGAATTAACAAATCATTTACACTCAATTGAAAATGATAAAAAATTAAGTTTATTTAAACTTAAAAAATCTTACTTAAAAGCATTAATTACACAAACTAATGCTGCATTCGACAAACTGATTGCTGCTCAAAGTGATCAACAAGCAGTTTCTAAATTACAAATTAAGAAACTTGAAAGAGAAGTATTATTTATTTCAAACTTCATTGACTTAATTAATGAACATGCTAAAAAACACGAGTTTAGTTTATTCAAAGTTTATTGAACAACAAAATGATTATCATATAAAAAATACAAACTTTCAAAACAAGTAGTTAAATTAACAAACAAAGAAAATGTTGTAAGATGAAAAGAATTAAAAGACCAACTAAAAGGTGAATTCTTTAAATCTGCATCTAAAAACAAAATGACAGAAAATGAAAAACTAGAATTATTCAGAGTTATGTCAGAAAAAAGAAGAGAAATCAACAAAGAACTTACAGAATTAGGATACTATGATCTTGAAGTTCTTAAGGAACAATATAAAGCTTCTTTAATTGAATATAAAGCAGCTTATATTAAAGAAAAAGAAAATATCATTATCAAACTTAAAGAACAAAAACAATGACTTAGAATCGAGGTAATCTAATAATGGCGGCGTTTTTATCAATATTATTATTAGCAGTTACTTTCTTCTGTATTGTTTCTTTAGCTTCTTTATCAGGACTATTCAGTGAAAAATCCGGAATAGTTAACATTGGTATTGAAGGGATGATGATTGTAGGTGCTACAGTTTATGGAATGTTAAGTCACATACTTAAAATTTCAAACGCTTGAATGCAAATTCCTTTATTAATTGCTTCAGGACTAATAACAGGACTATTTGCAATGTTACATGGATTTGTAACAATCAAACTTAAAGGAGATCACATTATTTCAGGGGTTGCTATTAACCTATTAGCTCCTGCTTTAAGTATCTTCTTATTAAAATTAGTTGGTGATGCTAATAAATTTAATAGTAATGTTAAAGAATTAGCTGCATCAGTTAACACAATTAATGATCCACTAAACATCATTTCTCTAAAAGTTGTAGTTGTTATTGTAATCTTCGTAGTTGCAATAGTAATGTTAAGATACACAAAATGAGGAATTAGATTTAAAGCAATCGGAGAAAACCCACAAGCAGCAGACGTTGCTGGAATCAATGTAAACTTCTTTAAATGACAAGGAGTTGTTATTTCAGGGATGATTGCTGGAGTTGCTGGAGGAATATTCTTCCAATGACGTGGAGGAAGTTTTGCGGGAACAGCTGAAGGAATTGGTTTCTTAGCTCTAACAATTTTAATTATGGGACAATGAAAACCAGCCTTTGTATTCATCTTTGCTTCTTTATTTGCTGTTATTTACTCAACAGCAGCAAACTTCTCTATTGGTCAAGGTGTATTCAAAGATTTTGCAGCTTATGGATATCTATTCAACACAATTCCATTTGTCGCAACACTATTGATCTTGATGTTTACATCCAAAAAATCGCTCGCACCCGCAGCGCTTGGACAACCTTACGACAAGTCCAAAAGATAAACTCAAAAGTTGACTACAAAGTCAACTTTTTTGTTTTGCCTTTTTAGTCCTTTATCAACTCTATGCTGTGGTATAATTTTTAACTATGAAACTAAAATTTAAATTGCTACTAGCAACATTACCTATAGTTGCTTCATCAACAATATTAATAGCTTGCAACAAAGAACAAAAACCTGCAAACTCCAACTCTCAACCAATAGATCAAAATAAACCTGAAAAACCAACAAACCCTTCAGATTCAAAAGATCCACAAGAATCAAAAGATCCTTCAGGAGTTTCAGAACCAGAAAAACCAACAAATCCTCCTGAACCTGAAAAACCTTCTGAACCTTCAGAACCAAAACCAGACCCAGAACCTGAACAACCAATAGAAAAACCCGAGCAACCTAAAGAAGTGTCTTTTGCTTCTTTAGATAACTTTCCTACAGAATTTAGTACTATTTTAGACAAAGATCAAGATGCTGAAACTGTTTTCAATAGATACAAAAGCTCACCAAATTCCTTTATTAATCTAATCAATATCGCACAAGAATACAAAGAAGAATATACAATAAAATCCGTTGTTGATAATCAAACAAAAGCAACCAAAACAGAAGGTTATATTGAAAACATAATTCTTGAATTTACAAAACAAAACCAAACACAACAAAAAATAATTAAAATAAAAGACTTTAAGATTCCTGAATTAACAGAAAGGGAAAAGAAAATAAAAGAAGCATCAGAATTCTTTTCTAAAAAAGAATTATCTGAAAATTTTAAAAAACTCTACCCTTCTTTTTTAGCAACAATGTCTTTATATGCTTATAACCCAGAAAACTTTGCTTCCAGAAAAACATCAACCACAAATTCAGAAAGACAAATTAATTTAGAAAACCTTGTTAATAACACAAGAGATTTCTTTAGATCTTCTTTAAGTTTTTCAAAAGAAAACTTAAAGAACGAATTCTTTGAATGAGATGAAAATAGCGATAAATACGAGATTAAAATCAAAGGTGCTGATGCAGATGATATTAATGGTACACTAAAATTATCTACAGAAATAATTGACACACAAGACCACAGTGGAACAAGTAATTTAGTAGAAAAAGAGTTTGTTTTTGAAGGGCTTAAATCCTGACAAAATAAACTCGAAAATCCTAAAGACTCAATTATAACTTTCTTCATGACTCCAGCAGACGCAAAAGAAGCAACAAAATCACTAAAATCCAGAATTGATGCAGAGATTCAAAAAATAAGTGCTGATCAAGGAGAAGTTGAAATAACTGATAAATTAGTTATAAGTGATTATTTAAAAACAGCTATTTTCAATAGATTATTAATTTCTATTATAGACAATGGTGGAATCTATAAAAACAGTTATGGAAGTCCTAAAGCACCAAACTTTGTTGCTTTAGACAACAGAATTGCTGTGTTTCCTTTTGTTACCAACTTAACAAAAGAGATTATAGATCAAATTAAAGTCTTCGTTGACAAAAGAAATGATGGCTCAAACAGACCAAAAGTAACATTTAAATTAAATCTAGTTCTACAACTTGTTCAAGAAGACTATCCTTCTACAATGCAAGATGTTTCTTGAGCTTCAGATGAACTAAATCTCAAATCCGAAATCTATTATTTTATTTCAGATGAACAACAATAATAAAAAAGTGTTTCATGATCTCAAAACCATTATCAAGTACTCTTTAGCTACTTTGAAAATTGGTTTATGAAAATCAGAAACATTTTTTATCAAAAAATACTTAAAAAATAAAGAAACAAAAATTTTAGATTTGGGTTGTGGTTCCGGTAGAACCACTTTTGGAATGTATCAACTAGGATACAAAAATATTGCAGCTTGCGATATTTCTTCTTCAATGATTGAGCAAGCTAACATTTTAAATGAGCAATTTAAATACAATATTTTATTTGAGACTCAAGATGCAACAGAATTAAAATACAAAGACAATTCATTTGATTTTGTTTTATTTTCATTTAATGGCTTTCCAGGAATTCCTTCCCAAAAAGCCAGAATCAAAGCCCTTCAAGAAATCTATCGTGTTCTCAAAAAAGATGGAATTTTCATCTTTAGTGCCCATGAAAGAGACGAACAAAAATACAGAGAATATTTCAGTGCATTTTGATCTAAATGCCCCGAATTCTCTTTTGAAACAAAAGGTGACTACATTTATATTAATGACGAAAATTCCTGTGATTTTATGCATCTTTATTCCATTGAAGAACTTAAACAAGAAATAAAACAAAACACAGATTTTAGTTTATTAGAAATAGTAAATAGAGACCAAAACTTCTTTGAAAACTCAAGAGTTAAGGAATTTTCAGACAACACCATTTTTTGAATTCTAAAAAAAGAATAAAAAAAATGGCGATCCCGAGAGGATTCGAACCTCTGACAACAAGCTTAGAAGGCTTGTGCTCTATCCTGCTGAGCTACGGAACCACGTACAATAATTCTATCATAAAAAATTTTTTTTATGCAAAAATTATAAATTTTCTTTTCATTTATTAGTTAATAAGGATTATTGTATTATAATATTTAAATAAAAATAAATAAAGAAAGGATAATGATGAAGACAAGAAAAACCTTAACTATCATAATTAGTATCATTATTGCTATCATAGTTGCTTATTTTCTCTATGATCTTTTTCAACCTAAACCTACATTAATTAGTTTAGGTGCTTTTGAAGAAAAATTAAGATTAGCAAATGCTTCAGATAGTGACAATATACTTTTCACAAAGTTCATTGTTAATGATCGAGACTGAACTGTTTCGTTCAGCGAATTAAAAGTCGAAAACGAAAAGCTAAGTGAAATACAGTATTATTTTAATATTGGACCAGCTATTTCAAACAAACTACAGGGAGGGGTTGCAAAAGTTTCTTGAGCTGACAAAACTTACGTTCAAGCAATTCAAGATGCCTTTAAATACACAGGAGACACCCAAAATATTGCAGCTCTTGTAAAAACTCCTAACATTGCAAACGTTGGAATACCTCAAGCAAACTGATTTGAAAGAATTTTAGGTGCAATACCTGTATTATTATCAATTGCGGTTCCTATTCTATTTATTGTTTTCTTCTACTTAAGTTTCATGAGACAAGGTGGAAGCGGAAATGGAATGGGTGGACTTTTTGGTGGAAATCAAAACGCAAGCCAAGCTATTAAAATTAATTCAAACAAAAGATTTAGTGATATAGCAGGAAACAGAGAAGTTAAAGAAGAAGTAATGGAGCTTGTGGATTATTTAAAAAATCCTAAAAAATATGAAGCTGCCGGAGCAAGAATTCCTAAAGGTATTCTTTTAGGAGGTCCTCCAGGGACAGGGAAAACATTAATAGCTAAAGCAACAGCTGGTGAAGCTAATGTTCCTTTCTTCTTTATATCTGCTTCAAACTTTGTTGAACTTTATGTTGGTATGGGAGCTAAAAGAGTTAGAGAACTCTTTAGAGAAGCTAGAAAAGAAGCTCCTGCAATTATTTTCATTGATGAGTTAGATGCTGTAGGACGTTCAAGAGGTTCAGGAATTGGTGGAGGAAACGACGAAAGAGAACAAACACTTAACCAATTACTTGTTGAAATGGACGGAATGACAGAAAACAGTGGTATTTTAGTTATTGCTGCAACAAACAGAACTGACGTTCTAGACCCAGCTCTACAAAGACCTGGTCGTTTTGACAGAACTATTACAGTTAACTATCCAGACATTAAAGAAAGAGCAGAAATTCTTGAATTACACGCAAAAGGAAAAAGAATTTCAAGCCAAATTGATTTCAAAAACATTGCAAAAAGAACTCCAGGATTCTCTGGTGCTCAACTAGAAAACGTTATTAACGAAGCTTCAATTCTTTCTGTAAGAGAAGAAACAGGAGTTATTACTCCAACTCAAATTGATGAAGCAATCGATAGAGTTATGAGTGGACCTGCTAAAAAACACAGAACAATTACAGAAGCAGAAAGAACAATGGTTGCTTACCACGAAGCTGGACATGCTGTTGTTGGAATTAAAATTCCTGGCGGAAACAAAGTTCAAAAAATTACTATTATCCCTCGTGGTGATGCTGGTGGATACAACTTAATGCTTCCAGAAAACGAAAAATACAACGCAACAAAATCAGAACTACTTGCAACAATCGCTTCCTTTATGGGAGGTCGTGTTGCTGAAGAAATTATTTATGGTGCTGCTGAAATCTCAACAGGTGCTGCAAATGATATTGAAAAAGCAACAAAAATTGCAAGAAGAATGGTTACAGAATTCGGTATGTCTTCTTTAGGACCAATCCAATATGAAGAAAACTCTTCAAATCCATTCTTAGGTAGAGATTATGCTAAAAACATGTCATTCTCTCACCAAGTAGGACACGAAATTGATCTACAAGTTAGAGCAATTATTTCTGAAGCTTATGAGCAAGCTAAAAAAGTAATTCAAGAAAACAGAGAATTACTAGAACTAATTAAAACTTCATTATTAGAAAACGAAACTATTGTTTCTGAAGAAATTGAATACATTGCTAAAAACATGAAACTTCCAGAAAGAGCAGAAGTTAAAGATGAAATCAAAAAAGACGATGTATCCTTAGATAGCTTAATCGATTCAATTAAATCAGAAACTTCTAAATCAAACAAAAATACAAAAGAAGTTGATTTAGATACAGAAGTTCTAGAACAACCTCTAGAAGACTCAAAAGAGCAAAATACTTTATTTGATACTCAAAATGAAAATTCTGAAGATCAAGAAAATAAAAAATAATAAAGTATTTAGGCTAAAAATAGTATAATTAGAGTAAAGACGCCCTTGTGTGCGTCTTTATTTTCGCGAGAATTAACGAATATATTGATTAAAAGGAAACATTATGGAAAGAAAATTTAACGAACAAGAATTAGTAAGAAGAGAAAAACTGAATAAATATAAGGAATTAAATGTTAATCCTTATGCTCAAGCATTAGACCCAATTAGCGACAACTCAGTATCTCTAATTGTAAAATACTACACATTCACAAAAGAAGAATTAGAGCAAAAACAATTCAAAGCTTCTGTTGTAGGAAGAATCATGACTCACAGAGGACCTTTTATTGTTATTAAAGATGATGAATCTAAAACACAGGTATATTTCTCTAAAAAAGAAAATGAAGAGCTTGCAAAATTAGTAGAAACTTTCGACATCGGAGATATTATTTTTGCTTCAGGAACTGTTATGAAAACAAAAACAGGGGAAATTTCTGTAAAAGCAGAAAACATTAAACTTTTAACAAAAGCCCTAAAACCACTTCCTGAAAAATTCCATGGACTTGTTGATGTAGAAGAAAAATATCGTCGTCGTTATGTTGATTTAATTATTAATGAAGAAACAAAAGAAGTGTTTTGAACAAGAAGTAAAATCATTTCTTTTGTAAGAAGATTTTTTGATGATTTAAAATACTTAGAAGCTGACACTCCTGTATTACACCCTATTTTAGGAGGAGCAAGTGCAAGACCTTTTACAACATTCCACAACGCCCTAAGTATGGATTTCTATTTAAGAATTGCAACAGAATTACCTCTTAAAAAACTATTAGTTGGTGGCTTTGATAGAGTTTATGAAATCGGAAGAATCTTCAGAAACGAAGGAGTTGACACAACTCACAACCCAGAATTTACATCAATCGAGTTCTATGAAGCTTATTCAGATCTTCACGGAATGATGAAAAGAACAGAAGATTTAATTTCTTCTTTAGCTAAAAAATTAGGTAAAGAAGAAATTGAGTACGGAGGACACAAAATCTCTCTAAAAGCTCCATTCAGAAAAATTGATATGGTAGATGAAACTTCAAAATATGTAGGTTTTGATCTTAAAAAAGCTTCATTTGAGCAAATTAAAGAAGCTGCTCTTAAAAACAAAATTAAAGTAGAACCTTACTTTACTTCAGGTCACTTAATCAATGAGTTATTCGAGTTATTTGTTGAAGAAACACTAATTCAGCCTACTTTTGTTTATGGACACCCAATTGAAATTTCACCACTTGCTAGACAAAATGAAAAAGATCCTCGTTTCACAGACAGAGCAGAGCTATTTATCAACACAAAAGAATACGCAAATATGTTTAGTGAGCTTACAGATCCAATTGATCAACTAAAAAGATTTGAAGATCAATTAGAAGAAAAAAATGCAGGAAATGATGAAGCAAGCGAAATTGACATGGACTTTGTAGAAGCTTTAGAATACGGAATGCCTCCTGCTGGAGGATGTGGAATTGGAATTGATAGACTTGTAATGTTATTAACACAAAAAGAATCAATTAGAGAAGTTCTATTATTCCCACACTTAAAAAATAAAGGACACAACTAGAATATGAAAAAATTTTTTGCTTTTGATTTAGACGGAACATTATTAACTTCACAAAGTAAAATACATCCAGAAACAATAAAAGCTTTTGATGAAGCTAAAGCAAAAGGACACTATTTAGCTATTGCAACAGGAAGAGCTGTAGCATCTACAACAATCTTCTTAGAACAATATCCACACTTTGACTACATCATTTCAAACAATGGTACAGTTCTATTAGATGTTAAAAGTGATGAAACATTTATAAATAATTACTTATCAAATGATTACTTTGAAGATATGCTGCAAGAAGCAAAAGACACAAAATCTTTCTTTTCTGTAAGTACAGAACATAATGTATATCACTACAAAGCAGAAAATGAAGATTATGAGTGATTAGATGCTCAAGAAAAAATGGATTACAATCCAGATCACTTCAAAACAGAACTTGAAATTAGAAATAATCTAAAATCAGAAAAAATCACTCAATTAGCTTTAAGAAACTCTTCAACAAGAATTGAAGAAATAGCTTCAAAATACAGACAAAAATACCAAAACAAAGCAACTTGTTTAGTAACAAACAGAGTTTATTTAGATATTAATCCACTAAATTCAGATAAATACAACGGAATTAAAATGGCTCTTGACAAACTTAATTTAACTAATGATAATTTAGTTACATTCGGTGACTCTGGAAATGACATTTTAATGCTTAAAAATGCAAAATACGGAGTTGCAATGGGTAATGGAACAGATGCTTCAAAAGAAGCTGCTTATGACGTTATAGGCGACCACAACACAGATGCAATTGCTAAAAAAGTGCGTGAATTAATATAAACACCAAAATCGAGAATAGTCTCGATTTTTTTGTTTTTCTTAATTTCCGTAAAGAAAAACTAAAGCTCAAATTTAGTAAATTTTCGCGAATAATTAGAAATTTTAGTAGTACAATTAAAATACAATAAAATCAGAGGAAGAGAATGGAAAATTTAGAAAACAAAGAAAACAAAGAAATTAAGGATAACAAAAATAAAGAGAGACTTAGAGGTAAACAGTTGTTTGGATATATGGCAACAGCCTTTATTTTTCTGTTTACTCTTTACGCTATCATAGGATTATCAATACATTTTGGTACAGAAAAAAATGTTCAGGAACAACTCGAAATACGTATTGAAAATGAAAAAAGAAATCAAAAATACTCAAAACGATCATTAGGACAAGTGGATAATTCAGATATTTCATTCAACCATTTTTCTGTTCAAGATAAGGATACAAGTTTTAGAGATTTAAATACCCTAAAAGAAGAATTCTCTTTTTATGATAATTATCCAGAAGCTAAAGCTGAACACTCCGATCTTAAAGTTTCAAATATTGAATTTTTAAGAGCTTATCCAACATATGGAATTATTATTGCAAAATTAACAATTGAAAATAAATATTATCAAACAACAGAAATCGATTATGCAATTGATGGATTTAAAGCAACTGATGGAAATGATTTTGTGTCTAAAAGAATAATTGCAAATCCCTTTGTTTCAAAAGAACAAAACTTACAATCTCAAATTTTCTTCAAGGACAAAAAAGGAAATTTAACAAGTGCAAATGGAGTTTTTATCGATTATAAAATTGAAGAAAATAACACCTTTCCAACAAAGTGATATTTCTTAACAAACGCTCATATTACAGATGTAAACAATCACACAGGAAACAACCCTTTATACAACAACAACTCCAAAGAAGAAACAACTAATTTTTACATCAGTTCTCCAAATATAAATGATGAAGTAATCGATTCCCAGAAAAGTTTAACAATTGAAACTAAATTACCAAAAACAGTATTTCAAGGAACGGATTTCTTGAGTACAAAACCTCATGATATTTGAAATAAAATAAGCGAAGAATATGAAGAAATGATCGATGTTGGTGTTCTTGAAATTGATTTTGAAACCACAGAAAAAGCACAAAAATTCTTTAACAATGTTTTAGATAACATCGATAAATCAATAATAAACTTAAGAAGTGCTTCTATTACAAGAGATATAAACAATATTCAAACGCTTTCTTACATAAATACTTCAGAAAATGCTCCAAGTGATGACCAAACAACAGAAAATTGAATAAACCAAAACACATTAATTTATAAAACAAAACCAGACAGTATTCACCAATTAAAAAATTATGAATTTCATAATAACAGGGATTATCCATATAAACCAAAAGAAATACCATTTCAAGATTCTCTTTTTGATGAGAACGAATTTATTACAATTAACAATGTAAAGTATAAGACTCAAGGTTGAAAAGGAAGAATTCTTTCAGCTAATTTTGGAAAAGGTTCAAGCGGATCTCCTGTATTTTACAATGGTGAATTAAAGGGAATAAATTATGCATCAGATAGCGATAGAAAGTCTAATCAATATTTTGTGTTAAATACACATGGATATACAGGTTCTAGAATATATGATAAATCTATTTATGAAGAAGTTAAAAAAGAAGAATTTTCTATTTATGATTTAATAGGAGATGAGCAAATGATTTGAGAAGGAATACAAAAAAAGTTTAATTCAAGCAGAGATGTACATTTGAAAAATCCTCAAAAACGTTATTATGGAAACTATGTGTCACGTTCAGATCAAAAAAACAGTTATTTAATTTCTTTACTCAAACTTTATGGAAATGATTATAAGACATTTTTAATAAAAAGAGTAAAAGAATTAATTGAAGAACCATTTAAATAAAAATCTGAAATTATAAAAAGCAAAACGGACATGTGCTATTACAACTTAAATGGTTCGTTTTTTAATCCAAAAATAATTTTTCCACACCTGTTTGTATAGCTCAAAATTTATACATAAAGAAAAGTCGAGATGAAGATGATAAAAAATGATATAAACCGACGAATCATTTAATTGAGGTATAGAAATGAATGAAAAAAATAATAACAAAGATACAAATGATTTAGGATTGTGAAAAAAGTTTCTCTCTTTAGATCGTCCTAATAGACAACTTTGAGTTATGGGAATATTTGCTTTTATTGCTTTCGGAGTTTCTTTACCATTTGTTATGGCTTACAACTATGTCACAGAAGAGCAACGCAATAAAAAAGAAAAAATCTCTCAAAAGTTTGAGGAATTTACAAACAATATTACTCAATATGATTTAGAGCTTAATCAATCTAAAATACAGGAAAATACAGCATCAGAGTTTCTAAAAAGCGATATAAGAAGATTTGTATCTATTAAAAAAGACTTCTTTTATGAAGATAAAAAATATTTTATTAATGTTAATCCAAAGATAGAAACTACAATAGTTATAGAAGATAAAGGTATTATATTTGGAAACATTCTTGTACATATTTACTCAACAGAAATTAGAATCCCTGCATTAATTAAAGGTCTAAAAAAAGAAGATAAAAAACAACAACAAACTACATTAATTCCTAGTTATTCTAGTAAACAACAAATCTTTAAATTTCAGAACCAGACTATTAATGGGCAAATAATTGATTATTTAGATACAGAAGATAAAACAAAATTTTTTGTTTTGATGCCTCATGAAGATCTTGAAAAAATAGAAAACTCAACATCTGATGAAAAAAGGGTTTCTGTTTGACAAGACAACATAAAAATCAAGGCTAAATATCTTAAAAAAGTTTTTGATTCTAAAGATCTTTTTCAAAATTATGATTCATTTGTTTCTGTAGCAGAATTTGAAACAGATAAAAAAGAGTGACACAGTTATGATGAAGATTCTGAAAATAGTTTCAGTAATTTAAAAGATATCACTTATATTACTGAAGAATTTCAAAAACAAATAGCTTGAAATAGAGAACTTATAGACGATCAAATTGTTTATAAAAAATGAGATGGAAATAGCGATGATTCACCCAAAAAACTATTAAGTGATGTGTTTGAAAAAGATGAAAATAAAGAAAATTTAAACCTTCTCAAAACACTTGATTCAACTGCATCAAACGAAACTGAATTAAAACCTGTTTTTGGAAGATTGCTTAACATCGATAATAATTCTAATCCTAACGGAATTCCTATTTTTCTGTATTCAGATATTAGCGGAATGATTTTAAAGAAATTTGAAAAAGATGACTTAAACTATTTCATCCTTAATAATCTTAATAGAAGTTGAATAAAAAATAGTTCAAGCAAAAATATTGAAACTTATGATTTTATTGGAACAGAAAAAGAGTTTATTGACTACATGTTTTCTTTGTATAAAGAAGAAAAAGAAAACATGACATTTAAGGAATGACTCAAATATTATGAGTATTTTGGGATTTCAAAACTAATAGAAGATTGAGAAAAAGTTCCTTATCAAAAACAGAAAAAAAGTTATATAAGTGCCATAAAATCCCTTTATGGAGAAAAACTAAAAACAAAGAGAATTGAACAATGAGAGAAAAGAAAACAGTTAATTTTAGAGTGAATAAACAGAAAAAAAGAAAAAACAAAAAATCGAGAATAATCTCGATTTTATTTTTTTATTTTTCTTTGTAGTTTAAGTTTAGTGCATTTAAGATTGGTTGAATAATGAAGTTAAATGGTTTGTTGAAGTGTGGTAAGAAGTAGTAATCCATTAGAGCAATTTGAGGAAGTGTTAATCCTTGTTGGATTGCTAATGATAGCATGTAAATAACTTCTGTGTGGTTTGCTGCTCTACCTTTTGAACCGATTTGAGCTCCAAGTAATCTTAATGTTTTTGTATCGAATGTTAATTTAACTCATACTTTGTAGTGGTGTTTCATGAATTCTGGTCTGTCATTGTCTTCAAAGTAAATTGTTTTAACGTGTTCTTTAATACCTTCAACTTTAGCTGCAGAAACTTCTGTTAGTCCTGTTGATGCGTAGTTGTAGTTAAATACGTTAATTGCGTTTGTTCCTGAGTATCCTGGGAATGGAATTGATTCGTTTCCTGCTAAGTGGAATGCTGCAATAATACCTGTTTTAACAGCGTTTGTAGCTAGAGCGATGTGTGCATATTCTTTTGTTGAGTTGTGAATCATAGCTGATGAGTCACCAATTGCATATACATCTTTGTCTGAAAGTGATCTTTGGAATTTGTCAACTTTAATTGCACCATTTGCTGTTTTTTCAACACCTTGGATTAATTCTGTGTTTGGTTTAAATCCAATAGCTAAAATAACTAAGTCAGCTTCATATTTACCTTTATCTGTAACAACTGCTGAAACTGCTTTTCCATCTTTAGATTCAAATTTTTGAACTTTTTCACCTAGGTGTAATTTAATTCCGTGTTCAACGATTGAAGCTTCCATTTTTGAAGTAAATTCAGGGTCGAAGTAGTTAGGAACGATTCTATCTTGCATGTCAATTAGAGTAACATTTTTTCCGTATTTGTGGAATGCTTCTACTAATTCGATTCCGATGTATCCAGCACCAATTACAACAACATTTTTAACTTTAGGATCAACTGCTTTAGCTTTAATTTCTTTAGCATGAGCAAAGATTTTTGAAACTAGAATGTTTTCTAAATTAATTCCTTCAAATGGAGGAATGATTGGTCATGTTCCACCAGCGTATACTAGTTTGTCGTATTTGTCTTTAAATGTTTCTCCTGTTTGTAGGTTTTTAACTACAACATATTTTTCTTTTCTGTTAACTTCGATAACTTCATGAGCGATTTTAACATCAATCCCCATTGATTTTAATTCTTCTACACTTGAGTAGAATAGACCATCTGGGTTGTCGAATTCCCCTCCTACTCAAAGAGCAATCCCACATCCTAAGAATGAGATATCTGTGTTTCTGTCGTATGCAACTAATTGAGCGTTAGGTGAAACTTTTTTCATTGTTCTTAAGAAAGAAGTTCCAGCGTGGTTAGCACCGATTGAAATAATTTTCATATGTTTAATATTCCTCCATAAATTTTTAAATTGTCTGTTAATATTATAAACTTTTATAAACAAAAACTAACATCTTTTTTTAGTTTTTGAAAAAATGTGCTTATTTTTGCATACAATTTGCTTTTTTCATTTTTAAGCTTGCTAAAGAAGTAGTCTAAAATCATATTTTTGAGCTTGCTTTTTACAAAATCATGACTCAAAAACACTTCTATTTTTTCTTTGTTTGAAAAGTTGCTTTTTTAGTTAAAAAAAGCTAATAATTAAAGTTATATAAAATTAAAAAAGTAGTAAAATTATTACACTTTTAAAAGGAGAAAAAATGAAGAAAATTAAGTGATCAATTCTAATGGCAACAGCCATCACAATTCCTACAATCTTTTCTTGTCAAAAAAGCGAAGAAAAGATTGATTTTGACAAAGAAAAAGATAGTCAATATAACGGAACTTTCACAAAACCAACAGTTCCAACAGACCCAAATGTTGATATTTTTAACTTAAAACTTTCAGATCAAAATGAAATTTTTCAAGAACCAATAGTTACAGTCCTAAAGGGAGAAAAACTATATAAAGAAGATTTTCCAGAAACAATTAAAGTTGTGAATTCTTCTAACGTTGTGACTGAACAAAAAGTAGTTTGAGAAAGTGATAGATTCAAAAAAACACTTTGAGATGAAACTTTTGAAGTTGAGGGACATTTAGAATCAAACCCTCAACAAAAAGTTAAAGCAAAAGTTTATGTTGATCAAAACGATAAAAGCGTGAGTTATAGCTCTTCTGTACCTTTAGCATTTAATCAAGCTCAAGGAAATTCAATGATTGATTTCAAGAAATCATCAACTGATGGCGGAAGAAATATCTGATTTATTCTAACACCGGACACCTCACAAACTTATAAATGAGATAACTCAAGAAAACACAATCAAGAACAGCAACCTTATTTAACTTTTAATTGAAATGAAGAGAAAACAATTTCGCAAATCAAAATTTGATGATGAACTGGAGGGCCTGGTGGTAAAAAACTTCCTGAAAAAATGAAGTTCTTTAGTTCAAAAGACGGCAAAACTTGAATTCCAGTAACAAGACTTGAAAAAGATAGTGCAGCTGATTTTGGTGGTGAAGACATCAAAATGAGTTCACAAGCAAATGTAACTGAACCAACAGAATTTAACTTTGATACAATAAAAACACACTTTTTTAAATTTGAATGAGAGCCAGCTAAAACAGAAACAGGCGGAAATTCATCCATAGGAATAACAGCCTTTAGATTCTTTGCAAAAAGTCCAGAGTATCTAGAAGTTGCTGAAAAATCTTCAATTTCTCATTTAAATTCAATAAGTATCAATGATAAAGAAATTGAAGGTTTCGAAGCTAATAAAACAGACTACAACATTCAATTAGATGATCTAAATCAAGAACCTAAAATAACTTATGACAATATTAAAACAAGAATGAATATACAGCTCAAACAGGTGTTTTCGCAAAAAGATGAGAACAAAAATGTCCTTAAAAGAGTTTATAAAATTTTAGTAACAGCACAAAATGGAGATACAAAAGTTTATACACTAAATGTATCTAAAAAGTAGGTAATTATGCAAGAGAAAAACAAAAAGAAAAAGAAAAGTCTTATAGTCCCATTAGCAATAACTGGAGCTGTTTTAACAACAGGATCTATTGCTGTAGGAACAACTCTTGGAGTTTTAAATGATTCTAAATCTTCAATGAGTCCAGAAAGAAAACAAGAACTACTATTTTCAAAATATATAGAAAACCAACCAAACAAAGAACTAGATAGCTTCCTAAAGTCATTTAGTTTAGTTTTATCTTTTAAAAAAGAACTTAATTTAGAACAAAAACAACAACAAATTGATAACATCAAAGAATTTGTTAAAACATTTAATGATTTTGAACAAATTCCTGTTAATAAACTAAATCAGAGACTAAACGAAAAAGAAGAACAAATCAGCAATAAACTAAAAGAAATCAATGATTTTAGAGAAAGTCTAAAATCATCTGTTTTAAACAAATCTTTTGAGTCAACAATGAATTCTGTTTCAGACATAAAGAAAAACATTGAAGAATTAAACAAACTAAACCCTGAAATTGACTCAAAAAACAAAGAACTTGAAGAATTTGCAACAAAAATCAATACTTATGACTTTAAAAATAGCGCACTTTTAAGTTTTGTAGATAAAAAGTTTAATACAGAACTTAAGTCATCGGGCGACTACGATTCTTTATTTAATAATCTTAAATCTGCTGATCAATCTTTAAGTGATTTAATGTTTATGTTTAATCTTTTTAAAGATCAAACACACGAAAATACAGAACAATGAGAACAAATCAAAAAAGAAGTTGAAAGTTTTGATGCTCAAAACATTTCTAATTTCGATAATTTATCACAAATACAAACTAAAATAACTGAAACACTTGAAAAATTCAGAAAATACTTAGTTGACAATAATATCGAAAGCAACTATATCACAAAGAAAAAAGAAAATCTTTTAGAACAAATTAAAAACTTTAAGCTTTTTAGCAACGAGCAAAAAGAACAACTAAAAACTGAACTTGAAGCTGTTAGCGAATTAAAATCAATGTTTGATTTTGAAGACAAATTAAAACAAAATCAACAAGAAGCACAAAAAGAACTTGATGCTTTTGTGTCAAAAATACAGGATTCTCCTTTAGAATCAAAATTTAAGCTACTAATTCAAGACCAAATTAGTCAATCAAACACAATGGAAGAAATTAAAGCAATTGAAGAAAACTTTAATTCATTCTTAACAAAAATAAGTGAACTTCAAAATAAGATTTCTTCTTTTGAACAACAAATTTCATCTAATTCAATCGCTCAAAATAAACAATATCAATACAAAAAATTAAAAGTTGAAATTGAAAAATCTTACAAAGATTCAATTTGAAACAATTATGATCTTCAAACTCCAAACAACACAATAAGCAAAATTTCAGAACTTATTAATAAAATTGATGAAATTGAAAAACAAAGTGATGACAACTCAAAAAGCGTGCTTGATTTATTTAAAGATGAAGCACTTCAAAATGTTTCAATAGCTAAAATTGATGAAAGAATAAATGCATACAGTTTAAATCAATATCTTTATTCAGCATCTGTTACACTTCAAAATGCAAAACTGTATTTTAATAACAAAGATACTGAATTTATTGACTATGAAATCAGTGACTTAAAACTAAAAGAAAGTGATAAAAACACACTTGTTTTAACTATTTCAGCAACTGCAAAAACAGATTCTCAACTTACAACAACAATTGAAAAAGAGTTCAGTTTCAGTGATAGAGATATTAATGAAGTAATTAATCAAATTTCTGTAGCAAATCTTGATGCTCTTTATACAATTAACTATTTTGAGCTTTCAAAAATTAATTTCAAAGAATTTTCAGCAAATGAAAACTACAAAAAATACTTCACTAAAAAACAAACAGGAATCGCTAATTTCTTTAATTATGAACTCGATTCTTCCTTTGGTTTAGACAATAAAAAACTCAAAAACACACTAAAAATCCTGTATGGAAAACAAGTTATTAAGACTTTTGAGTTATTAAGTGAAAATGTTGTTAACTTTGAAGCAGATGAAAATGATCAACAAGATGACAAAGTAAATAAAGAAAAAATCCTTTCTTTATTAAGTGGACCTGTTGAAAACTTATTAGCCGAAATTGAAATCAAACCAAATCAAACACAAACACACAATGATTTTTACTCAAAAGATGCAAAACAAGCTTTTGAAACTCTTTATAACTTACCAAAATACGGAAAATATGAGATTTATGTAGAAGAATTAGTTTCTTGAAAAGGACAAAAAAATAGCGATAAAGGTGGAAGTGCCGATTTATTCTTTTGATACAAAGAAAACGGAAATAAGGTAGCTCTGCCTTCAAATAAAGCATCTTATACAAAAGAAGTTTTAGGATTTAAACCTACAAGTTATGACGCTATCGAACCTTTAAATAAAAAGTTCTATAGCCGCGAAGATTTCGTTGGTTCTCAATTCAAAACTATTGAACAACACTTTATTTCAGAAATTAAAAAGATTAATGAAACTAACTTTTCACACAGAAAAGTGCAAGGAAAAGCAAAAAGTAAAGAAGATGTTACTATGTATAGAGCACTAAATGTTAAAGACTTTATTGCTCAAGGTGCACTAGAAAAACTTAACTTCTTTATTGAACTTCATGACGCTACAAAAGACAGTTCAGTAGTTGGTCAAAGTTTCGAAAACGACTGATTTGTCCCTTTAAACGCAAAAATTATTGCAAGAAATGGTGTTGCTAAAAGTGATGCCGTGATCTCTCCTTCAAAACTAAATGACAAGCTACTTAATAAATATGATTATTATTTCTATGATATTAGACAAGTTAATAAGCGTTCAATTGGTTTCAAACTTGGATTCATTAACAAAGAAGACAGCACAAAAAGATTTACAACAGACAAAGAGTATATTTTAGATAACTTTGTTAATGATTTCCAGCAAGTTCATTACCCAAGAGTTATCTTAAACAACATTAAACTATCTGATATTTCTGTAAATCAGGATTTAATTTCACAAAAAGAAGCCTCTTATTATACAAATAATTTAGAGGAACTTAATGAAGCTATCGGTCTAAAATATGGTGATGAAATCGAGTATGAAAACTACTCTCTACCTAAAAATAGATTTAAAATAATTGCTTTAAGCAACATTGATGATGATAGTGCCTTTGTAAGATTTGGATTTAGTAACCATGATAACTCTGTAATTAAAGGTGATGTGTGATACAAAATTAAAGGATTTAAATCAAGTTCACTTACTTCAAGAGCAACTGATTTTGCTTTTGAAAATCAAAATCTAAAAACAATTTTCTATTCTGAAAACGAAATCAGAAGAGAAAGAATTTTAGAACCTTACTGAAAAGATCTTGAGTGAACTATTGACAAAGATACAAATGTTGCTTCTTGAGTTCTTGATAAAAAATACATAGAAAATACTTTATTAACAGAAACAGCAAGACACAGAAGTATTAGAATTAGTCTGTTTGGAAATGCTTATGTTGCTGACAAAACAAACAACAGACAAAACAGAATCAAACAAGAAAATCATGTTCCAAAATTTGATTTAGACTTTGAAAAACTTGCTAGAAACGAAGAAATTTTTATCGAAGGTAAAGTTGGCGATTTCAGTGTTAATGTAGACGGACAAACACACAAAATACCTGAAATAGCCTATATTTTCAGTGCTAAATACAATCCTGAAAAAGGAATTGAGATTAGTTTTCAACTAAAAAATAAAGAACAAAAAATCGTGAGCGGTTATTTAGGAGATCAACCAGAAGATCAAGTATTTTCAAATGAAAGAGCATTCTTTTTAGCTTATGCTCCTGCAAAAATCTACCTAAAATACACAAACTCACTTGAACACGAAGACTTTGGTTGAATCAAAACTAACCAATATAACTATAAACAAACAAATTACGACATCCAAAACCAACCTTTCTTACACTATAACGATGATAAACAGTCTTCAAATCACAACATTTACAACCCTAACCAAAACGTAATTTACAAAATTCACGAAGGATATAAACCAGATCGTGAGTGAATTAGAGCTGAATGAAAAGATTGAGATTTAGTAAATTCTGTTAAAGCAAGAAGTATTAAATATGTTGCTAACTCAATTAATGGTTCTGGTTCAATGATTGGAAAGGTAAATGACGATCCAAATGATGGAAGATTCTATTTACTAACTAACCACCACGTTGAAAAAGAATTTACTTCACTAAATCAACTTTCGGGCGATTCTCTACCTTCTAAAGATGTTCATAGAGGATTTATGATCTACAGTGATAGATATGCAAATAATGTCTTGAATGGTTATAGATATGGAGCTACAGAAAATGAAGTAGGATTTGGAAGAACTATTTCAAATGTTCTATGAGTTGGAGTTGATAACTCACAAATTTCAAAAGATGGAACAGAAAGAAAGAATTACGATGCTGCTGTTTCTGTTGTTGATATTAATCCAGTAATTAAATATGCAAAAGAACACGGGAATTTCGGGCTTGCTAAACATTTACAAAACTGATTTAAGCTTGCTGGAATCAAAATGAATTTCAGATATGAAATATCAGAAATTTATGTTCCTGTATTAAGAGATATGGCTCACAACGGTTTCCCAGCTTGAGGACTAAAAACAGGTTATGTAAATCACAGACCTGAAATAAACGGAAATACAACTGTTTTTGAACAATCTCCAGACTTTTCAACATTGCAATTTGGATCAGGAAACTCAGGAACAGGAATTCAAATTGGAAACGGAGAATTTGCTTCTCTTTGAACTTCAGGAGGAATTCCTACAGGAAGTTACTCTGTTGGATGACAATATGACAGTCCAAAATACAACTTATTTGGAATTAACTGAGAAGGAGAAAATCCTTTAGAACTTAAAAATACAAACTCTCTCGGAGGGCAAATTTTAAGAGCTAATGCTAAAAATCCAAACCAATTTAACTTACCTTGATTCTTTAGAGAAATCAAAAACTAAACAAAAAAACACTCGCAATTAAGTGAGTGTTTTTTTGTTAAACTAATTCATCGCTGTATTGAGGTGTTCTCGATGTGTATTGTGGTTTAAATCCATTATCAAGAAGTTCGTTGTAAAGGGTTGTGTTTCCTTCTTCAACTAATATTGGCGTGTTTCTTCCTGATAAACTTCCTTTTGTTCAATAAAGCAGAATATTTAGTTGTGTTACAGCTTTTGAACTCAAATGATTTCCTGTTAGTTTGATTTTCTGAGTTTCAGAACCATTAGAAAACTCAATTTTTGAAGGTGGCATTTGTGGACTTGTTCTGTCTAAAATGTCAAATTGAGCTTCTGCTAATTCATCTGTGTCAAGTTCATAAGTGTCGCCGTCGTTATGTAACTTAATTCTTTTTAGATATCTTTTAGCATTTGATTTTTTGTAAATATCTGTAAATACAAGACCTCTTAATGTTTTTAGAGAACGCACCCTACTTAAATCGAGTCCAACAGGATAACTGTTTCCGCCTTCTTTTTGATCTGGGTTAAGTCCAGCACCAAATCCACCTTGGAAAACAGCTTCATTGTTTCTAACGAAGTAAGCCATTCTAAGACCTTCGTTAATTCTTTTTAGTTTGTTAGCTCCGTTTAGTAAATCGCTTTCTTCAAAAGCAAGGGCATCAAAAGTAATTCTTGTAGGAATTTTAGCTCCTCTTGCATAATCGAAGCTTACGTTGTAGTCGACTGTGTTAACTCAACTTGTATTTCTTAAAGCAAGTGGATTTAGTGTTCATCCTTCTTTTAGTGAATTACCTGAAGTATAGAGGGAAAGTTCATCAATCTTTTTGTTTTCAAGAGCAATTAGAGATTGTGTATTTGTTCCTTTACCTTCAAAGAAAAGTTCTAATTGAGGCAAGTGTGCTGGCAAGCTTTTTAGAATATCATAGAATCTTTGGTTTGTATCGGTAGCTCCCATGTTTCTAATTCTGTAACTTGTAATTTCTTTTTTCTCATCAATAGCTTGCTTGATGAATTTTTTGATTTTTGCATAACCTCTTGAGTTAGCAGCATCAATTTCTACAACAATTCCTGTATTTCTTTGGTTTGCTTGAGGTTCAATTCTGTCAAGTCTTGAGATTTTAAATCCATCTTCTTTGGAAACACCAAATTGTTTGAATTCAGCACTGTCAGTGATGTCTGTTTTATTTCATCCTTCGTAAGTTCCTTCATCAACTCTTCCTGGAGTTCTACCATAATATGAACTATAACCAAAAACTCTTCTGTGTGTATTATCTCTAATTAGTGAGTTTTGTACAGGGTTAATTAAAGGATCTCTTGAATAAGAATCGAGTTCTCCTTTTTCATTAACATACACGTTTGCGTTATCTTCTCCAATTGTTAGACCTTTGTTTAAGTCGTTATTTGCGGCTTCAGAAATTTTTGTAAATTTAGAGAAGTCTAAGTAAGAAATGATTTTAATGTATCTAACATCTTTGTCCTGTATTTTCTTAAGTTCAGGATAAAGTCTTTTTCCTTCGTCTGTTAAGAAGTTAACGACAGCATCGCCATTTTCGATTAGTCTTCTAAATTTATCTATTCTCTTTTTGAAATATTCATTATCAATGTACTTTTTAAGACTAAAAGTTGCTGAATCAGGGGTTTTAATGTCTTGAAGTATGTTTGAAGGGAAACCATAACTTTTGAACGATTTAACTGCAAGTTGTCTATTTGCTTCTCTTACTTCGTCTGTAATTTCAGCTGAAACTAATTCAGGTGTGTCGTATCTTTGGTAGTTAATAGGTGAAGCAATACCTGCAGCGATATCTCTTGAGTCGTTATGTCTTTTTGGTCTATGTCTAATTACTGCTTTAATTTTCTTACCGTTTAGTTCATAATAAACTGTTTCTTCTGTTGGTAAAGTGTTGTAATTAATTGTCGGTTTTACAACTACAGGTTCTTCTCTTAAAGGTTCTGCAGGAGGTTTTGGTTTAGGTTTTGGTTCAACTTTTTCAATAGGTTTAGGTGCAGGAGCTGGTGGCACAACAATTTTTTCTACAGGTTTCTCAATTGGTTTAGGTGCTGGGGCAGGCTCAACCTTTTCAGTAGGTTTTGGTTCTGGTGCAGGAGTCTCGATTTTTGCAATCGGTTCTTCTTTTATTTCGTTTTTAGTTTCTTCAATAACTTTAGGAGGGTCTGTTGGTTTAATTTCTGGAATTTTTTCTTCAATAGGTTTTTCAACAATAACTTCAGGTGCTTTAATCTCTTCTTTTGTTGGTTCTGGTTTTGTTTCTTTTATAGGTTCAACAGGAGTTTCCTCTTTAATTGGTTCTGGTTTAATTTCTTCTTTTGTAGGTTCTACTATAGGTTCTTCTTTAATTGGTTCAACAGGTTTTTCTTCTTCTTTTATTTTAACAATAGGTGCTTCTTCTTGTGGTTTAGCTTTTAAATTTCAGTCTCTAATGGAGTTATCTGCATCATTAAAATATACATCTCTGTTGTCAATTTTTAAAACTCCGTTTTCAATTAAAAAGGGATTTGTAGCTTTAACACCATTTCCTTTTAGATTTAAAATAGTTCCTAAAGAAACTGCTCCAGGAATACTTAAAGCCGCTGCTCCTAAAATAATTAATTTTTTAGTACTTGTCAATTTTTTCATTTTCTCTCCTTATATATTTAAATTATAGAACAACACAAAATAAAAATAAGAATCAAAATGAAAAATAGCGTTTTTTGCCAAAAATTAGCGTTTTTCCTTTATTTTAGTAAATTTTTAGCCTTAAAGTTTTATAATTTTTATTGTAAATAAAGAGAGGTCGAAAATGAATAAAACTAAAAAAATAATTTTAACTACAGGATTGATTTCAGCACTTCCATTAGTTGCTTTTTCATGTTCCCCAGCACAAAAAGCAAAAGAAAATAAGGATGATACAGAAAATAAAGATCCTAAAAAAGAATTAAAAACAGACAATAAAGACAAAAAGAAAGATTCAAAAACACCAAAAACAGCTGACACAAAAACAAAAGAATCTGGAGAATTTAAAGCTGATAAAGGAGCTTCTACTTCTAAAAAAACCGAATCAGTTGAAGGCGATGATAAAAATATACAAAGAGAAATTGACAATCTAACTATAGAAGTAACAGAATGAGATGGACCTAATAAACCTAAAAATGAAGTTATCTTTAGTAGACTTATACCAACAAGCATAAAATTTAATGTAAAAGGAACAGATAATGCAGAAATTAAAAATAATGCTTCTGTTCTTTCTGTTGCTATTGAGAGAGAAGAAAACGGAACAGATAAATCTGTTTACACAGGAAGCGGAGAAATAATATATCTTTTTAAAGTAAAAGGAAAAGAATACACAAAAAGAGTTGCTTATTCTGGTTTTAGAACAAATCCTCGTGGAGTTGATGCTAATAATAAAATCATTTTATCTCAACCCGTACCTAAAAGTGAACAAGAAAAATATTATGCAGGAGATCAAAAATATAGATTCCAAAAAGACAATGAAAAATATATATCTGGACTAAGAAGCAGACAAGGAGCAGATTTTAGATCTACAGAAAATCTAGAATCAAGTAAGTTAAGTGAATTTAACAAAAAAGCTGAAGAATTAGGGTTAGATAATTATGAAAATCAAAAACTAAAAGGATTTACAATTCCTGTTAGTGAAGAAGGCGAAATTAAGCTCTCACTAAACGATGGCCCTGAAGTTCCTAAAGCTCCTAATAACACAGACTTTAGAGGTAAAAACCCAGATCTAGCAAGATTCCAACAATTTGGAATTCCGAGATATTTACTTAATGAAAAATACAAAGATTATGCACTGCAAACTTACCAAATTACTGTAACTTTCCAAGATCCAGAAAGACCAGACAACAAAAATGCTTCTCGTTCTGAATCTGGAACAATCTGAATTTTAGATTTTATTAAAGAAGAAAATGGCAAATACCCAACAAAATGATTCTTTGGAACAAACTTACACGTTGCAAATATTCTTAAGTATAAAGATGTAAAAGGATTTGCACTAACTAAACTAAATCCAGATGTTGGAATTCATACAAAATTAGGATTAGTTGAATTTGATCATGAAAAATTCTCAAGACTAATTAGTGATATGGTTAAAGGAAACGAAGCACTAACAACATTCTACACAGCAGAAGATTATTTAAATTCCAAACCTGCTGATTTTCTTGAGAAAAAGCAAGCTGAAAAATACAAAGATGCAGAAGAATTTATAGATTTTGCAGTTCTTGAGTTAGATTTTAATAAACTACCTAACAATGGAAGTTATGGAGGATATTTCGATTTTTCAGAAGCTGATAAATCAGAAGTTGCAAAAAGTTTTACAAACAGTTATGCAACAAACGAAAACAAACACATCAAATTCCTAAGTACTTCTTATTTAAGTAATTATGAAAAAGCAAATCAACCACTTGTTATCAAAAAAGGAGAAACACCAAAAGCTGTAGATAACTTCTATTTAGTTGGTTATCCATCTGCTAAAAACGATTTTACTTTTGATCAATATGTAGATGAATTTGAATACCAAAACAAAGTAAGATCATTCTATTTATTTACAAACGGAGACTTTGATTTATTTGGAAACATTAGTTTAAATGAAATTAATGAAACATATTCTATACCTGAAAAAGTCTGAAATAAAGGTTATGATTTATCTTATGCTTTAGGTTATAGAACATTCGTTGATAAACCAGGATTATCTGATGAATTTATTTCTGCATCAAAAGTTGGAAAAGACTTTTTAGTTTCTAAAGAAACAGGAAAAACACTGATTTCTTCAGGACTTTCTTATTTACCAAGAGCTTACTCTCCTTTAGGAGGTTCTTCAGGTTCTTCAATGAGAAATCAAAACAATGAGTTAGTTGCTGTATTCCACGCTTCCAACCAATCTGCTGTTACAGGACTTGCTTCAGCATTTAGATCAGAAGGATTTGATTACAAAGGTGCTTATGGAGAATACAATCTTCCACAGTATGATCTAATCTATGGTGGAGGAAAAAACCAAAAGAGTTCCTATAGACAAAAACTGATTGAAAAATATGGCTCAAAACACACAAATCTCTTTAAAGATAATTACGAAATTCCAGAGAAGTTTAAATTCAAAAATACAGAAAATACAGGCAAATAAGAAAAAAAGAACAGTTTCAAACTGTTCTTTTTCTATAGCAGATTTATACCTTTTGCTTTTAGTTTTTTCTTGTAGTCTTCAGGTCAATAAGAACTCTGAACTTCCCCTATATGTGCCTTTTCTAAAATTAGCATACACACACGACTTTGACCAATTCCACCACCAATTGTCAGTGGTAAATTTTTGTCAATGATTGCTTTGTGGTATGGAGAAAGTTCTTTGAGTTGTGCTTCAGTCATTTTAGATTGTTCTTTGAGTGACTTTTCATCAACTCTGATCCCCATAGAAGAGATTTCTACAGCTTTTTTGAGTGTATTTGATCAAACTAGTAAGTCTCCATTTAGTTTTCAGTCATCATAATCAAAAGCTCTTGTAGAGTGAATTAGACCTGATTTAAGCGGATATCCAATTCTTTTAATAAAGACAACTTTGTGTTTTTGAGTAATTAAATTTTCTCTTTCATCAATTGAAGATTCTGGATAAAGATCTTCCAGATCTTGAGCTGAAATAAAGAAAACTTCTTCTGGTAAGTCATTTTCTAAAGAACTGAAACGCTCCACCATTTCCCTTTTTGTCTTTTTAAAAGCATCATAAATTAAAGAAACAACTTCTTTTAAAAAGTTTATATTTCGATCATCGCTTGTGATAATTTTTTCTCAATCTCACTGGTCAACATAAAGAGAGTGAGTCTCATCAAGAACCTCTTCTCTTCTGATTGCATTCATGTCTGTGTAGATTCCTTCGCCAACTTTATAATCATATTCTTTCAGCGCATTTCTTTTTCATTTAGCTAATGAATGAACTACTTCAAGTCTTTTATTATTTACCATTTTAGCTTCAAAACTTACAGCACTTTCTCCGTTTAAACCGTCGTTTAGTCCAGATTCAGGAGCAACAAATAAAGGAGCTGTAGCTCTTGTAAGATTTAAATTCTTTTTAAGGTGCTCTTGAAAAATGTGTCTTAAGTCTTGAATTGCTTCTTGAGTTTGTCTAATTGTTAATTTTGATTTATACATTTTGGTCTCCTAAAATAAAGTCTTTTAGTATTTTAAAATACTTTTGAAAATTTTCATTAAACATTAAGTGTCCTGTTTTTTCAAAAACTTCAATTTGAATGTTTTTAACATTTTCTCTAAAGTATTTTATACAGTTTTCTCTGTCGATCACAGCATCTTTTTCACCTAAAACCAAAAGAGTTGGTACATTGATTGATTTAAGTCCTTCTTCAATTGAGTTCATTAGCTCCATATTAGGTAGTGATTTACCTAATTTAAGCGTATTTTCGTTGTGATACAGATAAGGATCAAAGTCTTTTTCACACTGTTCCATCAGTTCTTTATTATTAAAAAGGGAAACTTCAGGATCATAATAAAGTGCTTTCATAAAGGTTTTTCACTCTGCAAAAGTTTTTGGGAAGTAAGTTTTAAAATAATCTTCTGTTGTTGCAAGTGAAGTTTTATTCATTGGTGCTACATAAATTAGTTTTGAAAAAAGATCAGGTCTTTTTTTGTAAGCAAGCGAGATAGTTCCTCCACCCATTGAGTGTCCGACTAAAATAACATCTTTTAAGTTATTTTCTTCTATAAATTTAATAAGAATATCTGCAAAAGAATACACAGAAATTTCTTCGTTGTTCTTTGGTTCAACTAAGTTATTCCCTGGAAATTGAATTGCATAATAGTCGCTTAAATTTCAAGCGTCCTCAAAAATCTTGTGTGTTCTGGGTGATGAATTAAAGCCATGAACAAAAATAATAGGCTTAAGTTCTGGCTTTAATCCCTTTTTATAAACAAAGTTGTAATCGTATTTTATTTCTTTCATTTTTCTCCTAAACTATTTATTTTATTTTAGTATGATTTAAAAATATCTAAAGAAAAAAAGCAAAACGAATAAAAAAATAAGTTTTTTTTCTTTATAAAGCGAAAAAAAAGTATAATTTAATTATAAATTTGCTTAATAAAGAAGGAGAAAAATGAATTTAGTAAATGCAAAATTAATGATGAAACATGCATACAAAAACAAATATGCAATTCCTCACATCAACATTAACAACCTTGAGTGAGCTAAAACTGTTTTATTAGCAGCTCAAGAAATGAAATCACCTCTAATTTTAGCTACATCAGAAGGTGCAGTTAAATACATGGGAGGTATGAAAACTGTTGTTGGAATGGTAAAAGGATTAATGGAAGATTTATCAATCTCTATTCCTGTTGCTCTTCACTTAGACCACGGTTCATACGAAGCTTGTCTAAAAGCTATTGAAGCAGGATACACATCTGTTATGTATGATGGATCACACGAACCATTTGAAACAAACTACAGAAGAACACAAAGACTAGTTAAAGTTGCTCTACAAAAAGGAGTTTCTGTTGAAGCTGAAGTTGGAACAATTGGTGGAGAAGAAGATGGAATCGTTGGAAACGGAGACATCGCAGATCCAAAAGAAGCAGCAAAAATGTCTTCATTAGGAATTGATATGTTAGCAGCAGGTATTGGAAACATTCATGGTCCATACCCAGCATCTTGAAAATCACTTAACTTCGAAGCTCTTAAAAACATTTCTGAAGCAGCAAAAATTGGATTAGTTCTACACGGAGGATCAGGAATTCCAGCTGATCAAATTCAAAAAGCTATTTCTTTAGGAATTTCAAAAATTAACGTTAATACAGAATTACAACAATCAAACGCCAAAGCAATTTGAGAATTTGTTGAATCAGGAAAAGCTAAACAAGGTAAAAACTTTGACCCTAGAAAACTATATGCTCCAGGGACAGCAGCAATGAGACAAACAGTTATTGACAAAATCAAAGAATTTGGTGCAGAAAACAAAGCAAGATAATTGCTTTGTTTTTTTATATGCGGAAAAAACTAGTACAAATCCTGTATATTTTCCTAAGTTTAGTCTTTTTCAGTTCTTGTTCAGTGTCAAAAACTCATGAGCAAAAGACAATAAATGCAAGTGTGATTTCTGTTTATGATGGTGATACCTTCACAACTTCAACAAAGAAAAGATTTAGAATTTTTGGTATTGACACTCCTGAAATAAAAGATCGCCAAGGAGTCGAAACAAAGGGTCAAACACATATTTTCGCAAAAAATGCAAGAGCATTTTTGTGAGATAAAATACTAAACAAAAAAGTAAATATAGTTCCAATAACACACGACAAATACGGAAGAAACGTTTCTAAAATCTTAATTGACAATGAAGATGTAGGTTTAGAAGTTTTAAAAAACGGATTAGCAATTGTGAGGTATATTTCAGAAGACAGAAAATCTCCTTTTTACACAAATGATAGAGAATACTACAAAAAACTTTTAGATGCTTCATTCTATGCTCAAGTAAATAAAAAAGGATTTTGAAAAGAATATAGTTCTTTAGATGAAATTGAAGAAAAGCTATACAAAAATAGTGCCAATTAAGCACTATTTTTGTATATCACTAAATGCATATCTTAAAGGTTCGCCACCATAATTTTCTTTGAAAATATTGAAGCTAATGGCTGATTTACCTTGTGCAGTTCCTTGAGATTCTTTTTCTTGTGAGTATTTTTTAATATTAAAATAAGATTTTAGATCTTCTGTTTTAATTCTTGAAAAGTTTTTAAAACGATCTAATCAAAGGGAAAATTGGATGTTTTGGGAAGTTAGTTTTTTATTTTCATCAAACCTTTTAGAAAGTTTGATTTCAAAAATGTAACCATCTTTGTTTAAAAGGTACGCTTTGTATTCTTGTGTATATTCTCCAAAATCATCAAACTCTAATTCTTCAGCACTTAAGTGTAAATTATCAACTTCTTTAAAAATAGAATAGTCAATAATTTCGTTTGTTGAAGGTTTGTAAAATAGAGGATGATCGATTAAGTTTGCTCTTGAATTTTCTGTTAATTCTTCTTTAGTTCCATCAAAAAGGTTGGTTGTATCTGCAAGTTGCATAAAGACTATTTTTTGAATATTGAATAAAAAGAACAATCAATTTTTGTTAGCAAAATCACTAACTCCATCTCGTGCTTTTTTGAAAGGAAGGGGTTTTGCAGGAGATCAAACAGGATCATCAGATTTGTTTTCGACAGTATTTCAGTAGTATAATCAGTTTTTTAGTTTGCTAAATTCTGTGTTAGAATCAATTTCTTTTTGTTCCTGAATAAATTTTTCTTTTTCATCTTTATTTTCATAAATTAAGTTTAAAAAGTTATTTACAAACTCATTTGAAAGGAAGTTTTCTCAATTTCTTTCGTCTTTTTCTTCTTGTGTTTCTGTTTGAAACTTTTGAATTACAGCACTTTGAGATTCTTGACTTTTAGAACAAGAAAAACTAAGAGCAGAAGCAGAAGTTAGAGCAACTAGACTCAAAAAGCTAGTTATCTTTTTGTTCATTTTTAGTCTCCTTTCAAATAAAGAGCATTTCTGCAGGAATTCCATAACCATATTTGTCAACTAATTCGTTTTCAAAGGCTTGATAGTGTGCATAACTATCGTGGAAAATTCCGTTGTGAATAATAGAAGTAATTGAAGCGATTGAAATAAATTTAGTTTTTGCTTTTCCAAAATAAATTGTTAAAGGAATGAACTCAACCTCATTTCCTTCTTTTTTGAGTGAAAGTCTTATATTGAAAATTTGATTATTCTTTTTGATATAAAAGTCTTTGTAAGAAGTGTTAATTAAAGAAGTGTCTCCTTCTTGAATTTGATTTAAGTAATTGTTTGAGAAATAAGTCACTTCATAGTAATCTGCATTTTCAACTTTGTCTAAATAAGCCTGTGAAGGTGCTAAAAGATGTCCATCTTTGTCTGTTTTTTGCTTATCTGGAAGCAAGAATCAGTTGCTAAAAGTTGATTTAAATTTAACTAAATTATTTAAAACAAAATATCAGTTATCTGAAACGAGTTTTTTGTATTCATTAAATAAACCAGATTTTCTAAAGTCTGTTGTGTCTGTGTTTATTTTTTTAGCAAAGTCAACAAATTGTTGTTGAATTTTCTCTTTATTTTCTTCTTGAGATTTTACAAAAACATTGATTTTATCTTTATCTTTGTTAAAAATTTCATTTAAAAGAGTGTCGATAACTTTCTTTGTTTCAATTTCTTCGGGAGAAATTACTTTTTTGTAAATATCTAAGTTTGTATCAATAAATTTTTTGAAAATATCAGGGATATTATTGGTGTTTTGATCGGGGTTTGAGTTGCTTGTGTTTTGATTTTTGTGAGCTTCAATAACCGCTGGATCAACATTTCTAAACATGAATTTTTTAAGAGAATATTTTTCTTCAAGTTCCTTAAAAATATCATAATTTCAGTTTAAAAATGCTCATTCTTCCTTTGTATTGTAATTTATTGATGAGTATTTTTGTTCAATTTTTTTGTATTGCTCTTCTTTTTTCTTTTGAAGTTCTTCAGGACTAGATGGATTATCTTCATCTTCTTCAAGAGTGAGTTCTTCATCAAATTCTTCTTTTTCTGCTTTAATTTTTTGCTCAACTTTTGTGTTTAAGTTTGCTTCAAACTCTTTAGCAAAGTTTTCAAGACTGAAGTTTTCAAGTTTGTTGATTTCAAAAAGATCGTGATCAAGTCTAAAGACAAAAGAGTCGTCTTTGCGTGTAAATTTTTGTAATCTTACAACTTTATTTTTGTCAATTAAAAGGTAATATACAGCTTTTTTGACAAATTCAACGTCTTTATCTGTTTCAGTTTTTATTACAAAAAAGTCACTTAAGTCACTGGAATTAAATTCTAAAATGTTATTCGATTCTTCGCTGAAGTAATCAGACTCGCTTTTGTCACCGAAATTATTTGCCTTAAATCCATTTAGAGGATAAGGGTAGTGGGCAAATTTTATAAACTTAAGATTTTTAAGAATTCAATATCAATTTTTGCTAAAGTCTTCATAAAAGATTTCTCTTCCTAAAGAAATGATTGGCTTATTTTGACTTCCAAGTCTGTCTAAGAAAATTGGGCGATTAGGGTTGTAAACACTAAGAGCAAATTTAAGTTCTTGGATATGAGAAAAATTTATATTTTCCTGTTGAAAAATATAATTATTTACTAAATTTTTATCATTATTAAAAGCATCATTTAGTAGCCCACTTATTTTTGCTTGTTGATAAAATTGATTCTTTGCCAAATTTTGATCAACAACTTTAGTTTCTTTTGCTTGAGCACAAGAAACTAAAGGTAATAAAGGAGCTGTAGATAAAAAAGACAGAGCAATTTTTGTTCGCTTTTTCATTTATATTTCTTTCTACCAACAATTTAGAATACTAAACAAATTATAATACAAAAGGGAAATAAAAAAATTCCTTTTAGGAATTTTAAGGTCTCCTGTATAAATAATTATAGTATTCTAAGTTGTTGTTGTTTGTTTTGTTGTTGTTTTTAAGTTTAATTATTTATACAAGCAAATTATAGCACAATTTTTGATATAATAGAATATTAATATGAATAATATAAAAATACTAATAAAAAATAATGTAAGAATCTATTTAAGTGATTTTAGTGAAGTGGTTCAAAAGAACATTGAAGTTCAAAAAACAAAGCCATTTCCTTCTTTAATTTTAGCTCACTCGATTGCTGCTTTTGGGGTTTTACCCTTTATGTTGCAAACAAAAGAAGGTAGAGTTACAGCTTACATAAAATCTAATGGTGCTGTTAAAAATATTTTAGTTGAAGCAAAAAGTTCTGGAGAAATTAGGGCGCTTTTAGGTGATTCTGACATTGAAACAGAAAAAGATGATCAAAACTTTGATGACATTCCTTTAATTTTAGGAATCGGAAACGAAGGAACGCTGAAAATTTCAAGAGAAATGGGTAGAAGTGGTACTTTTGGTGGTGAAGTTGAGCTAATGAAATCAGACATTATCACTGATCTAGCTTACTATTTTGAGGTTTCAGAACAGATCTACACAGCAATTAAAACAAGTGTAAAATTCTTAAATAAAGAAAAGGTTAAGCGTGCTTACTCTGTAATTTTTCAATTAATTCCAGGTTATACAGAAGAAGACATTGTGTGAATTGAAAACTTTTTAAAAGAAAATAACTTTGATGAACTGGGAATTGAAGAATACCAAAAAAGACTTGATGCAACTCTTGTTGGACAAAGAAGTGCTTTTTGAAAATGTTCTTGTGACAGAGAAAAAATTCTTGTTTCACTAAAGGCGCTGCCAAAAGAAGAAATAAACAAAATGCTTGAAGAAGATCAAAAAATTGAAGTTAGTTGTCATTTTTGTCTAACTAAATACACTTTTTATAAAGAAGACTTTAAGGAGTAAAATGGAACAAAATAAAAAAGAAGTTTTAATTTCTTTAAAAAACATTACAAAAGTCTATGGACACAAAAAAGTTCTAGATAATTTTAATTTTGAAATTTATAAAGGCGACAGAATTGCTTATTTAGGTGGAAATGGTTCAGGAAAAACAACAACTGTTGAAATAATGGCAAAGGTTAAAAAGCCGACTTCTGGAGAAGTTTATTGACACCCAAATCTAAAGGTTGGAATTCAGTTTCAAGAATCAAAATACCCTGCTGGCGTGACTGTTCAGATGTTAATTAATTTCTATTTAGACAGTTTTGGAAGAGAAGGAATCACTCAAGAATATCTTGATGAAATGATTCAATTATTCAGACTTGATAAGCTACAAAAGAAAGAAGTTTATCAACTTTCAGGTGGTCAACAGCAAAGAATTAACATCATGCTTTCTTTAATTCATAAACCAAATTTCTTAATTTTAGATGAATTATCAACAGGACTTGATATCAAAATCAGAAGAGAAGTTAGAGGTTATATAATTAAATATTTAGACCAAAATCCAGATTGCTCCCTTATTTTAATTACCCACCACGTTTCAGAAGCTCTAAGAATGTGTAATAAAATTGTTATTTTAGACAAAGGGCAAATTTTTGAAAACGATACAATTGAAAATCTAGAGCAAAAATACGGAAAAATCGAACCTTGAATCGATAGATTTTTTGAAGAGATTTATGCCAAAGAAAAAGAAGAAAAAGAAACCAAAAATACAGAAAATACGCAGCAAAAAGAAAATTTTAAGACTAAACTTAAAAGATTTTTCAAAAAAGATAAAGGAGAAAATAAGTAATGAAAGCAGTTGTTAAATTAATTAATGCTTATTATTGAAAAGGCTTTTTTGGTCCTTTTTTTACAATTGTTTGACCACTCTTAATTTTTCTTCTTTTAGGAAACGTAACTTACTCAACAGCAATCGGAAACTTTAAAAAAGCAAACTTAAGTGATGAATTGATTCAACCTCAAATTTATGAACTAGCAAAACAAATAATAGTAGGGGTATTGGTTTCAACAATTATTTCAAATGGTTTGATCGGTTTTTCAACAGTGATTGTTGATTTTAAAAAATCAACCTTGATCAAAAGGATTGGATCGGCAAACATTAACAAAACTATTTTCATGATTGCAACCTTAATTTATCAATTCATTTGAACACTATTTGTTATTTTATGAGTTCCATTAGTAGGTTCTTTAATTCTTGGATTTAATAAATATTTAGACTTTTCAGTGGGATTTAACTTTGGATTAGTTGCAATTTTACCTTATATTTTCTTAACATTTTTAGTTTCAGTTTCTTTAGGATTTTTAATTATTTCATTAGTAAAAAGTACAGTTGCAGCATCTTCGCTTGCTAATTTAATTTTCTTTCCAATTTCTTTCTTATCAGGAGGTCTTGGAACAGGAAAACCAGACTTAACATACGCTCCAATTTTAAAATATTTTAGTTATATAATTCCTACAAAATACTCAACAGATCACTTATTTTCGGTTTTTTCAAACAACGGATATAGCTCGCTTTCAAATTTAGTTAACACAACAGAATTGATAGTTTATCCAATTGTTGCTATAATGATTTCAGTTACATTTTTATCAATAGCTGTTAAGAAATTTAAGTGAGGGGAATAGTGAAAACACTTTCTTCAGTTGAGTCTTTTACTGGCGGAGCATTTGCTGCTAAAATTGTAAGAATTCCAGGAGCTTCAAAGTTTTTTAAAGGAGCTTTAGTGACTTATGCAAATGAAATTAAAGAAAAACTAGGTGTAGATACATCTGCTGGAGTTGTAAATTCTAAAATCGCTAGAGAGATGGCTCTTAAAGGAAAAGAATTTTTCAACACAGATTTTTGTGTTTCTTTTACAGGAAATGCTGGACCTGATGTTTTAGATAACAAGCCGGTTGGCAGAATTTATATTTCAATTAATGAAGAAGTTTTTGAATTTAATTTAAAAGGAAGTAGATCAGAGATAATCGATCAGGCTGTCAATATCGCTTTTGAAATGTTAATAACTCAAAATAAGCTGTAGGAAAAATTTAGGAAAGATTCTGTATTTTTTCCCAAATTTGTCCTTTTTAGGCCTATTTTGGCAAAAAATTTCTATTCTAGAGCGGAGGACAAATGAAAGAAGAACAAAACAAAACTACAGACCAAAAGAAATTAATCAAAGATGCTTTTGGTGAAATCGAAAAAAAATTCGGTAAAGAAGCTATTATGCTTTTAGGAGAAAAACCAGCAGTTGATACTGAGGTTTTCTCATCTGGTTCAATTGCTATTGACCACGCTCTAGGAATACAAGGTTTTCCAAAAGGGAGAATTATAGAAATTTTTGGACCTGAATCTTCAGGTAAAACAACTATTACTCTTCACGCAATTGCTGAAGTTCAAAAACAAGGGGGTATTGCAGCATTTATTGATGCTGAACACTCAATCGATCCAACTTATGCAAAAAATCTCGGAATCAACATTGATAATCTAATTTTATCTCAGCCAGATTCCGGAGAGCAAGCTTTAGAAATTGTTGACACACTTGTAAAAACAGGGGCAATTGATTTAATTGTT
Organism: Mycoplasma procyoni; assembly: GCF_017052595.1. Taxonomy (GTDB): domain Bacteria; phylum Bacillota_I; class Bacilli_A; order Mycoplasmatales; family Metamycoplasmataceae; genus Mesomycoplasma_A; species Mesomycoplasma_A procyoni. The sequence goes on from NZ_JAFIDB010000005.1 coordinate 93,798, forward strand.
GTTGACTCAGTTGCTGCTTTAGTTCCTGAAGCTGAATTAAACGGAGAAATGAAAGACCAAGTTATTGGTGGTCAAGCTCGTTTAATGTCAAAGGCATTAAGAAAAATTACCGGATCTCTAAACAAAAATGGAACAACAATTATTTTCATCAACCAAATTAGAGAAAAAGTTGGTGTAATTTTTGGAAATCCAGAAACAACCCCAGGGGGTAGAGCACTTAAGTTCTACTCATCAATCAGAATGGAAGTAAGAAAAGCTTCTCAACTCACAACAGGAAGTGATATCACAGGAAATCAAGTAAAAATCAAAGTTGTAAAAAACAAGCTTGCAATTCCATTCAAAACCGCTTTAGTGGAAATTATTTTCTCACAAGGTATTTCTAAATATGCTGAAATCGCCCAGCTTGCTGAAGATTTCGGAATTATAGTTAAAAAAGGTGCATGATACTCTTATAATGGAGAAAATATTGCACAAGGAAAAACTAATTTAAGACTTTATTTAGAAAACCAACAATCATTTTTTGAAGAAATAAAAGCTAAAGTAATCGAAAAATTAAATGAAAATTAATTTTTAATTAAAAAAAAGTTTAAAATATAATTTATGGAAAAAGAACTAGGTGTTTTATTTATAGGTGATGTTTTTGGGCAACCAGGAATAGATGCTGTCAAAAAACATTTACCAGAATTAAAACAAAAATATCAAATAGACTTAGTAATTGCTCAGGGAGAAAACACTTCAGGAAGAAAAGGTCTAAATTATGAAGATTACCAACAACTAAAAAATTCAGGGGTAAATGTTATAACTCTTGGAAATCATGTGTGAGCTAATCAAGATATCTTTAATTTTATAGAAAGTGCAGATGTTTTAAGACCATACAACGTCGATTCAGAAGACTACCCAGGTCATGGAACAAATGTATTTAATATTAATAATATAAAAATAAGGGTAACTTCAATGCTAGGAAGGAATTTTAACAAACTAAATAATCCTTGAAAACAATCTGAAGCTGATTCGTTTTTCGATGCATATGATGAAATTGAAAACTCAATCACAGATGATGAAGATTTTCATGTTATTGATTTCCATGCTGAAACAACTTCTGAAAAAAATGTTTTTGGACTATATTTAGATGGAAAAGCTGATGCTCTAGTTGGAACTCATACTCATGTGCAAACCAATGATGCTAAAATTTTACCTGAAGGTCTATTATATATTACAGATGCAGGTATGACTGGGCCAGCTAATGCAGCAATCGGAGCTAACTTCCAAGAAGTTTATGAAAAAATGAGATACGATAAGCGTGTTAAGTTTGTAGTTTCTCAAAATCCTACGCAATTTAATGGTGTATATTTATTTTTATCAACTAATAAAAAACACCGAAAAATAGTACCTATAAATATATTTTAATATTAAGTAATGAACAAAAAGAGGAGCAATCCTCTTTTTTCATAAAAAAAATAAAAAATAATTTGGTGTTTTTTTAAAAATAGTGTACAATAATTAAGCATTAATCACAGCAAATAAAAAAAATTAAAAAAAGTTTTAGTTTTTTAAAAAAAGTTGTATAATGTTTAATGCACATCATAAACGATGTGGATAGATCTTTCAAAACTAGATACAAAAACCATAATACATTCATAAATTCAATTTCAAGAGTTTGATCCTGGCTCAGGATGAACGCTGGCTGTGTGCCTAATACATGCATGTTGAACGAAGCAGTGC
>NZ_JAFIDB010000006.1 GCF_017052595.1 Mycoplasma procyoni
ATCATTAAAGCTATTTCTTTCTTGAATTTTGTATGACATTTTTCCTCCTAATATCATTATAAATTATGATACAAGTTCTCGAAAATTACTATCTAATTCTATGCGACAAAATTCATGGTATTCTATATAATCTTGCATATCTCCTCTTTAATAATTAGTAAAAAATTATTTTTTATGTTATTATTTTAATACAAAAAAGAAAAATATGGAAATATAAATTATTCCATGTGAAAGGAAGTTATGAAAAAAGATATTCATCCAGAATACCAAACTATAACAGCAACATGTTCAACATGTTCATCACAATTTAGTTTTGGTACAACTGTTTCTAAAGTTTCTGTTGATGTTTGTTCAGGTTGTCACTCATTCTATACAGGTGACAAATCAAAAACAAAAGCAACAGGAAGAATCGAAAGATTCAACAGAATGGCTGCTTTTGCTCAAAAAAACAAAAAGTAAATCCAAACAAAAACTTAACAGCAATGTTAAGTTTTTAATTTCCAAAAAAGCCTGTTTTTCCCTTTATTTTGAGTTTTTTTCTCATTTTTGATTTTTTAAGTTGTTTTTTTTTTTTTTTTTTTGATTTTATAATTTATTTGCTATATACAAAATAAATATAGTAGAGGAGATAAAATGAAAATTAAAAAATCTAAAATGAAAAAAATGCTTTTTGCTTTAACATTAAGTTCAGTGCCTTTTATTGCTTTTTCTTGTGGTCAACCTCAAAGTAAAGCGGTTCAAAAAGAAAAAGAATCATCAATAGAATTTGCTAATTTGCTTGAACTACAACAAGAAGAACAAGAAATTGTCAAACAACCTTTTTTCATTCTTGATAATATTTCTCATGAAAAATTCAATAACGATAATTCGGATTTTATCATCGAAACTGAAGAAGATTTTAAGAATGACTTTCTATTTAAATTCATTAATGAAGAACAAAAAAATGATAATTTTGTCAACGAAGCTAAAAAAGAATTCCAAAAGTCATTTCTAAAAAATAAGAATTTATCAGAAGTTCTTGCAAGCAATAAGATTGCTATTTTTGTTAATTATGATGAAAAAGACTATGAAGCTCAAGGATTCATTGTAAAAAACCTTAATAAGTCAACAGACGAAAAATTAGTTTATAATTTTGTTTTACCAACTATTTTTTCAGAATTTCCAGTAAGAAATAAACTAATAGAAACAGAAACAGCTACACTTACAGTAATTGTTATTCCTAAAGAAAAACACTTCGATGTTAAAGCAACTTCAGTTCAAGATAGTAAAATACTTTACAAAGACTTAAAAACTAAATTTAAAGATTTAAAACCACTTGATTTATTTTTAAATAAATCTGTAAATCTTTTAGATAAACTTCAAAAACAGGATGGAATCATTCACGATTCAGCTAAATTCCTTATTTCAAATTCCAAAAACACAACAGAAACAAATAATTTATTTCTAAAAGATAATTTTGTAATTATAAAAACAAAAGAAGATTTTGAAAACCAAATTCTTAAAAGATATGAAGAAGTAACAACTGGAAAACAAGAAGAGAAACTATCTAGAGAAGACATAATTAACGAATTTGAAACCAAATTTCTATCTAATAAAAAATTAGAAGATGAATTAAGAGAACATGATTTAGTATTATTTCAAAGTTCATTTAATAAGTTTTATGACAATGATAATTACAAAGAAAGATTAGTAGTTAATAAAAAAGAAAATGATAAGATCGTTTTTAGCTACTTAAAACCTTCACAAATTGATCTTAAGTTTTCTTATTCAAATCAACAAAATTTTGTATTCAGTTCAGATGTATTACAAGTAGCTAAAATAACTAAAAATTTAAGAACAGAATTCAAGAAAGAACTCTCTAAAAAAGAAATTTTCAGTTTGTTAGAACCATTCCAAAATAAATAATTTTACTTTTATTACAAAAAAACTTAACTTCGCTGTTAAGTTTTTGTTTTCCTAAAATGCCTGTTTTTCCCTTTATTTCGAAATTTTTCTTCTAAAAATGTGTTTAATATTTCAGATGTTAAACCTTATAAATAAGCAAAAGCAAAAGAAATTTTAATCAATCAAAATAATGTTTCATTTTATAAATTTAATAAACAAAAGCTTAACAAATATTGTTAAGCTTTATTTTTTTGATTTTTGAATTTTGTTTCATTTATTTCTTCTAATTTCTCTTGATATATTTCATCAATGATTTCATCTGTTATATTGTATCTTCTTCTTAATTCTTTAATTATTTGATTAATCATTCATTGATCATCTTCTCTTTGCTTTTGTTCTCTTGCTCTTGTATTTACAATTTTTCTTTTTCTATTTCTTGTTTTCATACTAAATATAATACAGCTTTTTTAGTTTTATTTAAAGAAAATTGTTTTTGAAAATTAAAAAGCAGACAGATTTTTCAACTCTCTCTGCTTTTTATAATATATTATTTTAACTAAAACACCTGTTTTTCCCTTTATTTCGGAATTTTAACTCAAAACATTTACCTATCACAATCATTTTTTGTCTTTGTAGTGTTTTTTAAGCGTTGCTTCAATATCGCTTCCTGTTTGTTCTAATCAATTAATAAAATATTGTTTTTCTGAAAGTTTATCAACAAAATTAGAATATCTTCTTTTTACAATTTCTATTTCCTCTTTTGTATAAGATTTTAAAATCTTATAGTGATCCATATTTCAATAGTCTTCTATTTGGTGCTCTTTTGCTTTTTCTAATACTATGTGATAAATATAGAATCAATCATATTTATCAAGATGCGCAGCAGCTTTATAAAGATATGGAATATAAAAGATATAAACATTATTAACTTCTTCTAAAAAATTATCATAGTATCCTAATTTTTCAAATTTTGGTTGAGTTGTTATGAAAAATAAACAATTTCTGTTTTCTGAAATAAAAATTGTAGTGTCAATATCGTTATAAGGATTTACTTCCTCATTGTATCTCATAGATCTTATATATCTTAAGGATTCAGGGTGAATTTTTTGAAAATCTTCTTTAATCTTTAAAGGTTCTTTTAAGTTATAAAGGTTCATAAAGTACTCCTTTTCTAAAAATTAATTAATTTTTCTAACAACATAGAGATGAATTCACCTGCTTCATAATTAACTTTGTGTTGTTCGAAAAATTCTGTAAATAGATTTATATAGTTTTGGTGTTGTTCTTTTATTTCTTTAATTAAATTTTTTAAAACATCGTCAATATTTATATCAATGTTATTCATTAAATTAAAATTATCATTTAAGGTGTTTTTGTTTATTTGATAGTTATTTAAAATGAATCAGATATCAAATAAACTCTTTTCCTTTTTTGTTTTATTTCCTTTCTTTCAAGAAGCTAAAAGTTTATTTGCTAAATATTTTTCTATTGTATAAATTTGTACAACTAAATCTTCGTCAAAAAGTTTTGTTCTGAGCTGAACCTTTTTAAATTTTTTCTGCTCATAACTTAAATCTATTTCAGCTTTTAGTTTTTCTTTTTCTGTTTGAAAAGTTATCTTTATTTTTTGTGTTAGTGTGTTTTTATTATTAACTGGCTCTCTTGTTTCACCAAATTCTATATGTAAATTTTGTTTATATTCAAAAAAAATTTCTAAAATCAATTTTTCAACATTATCTTTATTTTTAATATTTATATCTATGTCATTTGGAATTCTCAACTCGAGTTTTTGTTGTTTGTTATAAAACTCCAAACCAGTTGAACAATCTATTGTAAATTTTTTTCAATACTTTGATCTGAAAATCATAAAAATTATAAAGTCATTAAAGTTACTTTGATTTAAGTGCTCAATCATTTTTTTATTCATATTTAAATTATAATACTTTCTGAAAATATCTATAAATCGAGAAAAGGAGTCTTCTTTTTTATATAGTAGTTTTTATAGTAGTTTTTTAATTTTAAAATTAATTTTTTTAAAAGAAAATAATTTTCTAAAATAAGCATTATAGTGTTATTTTAGAACAAAAATTACTATTTTTTTATAGTAGTTTTTATAGTAGTTTTTGTTAAATTTAAAATTGTGTTTTTTATAATCTTTTTAGAATGTTTTTTATTTCGGAATTATCTTTATATTGTTATTAAATCTAAATATTATTAGCTCTTATTACTACTCATCTTCCGATTTTTCTTGAGCCTTCAAATCTAATTATATTTTCTTTTTTCATTTTATTTAAATGATAATTAATGCCATGGATTGTTAGATCTAATTTATGAGCCATATCTTTTGCTGATATATTTTGATATTTATTTATCATTTTAATTATTTGTTTTTGTTTATCACTAACTTTAGATGTTATAACTTCTTTTTTGTTTTTATTGTTTATATCCTTTTTATCATTTTTCAAAAAGAATTTATTAATTTTCATTTTAGCGTTAGTGTAATTGTCTGTGTTATTTTTAGGTAAAAACTCGAGTTCTGGTGAGTTATTGTTTTTAAGTGCTTGTTTTGCTCTTCTTATTCCTGAACCATAAGATTCAATTAGATTTAAGTTAAAAAACATATCCTTAATTTCTCTATTAAGATATTTTCTGTTATCAAAACTTGTTTTTGTGTTCATATCCTCAATAGTAACAGGAGGAAGTGGTTTATTATGGTTTACAAAAGATATTTCATCCTTATAAACATAAACACCAACATATTCATTAACTTCATAATCTTTATGCAAAATAGCATTTGTTATTAATTCTTCAAACGCCATGAGCGGATAATTATAAATTATTTCATGTTCAATTTTGTCGCTGAATCTAATTGTATTTGAAGTCATTATTGTATATTTAAAATAATCAATAACTCTTTTAAGTTGAATTCAAATTGGACCTTCAAATTTTTGAGATTCCATTACATCAGTTTCAGAAACCTCTCTTATAACTTGAACATAAGCTCCAGGTATAAATTTAGCAGGATTTTCAGCAAACATTAAAACAGCAAAGTTTTTAACTCTTGTTTCTGTGGCATCATTTGAACTCATTAAACCTAATGCTTTAGCCATTTCTAATTTAGACATTTCTCTAATATCTTGTTTAGCGTTTATTTTAACTAAATATTCTTTCATATATTCATAATCAAGATCATTTAATGTGGCTGTTTCGTTTAAGCTTGAACTAAAATTGAAGTTAGCAAACTTCTTGAGTAACTCGAATTCTTCTGTAAAAGTAGCTAATCTTGTTTCAGAAGAAGTTCTAATATATTTTCCTGATTTTAGCTTAATTTCTTTATTTTCTTCAGCTTTTTCTGTTGTAACAAAAGGGCCAGCTTGATTTGATTCAACTGCAACTACAATATAATTTTGATCATCCATTTTATCGCTAATAAGATGATATTTAATTTTGGGATAAATATTGGATAGTAATGCTTTTAGTTCATTCTCTGTTGTTTCTAGCTTAGATTCTTCAATTCCAAAAATAGGTCTTTTTGGAATTGCCTTTTCTTTTGTTTCTTTGTCATTAATTTCTTCTATACCAATAAATAATAGACCCATTTCATTATTCATATAATTATTCCCAAAAGCACAAACAGTTTTAAGAATCTTGTCTTTAAAAGTTATTGATTTCTTGTATTCAATAAAACTGTTTTCAGCTCTTTTGTTTTCTAATATCTCTCTTGCAATTCTTTTTATTTCTAAAATATTCATATAAACACCTCTTAATTCATTATTCAATTAATTAAATTATAACACTTAAAGCACACTGTTTCCCTTTATTAAGGCTTAAAATACTTTAACAACATAAATACAGCTCCTTAATTGTTCTTATTTGTTAATAAAAATTTAAAAATTTTTCTTAATTAATAATTATTGTGTTATAATGAGTGCAGTTATATATTTTTTAAGGAGACAAATGCAAAGAATAAATTCTCATTTTATGATTTGAACTATGGCTGCCATTGACATGACAGTTAAGTTTTAGTCATAAAAGAAAGAATTTTTGCATTAATTAAACAAATAATTTAAGGCTTTCTTTCTTTTATAGGAAGAAAGTTTTTTATTTATAATATATAACAACTTTAATATTAAATAAATAGGAGGCGAAATGTCAAAACATCAAGCTAAAAAAATCGGTTTCTTTCTTGCTTTAATGATGTTAATCGGTTCTGTTGTTGGAATTGGAATCTTCTTTAAGAATGCTTCGATTTCAAAAGCAACAGGCGGAGACGGTCTTTCATGATTATTAGCATGAGTAGCTGGTGGAATTATTTCAGTTGCAGCAGCTATTAACTTTTCAGAAATCGGGACGTTTAAACCAGGTAAGTTATCTGGACTAAGTCACTGAACTTACAAAACAACAGGATCAGCAGCAGGTTATGCTATTTCTGTTACTTATACACTATTCTATTGAGGTCTATTATTTACTGTATTAGGCTCTTTCTTTGCAGAAATTCTATTCTTCTTTTTAGCACAAGTAAAATTGCTAGAATTTAGCGAAATCCCTTTATATGCAATTATTTTAGTAGGAATTTTATTTAGTATATTTTTCTTAGTACTAAACCACATTTCTATTAAAGCTGTTGCATGATTACAAACAGTTGTTAGTGTAATTAAATTCCTTCCTTTAATTGTTGCAATTTTTGCAGGAATTATTGCAGTTGGAACACATAATAATCAAGGGACAAATGCCTTTATTGTTTCTCCAAATGGTTTCACTATTAAAGGTATTATTGTTGCTCTTCCATCTGTTTTATTTGCTTATGATGCCTTTTTAGTAACAGGTAGTTTAGGAAATAAAATCAAAAACCCAAGAAAAAATCTATTCTGAGTTATCTTAATAGGAATGGTTGCAGTAGTTGTGTTATATTCACTAATTGCTGTTTCTTCTATATTACATAACCAAGGTTTTGTATGAAGTCTATTACTAGATTCTTTACCAAAAGAATCTGCAAAATACATTGTTCCAATTGTTACATTCTTTATAATGATTTCTGCGATGGGAGTTGTTAATGGTATTTCTGCAGCCTTTGCACAAGAATTACACAACGCAATTGAAACAGACGTTTTCTTTGGTTCAAATGCTCTTAAAAAGAGATTTAAATCAAGTATTGTAGAATACATTTATTCAGCAATCTTCTTTGTATTTTGAGGATTATTATTCTTAGTTCCTTCATCAGTTCTAAACCACGATTCACTACTGGATGGAGCAACTAACTTCCCTACAGTTCTATTCTTTGGTGTATATGCCTTTGTTATTGGTTCTTATGCACTAAACAGACACAAAAACACAGAAACTAAAAAATTAAACAAATGAGTTTTCTATGTAGCAGCAGGAATTAGTGTTGTAAGTATAGCTGTTGTTGAAGTAGCTTACTTTGTAGCTATAATTCAAGATCTAATTAATCCTAATTTCAGTACTACATGAGGATTATTCTATGATGCTGGAGTTCCTTCAAAAACAATTCATTCATATCTACCTCTAACACTATGAATTCTAAGTCTTGTTTTCTGTATTTCTTTCCCAATAGCAAACTTCTACTTAGAAAAACTAGTATTCAAAAGAAATATTATTAGTGATCTAGAAGTTATCCAACAAAGAGCTCAAGCTGAATACGAAAGAAATCTAAACTAGGACTCACTCAATCACAAACAAAAAATGAATCAAAAAGAACCTTAAGCAAAAGGTTCTTTTTTAGTTATTTATTTTTAGTCTTGTCTGATGATGTAGTTTTGTGATCAGATTTCAGGGAATGTTCCTTTTTTCATAACGATCATGATAAGGTTAATAAATCATGTAATAATTAACATGTTTCATAAAAATGAGAAGATTCATAATCTAAACATTCTTCCTGATCCATAGCTATAAGTTAATCCCATAGCTCTCATTCCTAAGTTTGGTTTCCCTTGAATATAAGCGATTAATGAGAAGATAGCGTAGATTCCACATGTAACAGCAGATAATAATCCTGTTAGTCATCCAGCAGCAAATCTTCTTCAAAAACCAGCGATTCTAAATTCCATAATAAATAACTCCTTTCTTCAATTTAGACTACATTATATCATTTAGTATATTGGGGGGTCTTTTGGTTAAAAATCTTGATATAGGTATAAAGGAATTTGGAGTTTATACCTCTTAAAACAAACAAAAAACACCACAGTTTCCTGTAGTGTTGGATTAATTGAAATTTGTTTTGTTATTCCATTTCTTCAATAACGAAGTTTTGTGATCATATTTCAGGGAACGTTCCTTTTTTCATGATGATCATTACAATATCAATGAATATTGTAATGATAAATATGTTTCATACAACTCTACATGCAAAAAGTTTTAACATTCTACCTGAACCATGACTATAACTTAATCTCATTGCTTTCATGGCAAAATTAGGTTTACCTTGAATGTAAGCAATTAGATTAAATACACTGTAAACACCTAAAGTTACAACAGTTAATAATGAAGTAACTAGGTCTGCTGCTAGTCTTTTTCAAAAACCAGCTATTCTATAATTCATGCATTACCCCTTTCTTTAAAATCCTTTATATTCTATATGAAAATAAAGAATTTAAAAGGAGAAAGGGTGAAAAAATCGATTTTTGTTTATAAAAAATAAACATTTATAAATAATAAAAATAACTCAATATTTTTAATGAGTTATTTTATTCAAATTTATTATTCGTTAACCTCTTCTTAATACTTTTACTGTGGAGTCAAAAGCTCTATTATTAGTATTTACTGTATTTTTATGAATTTCTACTGTTGTTAGTTTGTTATTTGAGAAAGCATTTTCATCTATTTTTTTTACAGAATCTGGAATAGAAACTGAGGTTAATTCATTATTTTTAAAGGCTTTATTTTTAATATAAATTAAAGAATTTGGAAAAACAATTGAAGTTATTTTATTATTTTGAAACGCTTCTGTATCGATGTATTTAACAGAATCGGGAATATCAATAGTATTTAAAAAATTATTTTCAAAGGCATTTGATCTTATTTCTTTTACCGAATTTGAAATTGTTAGTGATGATATCATATTGTTTTTAAAAGCCTTTTCTCCAATAACTTTTACAGAATTAGGAATAATTACGGATGTTAATAAATTGTTTTCAAATGCACTATCCTGAATAGCTGAGTTATTTTTTTCATAGTTATAATCGTTGTGTGTACCAAATCTATCAAATTCTCTAATCTCAATGTATTCTGCTCCTTTGCCTAATCCACTACCTAATGTTACAGATACTAATTTATTATTTTTAAAAGCACTATTTCCTATTGTTTTAACAGAATCAGGAATTACAATTGAATTTATACTATTTGTTTCAAATGCTCCACTTGATATTAAAGTTACGGAATTTCCTATAGATACTGATGTTAATTTGTTATTTTTAAATGCAAACGAATCTATTAATTTAACCGAATCGGGAATTGAAATTGAAGTTAGTGAATTATTTTCAAATGCACTCGATTTTATTTCTTTTACTGAATTTGAAATTGTGAGCGCTGATATCATATTGTTTTTAAATGCATTTTTAGCAATTTCTTCTACTGAATTTCCTATAGATACTGATGTTAATTTATTGTTGGCGAATGCATTTTCCCCAATATACTTTACAGAATCAGGGATAACTATAGATGTTAAATTTTTTAAATGTTTTGCGAAGTCTGCGGCAATTATTTTTAATTTATTAGGAAATTTCACTTCTTTAATTTCATTTAAGAGAGTCTTTTCGTTTCCAATAAGCTTTAAAATAGAATACATAAAATTAATATTTATTTTTTCTATGTTTGTAGAAGACAAATCAAGAATTCCATCTTTTATATAACTTTGAAATTTATTTTTATTGTAACTAAAATCTATTGTAGATTCTTTTATATCTTCAGGAGGGAACAAACTGATTGTGTCCTGCTGTGCATCAAGTGATCAATCTACACTATAATATTTTTCTGGGTTTTCCACTGTTTGAAACACAAAATTCTCTATTAATCATTTATTTGATGAATATAATTTTTTTTCTTCCTCTTTTTTCTTTTCTTCTTCACTTTTTTCTTCCTTTCCACCTTTTAAAAACTTTTTAAAGTTTTCTTCATCACATGAAACAACACTCAATAAAGACATAGTGCTAATTGTTCCAATTGATAAATATTTAATTAGTTTTCTTTTCATAAATACTCCTTTTTAAATTTTTATAATATAAATGAATTATATAGATTGAGAGAGAGAGAGAGAGAGAAGACATTGGTGTAATTTTCTTGTTATATACTATAAAAAACAACTATAAAATTACTATTTTTACATCTATTATTTGTAATTTTGCATCATCAACTACTATTAATTAATAATTTATAGTATTTAGGTGCTAATTATTAATTAATAGAATCTAATTTAGGAAATAAATCCGTATTTATTTACTAAAAAATTTAATTAATAAAAATTTTGAAATTAAGAATTATTTATTATAATGTTAAAACACAAAATTTTTAAGGAGGCATGATTGATGACTAAAAAAGCAATCAAAAACTTATTACTAGGATTATCTAGTACATCTATTCTTACAACATTAGCATTTGCATCTTGTCAAAAACAAGAAGCAAATGCTAATAGTGGGGACAACAAAGACCAACCAGGTGGTTCTACAACTGGTGGTTCTACAACAGGTGGTACAGATACAACCGACACTAAAAACCAAACAGGTGATGGAGAAAACAAAGTCGCAGATCCAAGCAAAGATAAAGAAAAAACCTTTAATTACACAATAGATCAACTTAAAAACTTCCTTGTTCCTGTTGAAGGATGAGAAGATAAGTTTTTAGTATTTAAAGAAGAAGGATTTAAATACGGATTACAACTACAATGATATAGAAGAGCTGCAATGTTCGGTATTAAAGGTAAAAATACAGATGATAACAATAGATTATTTACTTTAAATCCTGAAATTAAAATTGAAAATTTAGATCATACAGCTAAATTAAGTGCTAAATTTCCACCAAAAGAAGGACAACTATTCCTTAAAGCTCAATATGATGATCAAACAAAAACTTTAAAAGTGTTTGTTAAAGATAAAAATGGTGTAGAAGCTATCCAAGAACTTTCTTATGATAAAAAAGCTCCAGAAACAACTGGAACTGAAGAAAATAAATCAGGAACTGAAACTAATACAGTAACTGAAGAAAATAAAGATGCAACAAAAGATACTGCAGAAAACTCAGAAAACAACACACCTAATTCAAATGTAGAAAATACAACAGTTAATAATGGTGGTTCTGAAACAAACAACCAAAGTTCAGAAGGCGACTCAAATTCAGTAGACCAACCACAAGCTTAATGTAATAAAAAAAATCGCTCGAGGCGATTTTTGTTTTGCTTTGTGCTTGTGACTATAGGAACTTACCGTCGAAAATTGTGATTAATACGTTTGCTATTGCATAAATAGATAAACCAACAAATGCTATTCCAAGTAAAGTTGTGAAGCTTACTAGGAAGATTTGAGTAATGGATAATGATTTCTTTTTGATTTTGGCAATTAGTTTTTTCATTTTTATCCTTTAATTGTTGATCCTTGTCTAGAAATAGCATTAAGAATTCTTTTTCTAAATAAGAAGTATGCAATAAACATTGGTAGAATAGCAAGAATTGCTCCTGCCATTTTAACGTTTTTAAACACTTTGATTGGTGAGTTTTCGTCTGGGTTAACACCAATGTCAAGTAAGTAAATGTTAATTAATACAACTGGAGAGTCTTTTCCTAATAATAATAGTGGTCATAGTAGTGAATTTCAAGCAGCAAACGCTGTTAGAATACCTACTGTTCAAATTGTTGGTGTTACCATTGGTAGTGCAACTTTAAAGAAGTATTTAGTACCTGAACATCCATCCACCATTGATGCTTCTTTGATTCTATCAGGAATTGCTTCAAAGGCGTTTCTGAACATAAATCCTGAGAAAACAGAAGCAGCAAATGGCATTAATAATGAAATTGCTAGTGGAATTGGTTTTGAGGTTCACTCAAGAATGATTACAACCCTGTATTGACCAATTAATAAAGCAACTTCAGGAAGAATCAAGATTGATAAAAAGATTAATCATGAAGCTTTTTTAAATCTTCATTTTTTAAGACTGAAAGCATAACCAAATGTAGCTGAGAAAAATAATTTTAAGACAACAGATACAAAGGTGATTAGTGCTGTTCAACCAAGAGCTTGTCAATATCCTTCTTGAAGCGCTCTTGTAAAGTTATCTCAACGAATTTCTTTTGGATAGAGAACTAACTCTCCGAAGCTTTCGTTGGCTTGTTTGTCTGGTGCTAATGCAAAGACAATCATGAAATAGAAAGGGAATATAATTAATAAACCAAAGAAGAATAAAACGATTAGTTTTCAACTTAAAGATAAAAATGATTTAAGTAGTGTTGTATCTTTGATTTGAGATGAAATTTCTTGTGAACGTTTTTTTAGGTATTTATTTGCTCTAATGTTTTTGATTTTCAGTGCGCTATTTGATCCAAAGTTTTTAATAGATAGTTTACTATCTGATACGAACTTTTGAATTTTTGATTGTTTTGAGGACATTTCTTTCTCCTATCTTTTGTGAAACAAGAACTACAAGAGCTATTCCACGTTTTAAAATAACTGAAAATGCAATACCAATTAAGAATAGATAAATAGTTGCAACTCCGGCAAGTCCATATTCTCCATCTTTTACTTGTTTATAGATGTAGAGCATAATTGTTGAACCACCGTTTGATTGTGCTTTTGCTAATTGGTTGTCAAATAGAGCAATTGGGAATACTTTGATTCCTCCTAAAATACCAATTGTTACAAGGAAGTTTAGTGTTTTAGTAATTGATGGAAGAGTAATTCTGAAAAATTGTTTAATTCCTGAAGCTCCATCAATTGAAGCTGCTTTGTAAAGAGTTTTGTCAACTCCTAACATAGCTGTTGTAATAATTAAGATTTGGAATGCAAGGTTTTTTCAAACCCCGTATGAAGTAATAACGAATATGGCGTTGTATGATCCATATTCTCCAGAATCTAGTCATCTTGTGTCAATTCCAAATACTTTGTTAATAATACCGATTTCGTGATCAAACATATAAGCAAATGCTAAAGAAACAGCAATAGCACTTGTGATATATGGTAAAAAGAATACTGTTTGTCAAAATCCTTTAGCTCACTTTCTGTAAAGTGATGAAATTGCACTTGAAACAATTATTGCAATTACTAATGTTAAAGGTAATGATAACAGAGAATAAATTAATGAGTTTCTAACACCAACTGCAAAAATCTGATCTGATAATACTTCAGCAAAGAATTGGAAAGAGAATTCTCTGATGGTTACGTCATTAGGATCTGGTGTATATGAAACAGCTTGAATTGAAGAATAAATAAAAGGGAAGAGTGTGAAAAGAATAATTATTAATATTGAAGGAATTAATAATAGAAATGGTTTTCAGTAAGGTTCTGGTTTTTCTAAAATACCAATTTCATTTCTTTGTACCTTAGTTTTCTTTTTTAAAAAGAACTGAAAGACTCCTCTTTTAATAGACTTCATTGTTCTACAAAATTTGTCTTTGATAAAGTTCATTAGAATTCCACTCTCACTTTTGTTTCTGAGTCAAAGAAGTGTGCTTTTGTAACAGGAATGTTAAATTTAACTTCTTCACCCATTTCGTATTTATCTTTTCTTTTTAGGAAAATATTGAATACTCCAATATTTTCAACATCTAATTTAGCGAAGATTTCTTTTCCTAAATATTCTACAGAAATGATTTTTCCACTGAATTTTCCGTGTTCATCTTCTTTTAGATGTTCAGGTCTAATTCCTAATCTGATTGTTTCTTTGTTGTAGTGTAATGATGATAATAACACATTGTTTAAATATAAACTGTGTTCTCTAACTTCAGCATCAACAATTGTCATTTCAGGAATTCCTAGGAATTTAGCAACGAATTCGTTTGCTGGTTTGTTGTATAGTTCTGTTGGTGAACCAACTTGTTGGATTTTACCAACTGACATACATACAACTTTGTCAGAAATTGACATCGCTTCTTCTTGATCGTGAGTAACAAACACAGTTGTAATTCCTAATTCACTTTGAATTTTTCTAATTCATTGTCTTGTTTGTACTCTTAATTTAGCATCAAGGTTTGATAATGGTTCGTCCATTAGAATAATTTTTGGTTCTCTGGAAATACCACGAGCAATGGCAACCCTTTGTTGTTGACCTCCTGATAATTTAGTTGGTCTTTTGTGTAGGTTTTTAACAATATCCACTTTTTCAGCAACTTCAAGAACTCTTTTTTCAATGTGTTCTTTTAGTTTTAAGTTTTGAGCTTTGTAGTTTTCGTATTGTTCTTTTTGCTCGTCTGTTAGTTTAGAAAGATCTAATGTGTATTTAGCAACTAAACTTTTTTGGAAAGCATAGTATTCTTGTTTTGTGTATTTAGAAAGAACTTTTAGTTGTTTTTCTGAATTTTGTAATTCTTTAAGTTCTTCTGAGCTTTTAATTCTTGCTTTTTCGTCTTGAATTTGTTTTTTAAGATCTTCTTTTTCTTTTTTGAATTTAGCTTTGATTTCTGAAATTCTTTGTTTGTAATCTTTGTAAGTAGCTCTTAAGTTTTCTTGGTATTCACTTTTTTGAGCTGTATCTTTTAGTTGTTTCTTTTCTTCATTAATTGCTTTTAAAGAAGCAACACTTTCTTTTTTGATTTCGCTTTGTTTATGTAAAGGAACTAAGTTGTACTTAGCGACTAAATCATTAAGATTTTTATATAGATTTGATTTTAGGTTAGAAATATTTAATTGGATTTCTTTGTAAACATCAAAGAAGTTGTATAGATGTTGATCGTATTCTTTGAGTTCTTCATCAGACGCACCATTTGCTTTGAATACAACTGAATTTGCCATGTGATTTGCGTGAATTGATTTTTCTGTTACTTTAGTTTTTCATGCTTTGTCGTTAGTTAAAGGGAATGCAATGTTGTCATAAACATTTAAGTGTGGATAAAGAGCGTAGTTTTGGAAAACTAAACCGATTTTTCTGTCTTGTGGTGTAGCTTTAGTAACATCTAAACCACCAAAAATAATTTGTCCACTTGTAGGTGTTAACAGACCAGCTATTGCATTTAGTGTTGTAGTTTTACCACAACCAGAAGGCCCTAGTAAAGTAACTAATTCTCCTTTTTTAATTGTAAAGTTTGCGTTATCAACAGCTAAAGTTTCTCTATAATCAATTACTAAATCTTTAATTTCAATGGCTGGAAGAGTATCCTTTATACGATGTCTTTCATCTGATTTGCTTTTAATTTCTTGAATAAGACGTTTTAAGTCTTCTTTTTGCATTTTTGAGTTTGTATTCATAATTTTAAATCTTTCTAATTTGTTTAAATGACTATTTTTCTGCTAATAATTCTTTTGTATATTTAATAATTTCTAGTACGTTTTCTTCTGTAGAACTTAAGAAAGCTTGGAATTTTGGAGTTCCACGTTTTCCGTAAATTTTATCCATTTCTTCGCTTAATCTTTTTTCGTCATATGGGACACCTTTATAAAATCCTACACCATTTGCTCATGCATAATGAAAGGCATTTCAAATTTTTCCGCCTTCATAGAATTCTATTCTAGAGCTTGATTTGAAGTAGGCTTTATCAATGACATTTGGCAGAGTTAATCCCGCTCTAATCATTTCTATTCCATAGTTGTATCATTTACTATCGTTTGGTTTTTGATAATATAAAGAACCGACAATTCTGTCATAACTTTGTGATGGTTCTGAACCTGAATAAACATATTTAACTTTAGAACCTGCAGGTAAAGTTGTTTCTCCGAATTTTGTTGCTTTTTCAGCTCATTCATGTTCTAAACCTTCAGTTTTTTCATATGTACCATCTTTTGGAACTCCCTTTTCAGGGGTATCAATAAGTTCTATTCTTATATTTTTATTTCCTTTAAAGAATGATTGATCATCAAATTGTATTACAGGAGTATCGCCATCAACTCATCTAACAATTGTTGCATCTTTAGATTTAATTACACCATCTGCTGTAGGTATTTCGTAGGCTGTTTCCTCTGCTTTTTCATATTTATTGCAAGAATAAAGAGATACTGTCGCAATTGGAAAAACAACCAAAGGTAATAAGGTTGTTTTTAATTTAAATTTCATATTATCTTTTGAAAGATACTCCAAGTGTAATATTAAGTTCTTTTAAGAATTTTTCAAATGATTCTGGTTGTCTTCCACCTTGAGCAACTTTATCTTTTTCTGCTCTTGATTTGTAGTCAATTAGAGCTGTATCAATTCCGTCTCTAAAGGCTGATGATCTAGAATCTGATGGATCTTCATAAATTGCATATTTATCTTTATCTGCACTTTGTGTTGATTTTTTAAATAAATCAAACGCA
Organism: Mycoplasma procyoni; assembly: GCF_017052595.1. Taxonomy (GTDB): domain Bacteria; phylum Bacillota_I; class Bacilli_A; order Mycoplasmatales; family Metamycoplasmataceae; genus Mesomycoplasma_A; species Mesomycoplasma_A procyoni. Next base: position 16,323 of record NZ_JAFIDB010000006.1, read on the forward strand.
ATTTTGTTAAATGCATCATATTTTGTTGAAGGTTCTCCTGAAAGAACTGAATTTGTAGCAACAATGTATCCACTTGTTAATCCAAACACTTCTAGAGCTGACATGTTTTTGTATTCATCTTTTTTAGAATCTGGATCGTTTGCATCTTGAGGAATTGCTCAATCTTGTTTATTTTCAACGAATCATTTTAGGAAACTTAATGTAGCTACGTTTTCTTTTGCATTAGCATGTAATCCAATAATTGAAGGTCCTTGAGCAATAACAATGTTTTTAGCATCATTTGTTTTTGGTGCTTCTAAATGGAATGGTGTTGGAACTGCTCCAAGTTCATTTGCTTGAAGTGTTTCTTTAGTTGTTTGAACTAAAACATAAACCCCTTCTTTATTTTTTTCTGTTGTATCTCATTTAGCATCTATAAAGTATGAATCATATTGTGAAGGGTGAACTGTAGCATCAAATCTTCCGGTTTTTCCTGTTTTTTTAATAAATTTTGATGATGGTAGAAGTTTTCCATCTTTTTCATATAGTTGACCAACTGATGAATCTGTAGCCATTGTTCCTAATTTTGTTTTTGTATCTGCTGTAGCAAATTTAAAAGAAGCTTCTAATGCTGCTTTCATTTCTGGTCAAAGTGGGTAATTGAAACCGCTTTTTTTAATTTTATCTTCTACTTTATCTGAAGTAATATCGTATAGATAATTTTTGTATTTTGCTGTTTCTATGTTTTCCCCTCTATCTACAATTACGTATTCTAAACCTTTAGCTTTATCTTCTTCTGATGCTTTATAAATATCTTTTGAGTATTGAGCGTTTGCTGTTTCATCTTTTCCGTTTGTGTGGAAGTAGAAAGTAGAAGTTCCTTTTTTAGAGAAGTTGTGTGTGTATCCTGATGTTGAAGCAATAGCAAACAGTAATCTGTGTGTTTTTAGTCTGTTTGAAGAGTAATCTGATGCTGATTTAATAAATAGTGTATCTGTGTTAATTAGATCTGCAATAACATTGAATACTTCTTCAAATAGTTTGTTTTTGTCAGTTCCTTTTGTTAGAGCTGTTTTAAAGTCAATAGCTGTTCTTTTTTCATTTGGTCCAAATAAGAATTTTGCATAATCACCATTTACTTTAGAGAATGCTATGTTATATAGTGCACCTGCTATTGAGTCAATACCAATAACGTTTTTAGCACTTGTACTTAATTCACCTTCAGGAGCTTTAGGGAATGATTTTTTAACTCTTTTTGCAAAGTCGAATAGTTTTTCATATGAATCAAAGATATCTTTTGAAAGTTCATATCCTTTTAATCCGCCATCTTCTTTAGAAAAACTTGCGTAGTCTTTTCATACTTTTGCTACAAATTCTTCATCATCTCATTCTTTTTCTGTTTTTGTTACAGCCTGTGTATCTTTATCTTTTGTTTCTACAACTTGTTTTTCAAATTGTTTAAAGAATTCAGCATCTTCAGCTTTAATTGTCATTCCATCTGCTTTAGCTTTTTTAATTACATACCCCATAACTGGTTTGTCAATTGTTAATAATTGAGAAGATTTTGCATATGGAACTGTTCATAGAGAATCTGTTTTATCTTTATCTCCAAGTCCAGCAATGTTTTTACCTGCTTGTAGGAATTTTTCTGAGAATGTTTTTGTAACAATATCTCTTAGTCCTACAGCTTTTTCTTCTTCTGTTGTACCATTAAAGTCTAGTTGCATGTTGTATTTAGCAATAACCCCTACGATTGTTGGGTAGTTGAATGCTAGGTTGTATAGGTTATCTGCAGCTTTAGCTTTTAGTTTTTGGTTAAGATCATCTGTTAGTCCAGAGTATCCACCGTTAATTGAAACTAATTCAATTGGCATTCAGTTTGCTGGTTTTTTATCATCAGCTAGTGAGTTTCAAGTACTTACTATAGAGTTAAGAGCTTTAGTTTGTGGCCCTGTTGCACCGAATGTGTTAGCAATCTTTAGTTTTCCATCTTCTTTTTGATCAAATTTTGTTTGACCACAAGATACAAATGTAGCTAATCCTGCTACTGATGTAGTAGCACCTGCTAAACTTCATAATAATTTTTTATTCTTAGTCATTTAAAATAAGTTCCTTTTCTATTTTTTAATAATAAAAAACCACAGAAAGAATGTTCTTTCATTGCTGTTAACAATTCTTCAATGGTTTTTTGTTTTTCATAAAATAATTATAATACATTTTTTAAAATATTTGGATGTTATATTATGAATAATCCAATTTTTTATTAAATTTCTTGCAAAAATTCATATTTTTTAAAATTTACTTGGTTTTTTGTGCAATTTTTGCTATAAACATTCCATATGGCTCAACATCTATTTCATGTGAGTTTTTTGGTTTTGATCTAAAGGAATAAATAATTTCATAGTCAACACCATCTTTAAGTTTTATAGTTCTTTGGTGCGATACTCCGGAAGAACTAATAAATAGATATTTTTCTTTTTTATCTTCAGAAGTTCGAATCACAGCATTTTCTTGCTCTTGTTCTAAATAAAGACTTGGGTCTTCGATTGTATTTATGTTTTGAGAAAACATAAATGGATGTTGTTTTCTGAAATTATTAATTTGCTTAATTATACTATAAGTTGAGTTAGGATTGCTAATTTCTTTTTCAACATAATTTGTATCTTTAGAAATATTTAGTGAAATGTGGTCTCTAGAACGCTTTTCATAGAAATCAACAACATTATTTTTGTTTTGTCAATTAAATGGTTCTCTCATAGCAGCATCACCACCTGCTTTGACACCATGGAGATACAATTCATCTCCATGGTAAATAATTGGAGTTGCTGGCATTGATAATAAAAAGAAATGAGCATTAGCAACTGCAAGCTTATCTTCTTTTCTTAAAGGATCTTTTTTGAGTTCTTCGGCAGTTAGTTGAAGATCATCAATGTAAACACCGCTTCTGAAAATATTGATTCAACGTGTGACATCATGGTTTGTTAAAAAGGGAACTCAAGGAATTTCTCTGTTATCAATGTTAAGTGATTTTAGGTAATCAATTGTTTCTGAAAAGCTTTGTGAAACTGATGGTTTTAGCTTTCAGTGAGCACCATCATAAACTGTTTTGAGTGCTTGCTCATTATTGTAACTAAATCAAGAGCGAGCGTTTGGAGTTGCTTCTCATCACTCTCCCATTGTAAATAAATCTTGCTCTCTGTTTGTTGATTTAAGAGCATCAAGTGATGCTTGTCTGAGTTCATAAAGAATTTTAGATTCATTATAGTTGTTTTTGGTTTCACCATAGCTTGAAAAAAACTCTACTATAGCATCATATCTAAAACCATCGACTCCAAGTTTTGTTCAATAACTTTGGATGTGTTTTAGTTCTTCGATAACTTCTGGATTGTCTAAGTTTAGATCTGGCATACCTGCTCAAAACTTAGAGGTATAGTATTGATTTGTTGCACCTTTATTTTGATCAATATTTAAGAAGATGTTTCTTAAATTTTGATCATCTTGGTGAGTGTCTTGTTTTTCTTTATCATAAAAATGGTAGAAGTTTTTGTATTTAGCATCACCTTCAAGAGCTTTTTGGAATCAAGGGTGTTCATATGAAGTATGGTTGAAAACCATGTCTAAATAGACCTTTATTCCTTTTTTGTGAGCTTCTTTGAGAAAATCAATAAAGGCTTCTTTACCACCTAATTCAGCTGCTACATCTGTATAATCGATCACATCGTATCCGTGATATGAGCTCGCTGGATGAATTGGAGAAAGATATAATTGATCGATTCCAAGATTAACAAAGTAATCTAGGTTGTTTTTTAGACCAATAAAATCACCAATTCCATCGTTATTTCCATCAGCGAATGCATAGACTAATAATTGATAAATTACAGAGGATTTTTGTTTTGAGTCATTGTTTGAAAAAGGAGCAACAAACGTTGCTCCTTGATCATCTTCTTTGTATGATAATTTAGTGTAGATTTTTTGAAATTTAGTATCTCCTCATTGTGAGCTGTCTTTTTGATTGCAAGAGAAGAGGGCTAAAGGACTTAAAACTACTGGACTAAATTTAAGAAAGTTTTTAAGCTGCAACTTTTTTATTTTGTTTTTTAGCATCTTTTGTTTCTTTTTGTTGTTTAGCTTTAGTGCTGTCCAAAAATCCATAGTTTTTACGAGAAATTAATCCTCATAAACCAACAAAAACAGATAGTCCAAAAATGAATCATCCAGAAACGTAGTTAGGTGGATTTAGTTCATTAAATTCTTGTGTTTTTGTATTATATTCTTCTTTGTATGGAGGTATAAAGGATAACAGAATTGAGATCAGAATAACGATTACAATTCATAAAAGAGTTGTAATTTTTTGGATTTTGTAGCCGTTGCTTTTTTGTTGCGCTAACAGTATTAAAGAATAAATAGATAAAGTGATGATTGTGACTCAAATTAAAGAGCAAATAACTCAAAAACCGATAAAGATTTTTGACTGAATGTAGCTTTCAGAAGTTTTAGAATAAAACTCTGCTTGCTTTTCAATGCTTAATGTGTCAAATTTATAAAAAACTTTTTCGTCTACAATGTAGTTGGCTATTTTGTCATAAAAGGCAAAGAATAAACCGAAACCAATAATTGCTATAATAATTGAAAAAATATAAAAGAGTTTTCTGTATTTATATACACTAAAGAAATTACTTAATTTAGAAAACATTAGTTAATTCTTTCTTCTGTTTCTTTATCAAAGATGTGAATTCTTTCTTCGTTGAAAGACACTCAAACTTCTTGGTAAAGTTGGAAGTCTCTGTTGTTTAGGACTGTTGAAACAATTTCGACTTTGTCAGAGATTTTAATAACAATTGATAACTCTTTTCCAAGAGACTCAATGTTGAAGATTTTCCCTTTTATAGCATTTTCAACTGGGCTTTCATGAACTAAAACATCTTCAGTTCTGAAACCGATTACAACATCTTTGTGTCCTTTAGTTTTTGTTTCTAACTCTTTGGCAAAAGGTAAGCTTCATTTAAAGTCGCTTGAAACAAAGGTGTTGTTTTCATTTTTACCTTCAAGAAGGTTAATTGTAGGTGAACCGATAAATTTAGCAACAAAGATGTTTGCTGGTTTGAAATATAACTCTTTTGATGTACCGTTTTGTTGAATTTTTCCTTCGTTTAAAACAACGATTTGATCTCCCATTGTCATTGCTTCTAGTTGATCATGTGTTACATAGATTGATGTTGTGTTTAGGAGTCTGTGGATTGCAACAATTTCACGTCTCATTGTTTCACGAAGTTTAGCATCTAGGTTTGATAAAGGTTCGTCCATTAAGAAAATAGATGGTTTTCTAACAATAGCACGACCAATAGCAACCCTTTGTCTTTGACCTCCAGATAGATCACGAGGTTTGTTGTATAGATAGTTATCGATTTTTAGCATTTTTGCTACGTCTTTAACACGTCTGTCGATAACGTCTTTTCTTTCTTTAGCTATTTTAAGTCCGAAACTCATGTTGTCATAAACATTCATGTGCGGATAAAGAGCATAAGATTGGAAAACCATTGCAATGTTTCTTTCTGAAGGAGAAAGGTTGTTGAATCTTTTTCCGTTGAATAGTAAATCTCCTTTTGTGATTGAGTTAAGACCTGCAATCATTCTTAATAAAGTAGTTTTACCACAACCTGATGGACCAAGGAAAATACAGAATTTTCCGGCTTCAATTGTTAAATTAATGTCTTTTAGTGTTCACTTGTCGTTTCCTTCATATTTTTTAGAAAGATTAACAAGTTCGATTTTTCCTCCAGCTGATGCTTGAGAAACTTCTCCGATTTCGCTTAAGAATTTATCAAATTCTAAATCGTAGCTGTTAATATCATCTAATTCGATTTGTTTGTTTTGTAATGTGTCTTTCATTTTATCCTTTCACCGCTCCATCAGATAGTCCACCGACAATGTGTCTTTGTGAGAACATGAATAAAACAAATGGAGGGATTGATGCTAATAGCGCACCCGCTGAATATGCTCCCGCGTTTATATGTTTTGGTTCTGCTGTAATAAAGGAATCGAGTCCAACAGCTAAAGTTGTTTGTGCTCTATCGATAATAACGAATTTTGGTAGAATAACATCTCCAAAAGGAATTAAGAATGATCATAGAGCGATAATTGCAATCATCGGTCTTGCAATTGGCACAAGAATTTTTGTAAAGAGTGTTCAGTTACCACAACCATCGATTTTCGCTGAGTCATCTAGCTCTCTCGAAACAGAGTCTAAATAACTTTTGAAAACAAAGGTATTTCCAGCAACTGCTCCTCCTGCATAAATAATCACCAGCATGATTCTTGGGTCAATTCCTAAACCGTCTTGCCCTAATTTAACAATAATATACAGAGAAATTAAGGAAGCTGTTGAAGGAATCATTTGTAGAAGCATGATTAGTGATAGTGAGTGTTTTGAACCTGCAAATTTAAATCTTGAATATGCATATCCATTGAATGCTACAAAGACAACTGTAATTAGCATTGTTGCTAAAGCAATTATCAGTGTATTAAGGTATCATCAACCATATAAACTACGTTCGCTTTGGAATAAATATAAGAAGTTATCAAAACCAAACTTAAATGTAGATGGTGATAGTGAAATATATCTTGGGTTGAATGTGTTAAATGATGAAAGTATCATTGTAACAACAGGGAAAAGAATTATGAATGTTCAAATAATTAACAGAATGTAATTAAAGAACAGGAAAATTCCTTCTGAAACAGTTAAAGGTTTAGCATCTGTTTCGTGTATTTTAATTCTTTTTTGCTTAAAAGAATTAACTTTAATTTTATTTAAATTAAGCTTACTTTTTAAAGAAAATACACTCATTATTGCTCCCTTCTTGCTGCGTTTTTAGCAAATCCATAAGCTGCTATTGAAACTGACATTAATGAAGAAACAATAACAAGAGCAGACGCAAACGCTACGTTTCCTTCTAATGCTATACTTCCAGTTAGCTTATAGATTCATGAAATTAAGATATCTGTTGCTCCTTCTTTGAACACAGAGGCATCAAGGTATTGAGGACCTCCTCCAGAGAACAGAGAAATAATTGTAAAGTTATTAAACATAAATGTAAATTGACCAATTAATAGAGGTGCTAGTGAGCTTACTAAAATTGGTAATGTTAAGTGTCTAAATAAACTTACTTTTTTAGCTCCATCAATCTCTCCAGCTTCATAAATATCTTTTGGAATAGATTGTAGGTTTCCTGTAATTAATAGGAAAATGTATGAGTGACCTAATCAAGTTTGGATCACAATTAATAGGAATCTAATTGTGTTTGCACTTGCAAAGTAGTTAATACCCTGGTCAATCAATCCGATTTTAATTAAGATGTAGTTTACTAATGATTCACCATCTGCTTGGAAAATAGATTTTAAGAAGATGATTGTAACGAAAGCTGGAATAGCTCAAGGAATGATGTAAACTAATCTAAAGAATTTTTTAAATTTAACTTTTTCACTGTTAACTAAAATCGCAAACAGTGTTCCGACTACAATAACTGAAAATCCTGCACCAAAGGTTCAGATAATAGTTCATGTAAATACTTTAAATAATGAACTAATTAGTCCGTTATTTCTGAAGATTCATCATTTACCAAATTGTCCAAATCCTACTCAATCAACTGTTTGACCTGGAGGTGTATGTTGGAATCCGATGTTTGATAAAGAAATAAACAGAGATGTCATTAAAGGAATGATAATGATAAAAGCAATTAAGAATCACCCTGGAATAGAGATTAATCAAGGGAAACCTTGGTTGCTTAATCAGTTTTTAGTCTGTGTTCAGTTTTGAGGTCTCATTCCTTCTTCAAGGAATTTCCCTCTTCTGTAAGCTGAAATTGCACTGGCTATTATAAATCCTGCTGAAATTGCAAGAAGTACAATCGATGCAGCTCCACCGAACATTCAGAATCTTGCATCAGGAAGAATTCCTAATGAAGAGTCGTGTTGTGATGCCCCAAGATCAACAAGACCTTGAATCCCTCCCATTTTAGTTCACACTAGACCGAATGAGAAAGGAATGAAAAGGAAGTAAATTAGTGCTGAAAATGCTAATAAAATAGCTCCTTTTTTATATTCTTTAAACAAGAATATTTGAGCAAGTCCTGGGAAAAGAAGGTTTAGTAAAAACCCTTTTCATCTTGCAAGTTTTTTGTTTTCTGTTGGAACTTGCTTAATCGCTTCAACTACTTTAGATTCATAAATTTTCTTTGTAATTTTAACTTTAGCATTTGTTCTTGAAAATTGTGTTTTAACTAAAATTTTGTTTTTTAGTTTGTCATCATGAAGTTTGAATTCATTGATTTTTTCTTTATAAATGATTTTTGCTTCTCTGATTTTAAACTCATAAGCTTTTTTGGTAATTTCTTTTGCTTTAAGCTTTTGAGCAAGAGCAGCTTTTTTGTCTTCTAACTCTTTTTTGAGAAGTTCTCTTTTTTGAGCAGATGCTTGTTCTTTTTTAGGATCTGCGTGGTGTTTAAGGAAGTTAAGCTCTAATTTTGATTTTTTGATTTCTCTTTTTGAAGCATTAAAGATTTTGTTTGTGTCATTAATGTACTCTTCAAGAGCATCTGCTTTTTTAGCTAAGAATTCACTGTCATAGCTGTATTCTTTTTTAGCTGCTGAAAGTTTTCTGTAGTAGTTAACTTTTGCATAATCTACAGCGTTTTTTCTGTATTTTAGTTGAAGCAATAAAGGTAAATTAGCGTTTTTGTGGATTGCTAATTTTTCTTTTTGCTCTGGTTTTAGGTTTTTAGCAGCTGCTTCATATTTTTGAGCAACAAGTGAGAAGTGTTTGTATTCTTCTTTGATTTGTTGGTCGTTTTTTGCGCCGTTTTGGTATTTATCAATTAAAAGATTTTTGATAGCAAAATAAATTCTTTGGATGTGTTTTTCTGATAATCCTAAGAAGTTTACAGTTGCTAATAACTTTGTGTATTGTGTGTGTAATTTAAAAAGTTTTTTGGCAAGAATTTTTTCTTGTTTATATGCTTTTTTAATTGATTTTTCAATTGCTTTATTTTGTTTGTTATAGTCTTTTAGTGCTTCTTGTTTATTTTTAGCAGCTGAAACTAAATCGGCTTTCTTTTCAACAATTTTAGCTTTTCTTTCTTTTAGTTCTGCTTTAAGAAGATCTAAATTTTGAGCATATTCTTTATTATAAGAATATTCAGCATCTAAAATTCTTTGAGCATAATCTTTTTTAAGCTGTTTTTTGCTTTGTTTGTAAGCAATTTTTGATTCTTTTTTGGTCAAAGCAAATTTTTCTTTGCTCTTTTCTCTTTGAATTAATAATCTGTTTTTCTTGTCAACTAAAGATCTAAATAGTTCTTTAACTAAAGAAATGTTTTCTTGTGAATTAAGAACTTCTTTTTCTTGAGCAACAAGTTTTGAAGAGAACCCGTCTGAAGTTAAGTTCTCTAAGTTTAGTTCTTCACTTTTAAATTGTTTGTTGTATTTATAAATAATTGTAAGTAGAGATTTTTTGAATAATTCTATTTTTTCTTCAGCTTTTGCTTTGTCAATAATAGAAGTCATGTTTGCTTCTTTTACTTCTACATCATCAGCTGTTGTTTGAATCATTTTGTAGTAATTAGCTACATAAATTGCACTCTCTTTTAATTTTTTATCAATCTTTTTGATTTCAAAAATAATTAAATTAGAAAGACTTTGTGCAATTTTTAGTTGTTTAATTGTTTCTTTAATAACAAGAGTCTCGTTAGTGTGTGAAATCTTTAGAGTTTTGAGTGCTCTTTTTTGTTCATCTTGCAGCTTTGTTTTAGCTCTTAAGAAAAGGTCTTTATCAACCTTTTTCTTAAGATCAAGATCACGTTTTTTACGATCAAAAACATTTTGTGCTTGATCAACAAAGTTTTTGTATGAGATTTTTGAATCGTTGACTTTTTTTTCAAAAGACTCGCCATATCAGTTTCACATCTTGATCTTATCCACGTCTTGACCCTCCTTTGTGTATTTTAATTTTTTCTAAGTAATCCATGTGTCTTTTTTGTTTAATTTTATATATAAAGTATATATTAACTAATAGCACTAAACTAAAAGTTATTACCCAAAGAACTACAAGGGTAGTTCTTATTCCGTTTTCGTTTATTTTTCCGCTGATGAAAAAGGGAGAAATTAGTATTGCTAAAAAGAAGATTCCTCAAATGATAGGGAATAGATAACCTATTCCGTTTCTTTTTGAAAGTACTAGATTAACAATATATCCTATTAGAATTAACGAGTTGGTTATATAACCCACATATTTTGAAGCAATGAAGAAATTAATCTGCTGTTCTTTTTCTGTTTCTTGTAAGTGATCAAATTCATTAGTTCCTATAAAAATACCTTCTAGGAATCATAATAAAAAGATAATACAAGAAATAGAAAGAAGAACTATTATTGTATAAAAAGTTCTTCTTTCTATTTGGTATCTTGATTTGTAATGCATTTAATTATTATTTACGTTTAATGTAATCTGGAGCACTTGAGCTATTTAGAGTGTTAACAGTGTGTTGTAGTCTTGCTTGAATTTGTTTTTCCATTTCTGCTTTGAAAGTTTCTAATGAACTTACAGCATTAATGAATGCGGCTTCACTGTATTTTGCTTGGTTTCCAAATGTTAAGTCATTTCATTCTGGTCAGAATGATGTAAATTGTGGGTTGTTTCTGTCTAATCTGTTTGCTTGTGTTTCAAGAACGTTTCTTCCACCATCTGCTAGAGATTTTGTTGAAGTTAGAACATCAAGAATAATTTCTGAAGCGTTTCCTTTTCTGTATTCTTCAACTTTAGCTTTAATGTCGCTTACACTGTATGTTGAAGCTTTGCCATCTTTTTTGTTGAATTTAGCTGCTTCTAATACTTTGTTGTATTTGTCTTTAAATCTTATTCAAACAGCTTCATTTGCATAGTTGTCTACATATAAATCAACAGCTTCTTTAATTTTTGCATCTTCTACTTTGTTTTTTGAGTATGTTTCAGAGAATGATTTTGCTTTAGCTAGAGCTTCTGCTTTTTTAGCTGCAACTTTTTCTGGAGTTGATAATTCAGCATATAGAGCGTTTCTTTCCCCTTCATCATCACCATTTACTCCGAAGACTAATTTTTCAATTTTTCTTACGTGTGCTGTTTTCTTATCTTTATCTTGAATTAAGTCTGCTGGTCATTCAACACCTGCTTTAATTAAATCAGAACCTACTTGTCATTCAGCGTTGTCACCTTTTAGAGTTGTTAGATCTGTTAATCCTAAGAATGTTGCAACTGCATTTCTTAATCCTGTTGTTTTAGCTAATTTTGTTTGTAATTCTGTTTTAAGTTCTTCTGTAATTCCAAAGAATTCTGTTGCTTCTGGTAATTTGTGTTCTTTTTTGTTATCTTCTGCTAATGGATCTTTTTGACCATTTTGCATTATGCTTCAGCTATCTCCCATAAAGCTTTTGTTTAGAGCTGTATTTGTTTTGCTTAATAACTCTTCGTAAGCTTTAACAGTTTCATCTATGTTTTCGTATCCAAGTTCTTTTGCTACTTTTGTAAATGCATCGTTAGCTGATTTGTTAGCTTCTTGTTGTTTATCTTTTACTTTAGTTTGCATATCTTGGAAGAATGAAACTTTAGAATCTTGTGTAAAGTATCCATAGTATGCTTCTACAGAGAAAATTGCTTTTAAAACAGCTTCAATAGCTTTAAGTCTGTCTTCACTAACCCCTCTGTTTCTTGCGTTAATTGCTCATGATCATGTTCCAGGAGCTTGTTTGAATTGGTATTTTTTATCTCCTTCTTCATCGTGAACTTTAGGGAAGTTTAAGAATGTAGGAATTCCTTGTTTAATTGAGTTTTGGATGTCTCATGTTCCAACCATTCCATATTTTAGTTTTTTCTCTGATAATAGTTGTGTTACTTTATTTTGAACAGCATTCATATCACTTGAAAGTAGAGTTCTTAAATCATCTTGTTTAATTCCGTTTGTGTGTCATCCTGTTTTAGCAAATTCTGTAGCATCCATATCATATGCTGCTTGTCAAACTGGGTACATTAATTCTGCAGCAAATCCTAAAGCTTTCTTAAAGTTTGCATAGTTTGGATCTGATGATAAGAATCCTGATGATCATGTATTTGTGTCTTTATTTCTGTAAAGTAATTTACCCATTTCCTCTTCATTTAATGCTGAAGCTAGAACTCCGTTTCCGTATCATGCATCTTGAATTCTGAAGAATGCTTTACCTTCTTTTACAAGTTCGATCATTGAATCTGATTCTGCTTTTGCAAGTTCAGCTTTAACTTCATCTAAACTTTGTGAAGACATCATAACGATACCTTCTTTGTTGTGCATGAATGTATAGAAGTTGTTTACTTCTCCTTTTCCTGCAAACTTGAAGCTACCAAATGTTTCAACTTGTTTTTTCTCAGCATCAGAAGCATTTAGCATTGTTAATAACTCATCTTTTAGTCCTTCTGGGTAAGGCATAATTGTGTTGTTTGCTAGTAGGTTGTTAATTCTATCTGCTGGTGAATAAAGTAAATCAGCTGCATTTCTATCTGTAAAACCTGTTGTTGTAGCAAAGTCGATTGAGTCAAAAACTCCTTTTTCTACAGTTCTTAATTTGAATCCTTTTTTAGCATATTCTGTTTTACTAAAAGCTTCTTCAACTTTATTAAAGAATTCTTTTTGAATTCCTTCGATTGAAAGAACGATTTCTTTGCTGTTTTTAAATTCATTTTCTTGTTTAGCACAAGAAATAAATCCTAACATTGGTGTTGCAAGAACTGAAAGTCCTGCTAGTTTTTTTCAGTGTTTCATTTTTCTCCTATTCGAAAACTATTTCGTTATATTTCAAACATGTTAATGAAACAATTAAATTAAGAAACGAAAGAACGACTGTTGTTAATAGAAAGATTTCTAAATAAACAAGAATTATCCCCTCTTCAGTCTTGGGTAAAATTCTAACAAGTCTTATTGTATAAATAATATTTACTAATAAAACGAATACAAACATAGAAATAACTATTCTGAATTCGGTTGTATTCAATAAAGAAAAGAACTTATCACTAAAGGTCTTCTCTTGATTAAATACAAACAAGAGAATAAACATCACTAGTGCTATTGTATAAAATATAGAACTAAAAAATGCGTATAAATGTTCTTCTATTTTTGGTAAATATTTACGCTCTAACGGAGGTTTTCCTAATAATAATTTTTTCATTTTTAATTTAATTGTTTTTTTATATAAATTTAAAAGTGATTACTCACATTAATATTATAATTTATAAATTTCGACTAAAATGCCACATTTTTGATATATGAACAATTATTAATGTGAAAAACTCCCTAAATGTAGGGTTTTTAGTGTACAAAACAGACCAAAAAAATTTGCACTTTTTTTCATCTTTTTTTGCACTTTTTTAAAAGTTTTAGAATAAAAAGTGGTATTTTTGTTCTTATTAAGGTTATATCAATAGTATTACAAGAATATTTTGCAATTATTTTATTATTACTATTTTTTAAAAATTTATCGCTCCAAAAGGTATATAATTTAAATAATATATTATTCATTATTTAAGGAGCAAAAATGAAAAAAGGTACACACAAAATAATACTAAGCGCAATTGAAAAATATGATAACATCTTTATTTTTCACCACATTAGACCAGATGGAGACTGTTTAGGTTCTCAATTTGGATTAGGATACTTAATTAAAGAAAACTTTCCAGACAAAAAAGTTTTCTTTATTGGAGACTCAACAGGAATTCTTTCTTTCTTAGAATTTAAACACTACGACATAGACAGACTAAGGGATTCTGATTTTGAAAACTCATTAGGAATCGTTGTAGATGCTTCAAGTTCAGATAGACTGCAAAACGCAGAATTAATTCTTTCTGGAAAAATTACAGCTATGGCAAGAATTGATCACCACCCAAATGATGCAGATATTAAATACAAATACAACTGAATCGATTCATCATTTGCAGCTGCAGCTGAAATGGTTGGTTATTTAGCTTGAAAATCAAAAATGGACTTTTCACCAAGAACAGCTGAATACATTTATACAGGAATCTACACAGATTCAGGAAGATTCTTCTATTCAAACACTTCAAAAAGAACTTTTGAAGTTGTAGCACACTTAATTAAAAAAGGACTATACATCCACAGAATTCACGAAGCACTTGCTGGTAGAACTATGAAAGAAATTAAATTCCAAGGAGAAGTTCTTTCAAAATTCGAAGCAAAAGACAAAGTGATTTGATTCCATGTTACAAAAGAAGTTCAAGACAGACTTGAATTAAGTTACGAAGATGCTTCACAAGTTAATGTTCTTTCAAACATTGAAGACAATAGAATTTGAATCTTCTTTATTGACCAAGGAGATGAAATTAGAGTAAGACTTAGATCAAATGGACCTAAAGTTAATACAATTGCAAGACAATATTCAGGTGGTGGACACGATAATGCTTCAGGAGCTATTATTAAAGACAAAGCTCAAATTTCAGAAATTGTAGAAAAAGCTATTGAATTAGTTAAGGAATATGAAAATGGAAATCGGTAATATTGAATCTATAGTAAAAGAAATTAAAAATCACGATCAAATCGTTATTTTTCACCACATTAGACCAGATGGAGACTGTTTAGGTTCTCAATTCGGACTAAAAACTCTAATCGAAGAAAACTTTCCAAACAAAACAGTTAAAGCCGTTGGAGACTCAAAAGGAATTCTAAAATTTCTGGATTTTGATTTTCAAAATGACTTAAGTGATGATTTTCTTAAAAACTCACTTGCCATCATTGTTGATGCAAACTTCAAAGAAAGAATTGAAAACAGAGAACTATTAGACAAAAACATTTTTAAGTCAGTAATTAGAATTGATCACCACCCAAATGAAGATGATCTAAACGCAACTTGCAGATGAGTTGATTCTAGTTATATAGCGGCTGCTGAAATGGTTGCAGACATTGCTGTAAGTTCAAATTGAAAAATATCTCCTAAAGCTGCAAAATACATTTATACAGGAATTTACACAGATTCTGGAAGATTTTTATACTCAAACACAACTCCGAGAACTCTTGAATTATCTGCTAAACTTTGATCAACAGGACTCGATGTTGATAATGTACACCAAAACCTAACAAGAAACTCAGAAAAAGATATGAAGTTTCAATCATATGTAATTTCTAAAGTAAAAACATATGAAAACGTTATTTATTATTCTTTAGATCTTCAAGAACAACAACAACTTCAAAAAGATTCTAACGCAGCTACAAGACCTAACATTTTAGCTAATATTGATGACTACAGAATTTGACTTTCATTCACTCAAGAAGAACCAAACAAATGAAGAGTTGAATTCCGTTCAAACGGTCCTATTGTTAGAAATGTAGCTCTAAAATGAAATGGTGGAGGACATGAAAGAGCTTCAGGTGCTATCATTTTTGATCAAAAAGACATTGAAAATGTAGTTAAGGATTGTCAAGAAGAATACTTAAGATGACAGAAAGAAGGGAAATAGATAAATAAATGAACAATAAGCTAACAATAAGTCCATTTGTAAAATGAGTAGGAGGAAAAACTCAATTACTTAAAGAAATTGAGAAAAGACTTCCTAAAAACTTTAATAATTACTTTGAACCTTTTGCTGGTGGTGGAGCTGTACTTTTTGCTTTTCAGCCCCAAAAAGCCTTTATAAACGATATCAACCCTCATTTAGTTAATGTTTATAAAATAATCCAAACCCAACCGCAAGAACTAATAAAAACACTTAATGAATGAGACTCTATTGAAACAACTAAAGAAAAATATTTTGAAATGAGAAACAGATACAATCAAAAGATTCTAAATAACGAACTTGATTTAGAATCTGCTTGTCTGTTTATCTATTTAAACAAACGTTCTTTTAATGGTTTATATAGAGTAAATTCCAAAGGGTTGTTTAATGTACCTTTTAACAATAAAAACTTTGTTAAGTCTTTTTCAGAAGAAAATATTTTAAATATTAGTTCCTATATTAAAAATATTTCTATTCAAAATGATGACTTTGAATCTTTTCTAAAAACTGCGTCAAAAGGGGATTTTGTGTTTTTAGACAGCCCTTATGCTCCCTTAAACAACTCCTCTTTTGAGTCTTATACAAAAGATGGTTTTGGAAAAGAAGATCACATTAGATTAGCTAATTTATTTAAGGAATTACACAACAGAGGTTGTTATTTAATGCTCACAAATCACAACACAGACTTCATCAACGAACTTTATTCTGATTTCAAAAAAGAAGTTGTATCAGTAAAAAGATTAATCAATTCAGATGCTTCCAAAAGAACAGGAGAAGAGGTTCTGATAACAAACTATTAGCACACTAAATTTACAAACAAAAAATCCCAATAAAGGGATTTTTCTTTTTATTTGCGTGGAACTATATGAAATTCAACATCAAATTTTGTATCTGCCAGAGCATTATCTACTACTGTCTTTTTATTCAACACCAAGTCTGCAACATTGACCATTTCTGTATTAGGAATAGTTATGTTTTGATCACTTCTTTTGATTGTATATAGAATAAAATATTTTGAAAAGAAGGCATTTCATTCATCTGCTTCTTGCTGATTTGGAGTTGTATTTTTATCTTCGTGTCATCCTACTTGATCTGGTGTTTTTTCAGCTTTAAACATTATTTCTTTAGTTCAATAATCAATATCTCCTTTTTTAAGGGTTGTTTCAATTGTTGTATTTTCTCTTTTTATTTCTTCTTTTGAAAAATTAGATCAATCAAATTTTTCTCTTATAAAACTTTTGTTATTTTCTCACAATCCCCTATAAAAATATCTTAATTGATGTCAATTAACTACAGGAACAAATGTTGTTTGTGTGTCATTTTTCAATAACTGAAACACATTTTCTTTTTGATATTTTAATTCTCTGGCTTCGTTGTTTTCAAATGTATCATAAAAAACACTATTATTATCAACATCGTTTTTAAAATCAACTTTTCACTTTATATAACTAAATTTAGTTAGATCTTTATGATTAAAATTAACTTCTTTTCAGTCTTTTTCTAAATTATCAAAAGACATTTTTGCGTTTAAATAATGCGTTTGTTCAACAGGAGTTGAAGGAGAAGTTGTTATTTTACCTGTTTGTTGTTGAGCAGAACAAGAACTAAAAATAACAGGAACAGATGAAATAACTGCGGCCGTAATAATTCCAAAAGATTTTATATATCTTGCTTTTTTCATATTTCCTTTCTAGATAGCAAAAACACCTTCTTTCAAAGAAAAAAGGTGTTTAGATTATCGATTCTAATATTACATTTTCTCTAAGAAATTTTATGACAAATAAAAACATTTTTAGAAATGATACGTTTATTCATTTTGATAATGTTTTTATTTTCGTTCATAAAACTCCTTTGCTATCTATAATATTATATCATAAACCACTTTTAAAACACGAAGTTTAAAACCACTATTCAAATAGGCATCATTATAATTGCGCACAATGTTGAAAGCGCAGAACATTGAGCTGCATACACATCATGTTTTTTAAACTGAATTGCATAAGCAACAGCAACTGTTGAAGGCGGAACAGCTGCAAAAATAACCATCGCACTAGCAACATCTGCACTAACATTATTTGTTTTTGTTAAAATTAACATTATTAATAAAACAAATGTTGGAATTGCAACTAATTTAAGAGCAACAAATAGTCAAACTCAAAGGTTTTTGAGTGCACTTAATAAAGGAACTGTTGCAAGTGTCATTCCAATTGTAATTCAGATTAATGGTGATGCTAAAGATGAAAGCGTGCTAAATATTTTGTGAAGAAGTGGAAGTGTTACTGATAACTCAAATCATCCATACTCTTTTTGTGATATTGTAACTTTAGTTCCAGGAATTAGTTGTGTTAGTCATAAAACTAAACCTAAAAAAGTTGCGATAACAATTGGATTTAAAAGAGCTGTTTTCATTGATTGTTTGAAGTTAGCTTTATTAAACTTCAATCCAGACATCAACATAAAACACAGTGAATAAATGAAAATTCTGTAAGGAATGTTTCAGATGTTTGCAGCTAATACAGCAGCTTTAGAATACACAGCAGTTATGATTGGCAATCCAAAGAATGTTGTTGATCCAAAGATTAACAACATTCAAATAACTAACGCTCTTGAGTTAGAAACATTTTCTCCAGCAATTGCTTGAATGGTTTTAGATTTGTTATAAACCTTTCCAGTAACCTTAATTCAAACTAAAGCACTTACACTTAAAAAAATGTAAAAGAAGAAACCAGAACCCAATATAAACATCTGTTCTTTTACATCATTAAATGTAGCACTTTTCATAAATCCTGAAAAAGCTAACGCAGGTAAAGAAACTATTAAAACTATTTTGTTTAAAAAGCCTTTAGATTCTTGTTTTAAGACTTTAAATTTTGTTAATAAATAACCAAGGGCAATAATTCCAATAGAAGCAATTATTGCTCCTCACATGCTTTGGTTTTGTAAAACTTTTATTAATTTTTCCATGTTTTCTTTCTAAAAAACAGCACAAAAATGTGCTGTTTTAAAATTAGCAAACTTTGTTTTTGCAATCTCCTGTTGTTAGGAATTCATTTAGGTTGTCAAATGATGTTTCAACCATGTTAGCAACCGCTTCATCTGTATATGAACCCACGTGAGGTGTTGCAATAAATCTTGGGTAGAAACTCATTAATTTTTCTACTGTAGCATTTGGTAGTTTTTCGTGTTTTTTGAAGAAGATTTCTCCTTCATTGTTGAAAACGTCTGTTGCAACAGCACTTAATTTATTTGTTTCTAAAGCTCATAAAAGAGCTTCTTCGTCTTGAATTTGTCCTCTAGCTGTATTAATTAAAATAGCTCCATCTTTCATTTTTGAAATGAAATCTTTATTAATCATTTTGTCATTTTGTCCTTTAATGTAAGGAATGTGGAATGAAATAATATCTGATAAGCTTAATAATTCATCTAAAGAAACATATTCTAAAACCTCTTTAGCTTTATCGTTTTGGAACAAGTCATATCCATAAACTTTAGCACCCATTGATTTAAAGAAATGAGCTGTTCAATAACCGATTTTTCCTGTACCAATAATACCAACTTTTGTGTTTTTGAATTCTCTTGCAAAACCAAAAGGATCGACAACAAAATCATTGTTTTTCCCTTTATTTGCAAAGTGTAAAGCTTTTCTGTTTAGCATTACTCCCATTGAAAAAGCAAGCTCAGCAATAGCTGTTGGAGAGTATGAAGGAACTCTAGCAGAACTAATTCCTAGCTCCTTCATTTTGTTAAGATCCATATGGTCTGTTCCTACGATTCTTGCAAGAACATATTTAATTCCAAATGACTTAATTTTTTCTAATACTGCAGCATTAACTTTATCACTAGCTCTAGTGATAACTGCATCAAATCCTTTAAGTGAATCTATTGTATCTTCATTTAAAGAATCGCTTCTTAATTCTAATTCGTAGTTGTATTTATTAAATTTGTGGAAGATAGGTTCTTCAACCTTTCTTACACCAAAGCAAATAACTTTTATTTTTTTCATATTCTAAACAAATACAGCTCCTAAAATAATAATTCAAATAGGCATCATAATTACAGCAGCTACTGTAGATAATGCAGAACATTGTGCAGAGAATGTTTCATGTAGTTTATACTTCATTGAATAAGCAACAGCAACAGTTGCAGGTGGAACAGCTGCAAAAACAACCATTGCACTTGCTGTTTGTTTAGTCACTAATCCGTTTGCATATAGTGGTCACATTACAAAGAACACTAATAAAGGAATAGCAATAAGTTTTAGAGCTGTGAAAATTCACACTCATTTATCTTTAACTGCATTCATTAATGAAACTGAAGCAAGTGTCATTCCGATTGTAATTCAGATTAGCGGTGAAGCTGTAGCTGAAAGTGTTGCGAAGATTTTTTCGATTGCTGGTAAAGTTTTAGCAAGTTCGAATCACCCTACTACTTCTTGTTTACCATTTGTTGTTGTAACTGTAACCCTTGTTCCAGGAATTAGTTGTAATAGTCATAGAACTAAACCTAAAAAAGTTGCAATAACGATTGGATTTAATAAAGCAGTTTTCATTGATTTTAGAATGTTTTGTTTATTAAATTTAAGACCTGCCATAACCATAAAACAGAATGAATATAAGAAAATTCTGTATGAAATATTTCAGATGTTAGCAGATAAAACAGCTTCTTTATATACTGAGTTAATGATAGGTAATCCAAAGAATGTTGTTGAACCAAAGATTAGTAACATTCACATTACTAATGCTCTTGATTGTGTAGCAGATTGGCCGAGAACGGCGTTTGATACTTTTGATTTTTTAAAGTTAAATCCATTTGAAAAGAATTTAACTCAAACCATAGCGATAACTGAAAGAACTATATAGAAAGCTAGGGATACTCCTAATATAATTCCTTCTTGTTTAAGACTTTCGACTGTGATGTCTTTCATAAATCCTTTAAAAGCAAGCGCAGGAAGAGAAATTAAAAGAACTATTTGGTTAATAACTCCTTTTCCTTCTTGTTTTAGGACTTTGAATTTAGCAAGTAAATAACCAATTAAGATAACACCAAGAGATGTGATAATAGCACCTCAAAGAGATTGGTTTTGTAGTGTTTTGATTAAATTATCCATTTTTCTCCTAAAATTTAAACGAGCAAATAACTCGGCATAATTTTACCACTTTTACACCTGTTTTTGTGTAATTATAGTTGTCTATATTACAAGAAAAATGATAATTTTTATTTTGGTTTTATAACAAATAAGCACACAAAAAGTGAAAAAGTGATTTTTCTGTTTTTTTAGAGTGCTTTTTTGTCGTTTTTGCCTATTTTTCCTTTATTTTTGGCCAAAGGCTTCACTTTTTTTTTTTTTTTTACAATAGAAATGAAAGGAGGTATAAACAGCATGAAAAAATTTATAAAAACTCTTTGATTAGAACAATGCGGTGATGAAGAGTGATGTGAAGATTTTGCAGGAAGACTAATGAATAGAGCTAACTATTGAGATTCTAATTCAAATCAAAATCCAGGACCTTATTCTTTCAATCTTGATCACATTTATCCTCAATCAAAATTCGCTAAAGGTTCTCAAGCTAACTATCCTGAAAACTTAATTTTGGTAAACGTTAACACAAACGATGAAAAGGCTGATAAAACTGTTTTTAAGGCTAATGGCAAACATTGAGAAGTAAGAAAATCAGGTATAAGTGAAGACGGAAATGTAGTTTATGACATTTTCGAGAAATAAAATAACTTAGCATCATTGCTAAGTTTTCTTTTACTATTTTGTATAACTAAACACAATATCCTGTGTTCATTCAAGTTTTTTTGATCCAAAATCAATATCTTTCATTAAAGAAGGATGTTGTGATTGAGTGATTGACATTGAAAAATCAATTTTTAATTTTAATTCTGTTTGATTATTTTTCTTTGTTGCAAAAACTCTCACATTTTCAACTACACTGTTAGTTAAAAAGGTTACAAAAGGAAAAACACTGTATCTGTCATCTAATGAAGCTAAACTATATAATCTTATTTCATTAGAAGTTGTTTTATAAACTCCTTCTTCGCTATCTTTAATTGAAACAAAAAGTTTTTTAAATAAGGTTTCTTTGAGTCTTTCATCAATTGTAATGGAATTGCTAATTTCTGTTTCTTGATTTTCTTCTAGGTGTTCAATAGAACTATTAATTTGTGTTTTAAGTGGTCTATTGATTACTGAATTTGCTTCTTCATCTTTTAGTGTGAACTTAATAAACTCATTTTCATTTTTGAGGTTATCTTTTAGCGACTTCATTCCACTAAAAGTAACTGTTTTATTTGTTACTGGTCCTCTGTCGCTTGTATCTGTGTCCTCAAAAATTTCGAGTTTAAGAATTAAATTACCATTAAGATCATCAGGTGCTGCACCTGCTATTTTAAAGTCATATTTTGGATTCTTTTCGTTGCTGTATTCAAATAAAGCAGATTTAAGTCCAGCACTTAAAGGGAGTCCTTTTTTGAAATAATCAGTGTTTGCTGTTTTAGTTGATATTGAATCTAGATCAATATAAACCTTTCTATTTTTATTTTTTTCTTTTATTTCTTCGTTTTTATTAGCATCTTCGCTTTCCGGGATTAAATCGTCTGAATATCTTTTTCTGTTGATGAAGTCATCTGGATTAAAAGCATTTAGAATAGTCATTGCTAATAAAGAAGGGTAAAGTTTTTTAAAATCTTCTCGCATTTCTTTTTGGTTTACAAAATTATATGCTTCTTCATCTCTTGTGGTTTCTGTAACTCTTTTAACAAATCCAAAAACATTGACTAACTTAGAAACTGTTTTGTTATCTTTAGAGAAGATTAATTCAATATTTTCGATTATTCCTTGTTCTTGGAGTGCATTTGTGTTTGGATTAATTTTAAATCTTAATAAAAGGTTTTCTCTGTATTTTTGTTCAATTCCTATTAAACTTACTATGTTTTCTTGAGGAATATTTTTGATTTTTTCAAGTGCTGCAGCTGCATCATGATCTGTGTATGTGTGTTTAATTGCAAAATCTTTTGGAAGTGTTTCTAAAACTTCAAAATGATTAACTTCAGGCTCTTTTTTCTCCGTATTTCCTGTATTTGAACTTTGATCGTTTTGCTCGCTTGGTGAATTTTTATCTTTATTTTCGTCATCTGCTGGATCTGTTGGTTTTAATTGAGTATTAGGATCTTGTTTTGAAGAATCATCAGTTGTTGAGGGTGGATTTTTATCTTTGTTTTGATTATCATTATTGTTGTCTTGATTATTTTTAGGTTCTTCTTTTTCTGTTGTAGTTTGAGTACAAGAAAACCCTAAAGTTGTTGCTAGAGCCGCTGTGGTTATCATACTTAACATTAATTTAAATTTGTTTGTTTTACTTTTCATATCGTTAAATTATATACCTTTTCTTTTTTATAACAAACATATGCAAAAAATAGTTCAAAAGTTAGATTTGCAAAAGAAAAATACACGAATTTGTGTATTTTTGGTTTATTTAAATCATCATATTTTCTTTACAACCGGAACTTTAGATGGATCTTTTGCGTCTTCAAGTACTTTGGCTTTTTGTTCTTCACTTAGTGTTGATTTTCACTTTTTAATCTTTTCATCACTTACTGCTTTAAATAAAATAAATCCCTTGAAATCTTTTTTGAAGTCTTGTTCTGTTTTAGATGATACCTGATCGTTTATAATCATAAGAGCGATTTTAGCAAATTTTCTATTGTTTATTACATGTACAATAAAAAGTAAAGCAACAATTACAAATGTTGTTATTGATACTATTAATCAAATTGTAAAAGGTACTTTTCAACCAAAAAAATTATATGTTGAACGTCATCCTATAAATAAACCTTGAAGTAAAATAAGAATAGCCAAAAGTGAATGAATCCAAATAAGACTTAATCTATAAATTTTAAGACTTCTTATGTATTTAAAACTATATTTTTCAATCATGCTTCTCCTTTATATGTCTTTACTAAATTAATTTGTGATCAATTAAAAAAACATTTTAGTTATAACTTATTTAAAAGAAAATATTGAAGAGTTTTTGGCTTTTTGTATTATTTGGTTTTTTTGTTGTTCACTAAGTTCAGAAAGTTTTTCAAGTTTTTTATCACTTGTTGCTTTGAATAAAATAAAACCCTTAAAATCTTCTTTTAGGTCTGTTTGTGTTATATCTGACACTTCGTCATTTACTATTACTAGCTGTATTTTTTTAAACTTTTTAAAATTTATAAAATGGATTATTCAAGTGAAAACAAAAACTGCAATCAGGACTCCAAATATTCATAATCTACCATTATAACTTATAAAATCATCTATTTCAGGTGCTATAGCATTTAATTTTAGCGTTGTACCAACAAACGCAATTAAAAAGGAAAATGTAAATTGCATTGCAAAAAATATTATTTTATAAGTTGTAAGACTTCTGATGTATTTGTAACTATATTTTTCAATCATATTTTCTCCTTTAGCCTTAATATATATACTAAAATTATACTACTGGTATAAAAGCATTTGCTTAACTAACTACAAAAAAGTTTAAAAAGACCAAAAACACACAAAAAACAGTGTTTTTAGTATCTTTTTCGCTTATTTTAAAGGTGGTATTTAGTAAATATATTCTCATTAAGAAAGATATCTTCGTGTTAGTTTCTTGATTTTTAATTTTCTTTTTGCAAGCTAAAAGTTTTGACAAAAAAACTAAACAGAAATTCTGTTTAGTTAATTTGAATTTTGATTATTTTTTCTTTTTAAAGAATTTTAATAAAGCAAATCCTACTAAAGAAAGTGCTGTTAATGTAAATAGAATTGCAGATGCAATTATTCCACCTTGAGAACCTTTATTTTTGTACCTTGAGTCTGCTAATGAGTTAGTATCTTTATTATCTACTTCAGCAGGTTTTGTTTCTGGTTTTTCTGCTGGTGTTTCAGGTTCAACAGGAGCAATAACGTCTTTGTATTTATCTTCAAATTCTTTAATAAACTTATCGAAATCTTCTAAACTTAGAAGAGTTTCTAGTTTGTTTAATAAAGCATCTTTTTCTGTTTTATTTGCAACTCTTCTATTGATTTGATCAACAATTTTTAGTCTATTAAACTTGAGTTGTTCTTTTGTTAATTTAATTTGCTCAATTAAAGAATTAATTTTTGATTCACTTAATACTGAAGGATTTTCAAGTGCGCTTTTAGCTTCAGCAACAGCTTTTTTGTAGTTGTTGTAGCTGTTGTCATCTAAATAAGCTGCGATGTTATTTAGTTCTGATTTTGAAGCTTCTTCTAGTTCTTTAATTTTAGATTGTTTGTAAGCTTCTAATTTAGCAACTTGCTCTTTTAGAGTAGCTAAAGCTGCTTCTACTTCTTGTTCTGTTGCATCAGCATTTTCAACAACTTTATCTTGTTTTTCTAATTCTGTAGCAATATCAGAAATGTGTTTTGGTCATGAGTTTTCTTGGTTGTCAATTAAATCATAAATAACAGTGTCTTTATAAGCGTTGTATTCTTTTACTTTTTGACCTTTTTCAGTTGCTTTAAGTTGACTAAATAAATTACTAAATTCTGTATTTAATTCTTTAAATTTGTCTTCTGTTGTTGTTTGTTCTTCAAGTGCTGTTTTTAGTTTTTCAGCAGATGCCTGAAGTGGTGCGTAACTTTCTTGTGTTCAGTCTTGAGTATTTAGAGAATCAAATTTATTTTTATTAGCGTTAGCTTGTGCTTTTTGTTCTTGAGAAATCACAAGAGAGTTTGTAGCTGCTTCAAGTTGTCTTTCAAGTTGATTGATTTGAACTTGGCTTAAATTATCTTTATCTTGAAGTTTTTTCTCAATTTCTTCTATTTGTTTTTTATAGTTATCAAAGGAATCTTTTGTGTAAATTCCTTGATCATTATTAACAATTTTATTAGCTAATTTTTGTTCTAAAGTCTCTGTATTTCCCTTTAATTTAGCATTTTGAATAAAGACATCTAACAGAGTTTTAGCATCATTTACACTTTCTTGTCTTACATATTCTGAAGTCTTAATTGGACTTAATTTTTCTTTTAGTTTTGCGAATTCATCTTTTGATTCTTGAGTTCAGTTTGCATAGTTAGCTGGCTCTGTATCTAATAAATTATTAAATTCTGTTTTATTAACTTCAGAAGCATTTTGTGGTTTATCAATTTTTGCAACTTCAGCAATCACAGGCGCTTTATTTTCTCAAACTAAACTAATGTTAAGAAGTTTTTTAGTGTCTTCTGTAATTGGTAATTTAAAGTCAATAGTATTTAGAGAAAGTTTCCCTAAAACTATTTCTTCTGCTTGATTTGTTGTTGTGTTATAAACAGTTATTTTTAGTGTTGTGTTTTCAGGATTTTCTTTTGAAATAATTCTTAAATCTTTGTTTCTGAAATCAGCATCAGTTACTTTATAAACAAGAGTTCCTGAAGCTGAAGAAGGTGCAAATACTGTTGAATAATCGTTGTCTGCAATGTTTTCAGGTCTTGAAAGTTTGTTGTTAGATTCCAGATTTTCACCTGAAAATCTTAGATCTGTGTTTTCTTTTCCTCTGTAACCACCATTAATAACTATTTCATTAATTTCAAGTCTTTTAGCTGAAGGATAGTTGCTTTTAACTGAAAGTCTAATATATTTGATTCCTTGAAGATTTAGATCATCAGCACCTCAATATCTAAAGTTCTCGTGTTTTTCATCAAAGAATCCATAAATTGTGTCACTTAAAACTTTTGTGTCATTTAATGCACCTTGATCATTAATTTCAAAAACATCATTTCAGGTTTCTTTGTTTGTGGAAACTGATACTGTAATAGCTCTTGGATAGTCTGAACTTTGATCTTTTGTATAGATTCTTAAAGAATTAAGATCAACAGCTTCACCTAAGTTATAAACAATTCTTTTTGAAGCTTCAATAGGTGCACTGTAAACATTGCTTGTTTCAAAATCACCATCAAATTCAGGTTTTGTAATTAAGTTTTCTTTGTTTTCTGTTTCAAGTGTTGTTTTGCTGTCTAAAGAACCAAAACCTGTGTTTTCATCAACATCAACAATAAGATTTTTTAGAGAAATTGTTTGTTGAGCATCTGAAGTATTTCTTATAACTAAATATTGAGCTGCTGCAACATCAGAAAGATTATTTAGATCACTAATCTCGTGTCAAATGTATCCATTTTCTGAACTAAACACTTTGAAGTGAGCTTGTGTTTGGTAATCTGCTGAAATTCTTTTTAGTTTATAAAGAGTTTTAAAATCGAATCCAATTTCTGAATTAGCGTTTAAAGTGTAGTCGTGATTTTGGTCTGGATTATCTCTGTTATAAAGGCTAAATGTGTTATTTTCGAATTTTGTAACAAGAGTTTCTCCACCTCCAGAAGGAGCAATTAAGTACTCTCTTGTTTCTTGTGCAGCTTCATTAACATCAATTCCTCTAAGTCTTCATCATTTTTGAGTATCTTCTAATGCAATAAGTCTAATACCATTCATTTTTCCTGTTGTTTTAGGAATTTCAATTAGTTTTTCTAATTCATCTCCAACAACAACTTCTGGGAAAATGTCAGTGTAAGTATCATTAACTATTTTTTGAAGTTTGAATTTTCTTAAGAAATCACCATTGTGTCCATCTTGTAGAATTCTAAACGATTTAATTGCTTTATAGTCGTCAAAAAGGATGTCTAGGTGGTCATTTGTAGTGATTGTTCCTGAAGGAGAATGTGTGAAAGTTCCCATTGTAGTGTCGTTTTTGTCAACTACATACTCGAATTTATTGTTTTTACTTGCGTCATTAACACTTGAGTTGTTAGCAATCATTATGTTAGTACTTGTTGCTTCGTATTGAGGATCGTTGTTAAGTTGTGGTCCACCAACTTTTACTGTTGCAAGTCTTCATCAAATAGGTCTATTTGAATTGTTGTAAATTCTTATTTTATCAGTCATTGCGTATCCAGAAAGTAACTGGTGTTGAGAACGATTTAAATTTTTTGAACCAAATTGTTTTCATGCATTTGCGGTGTAATCAAAGTATTCAACTTTAAAATTATCTAAAACGTCTCCTGAATTGGAGTGACCTTGCTCAATATAAAATCTTGTAATAGCTCTTCTTGCAGGTAATTTAAATCCTATATAAGAATTTGCTTGGAAGTTATCTCTACTATCTGATGTAAGTCATCATTCTGTATTTGTTGCATCATCTAAAACCCTGTCAGGCGTGGTGTTACTTTTATTTGTTATTGTGTTTGTTGAGTCTGCTGCAGAATACTGTAAATCCCTGTATCATTGCTTTTCTGAAACTGGTGGAACATAGTCATTAAGTGCAAAACTGGATACTCTAATTCATGCATCTCTTCCGTTTGATTGAGTTGCTTTAAGTCTTACTGCTACAACATTTTTGATGTTTAATCCTGTGTATGTTATTGGATCTGTTGCTCCAGAATTTCTTGTGTATGTACCTAAAGAAATTCACTCATCTTCTCCATCTAATTTATACTCAAGTTGTGAGTGGAAGAAGTGGTCATTTCCCCCTCCTTGCTTGATGTAAATTTTGTTTAGAGTAATAGGTTTTGAAAGACTAACTCCAAAGAACTCATTAGCATCAACTCTGTTAGGGTTTTTATAAATAACTTCGTTTGTGTTGTTTTTGTTTAAAACTTCATGTGGTGCAGCTAAAGAAGGATCGTGCGCTGTATCTCCTCTACTACTGAAGAATTTTTGTTTAACATCTTGAATTGTAAACACAACATTTTCTACTCATCTATTTTTTAGAGAAGTAATTATTTTTCTTGTAAAAGGAACGAGTTGCTGAATTCCAACTTGTGGGTTGTAGCTTAAACTTTGCTCACTAACTTTAAATGAGTGATTTGATTGTGAGTTCTTAAATAACTGTTCTGCGTTTGCAAATTTTGTATTAAAAGTACTGAAACTGTCTGCTTTTAGATAAATTAAAGAATCCATTATTTCTGCTAAAGACTCACTTAAATCTTTAAAAGCTGATAGTCAAGGTCTTAATTCATTAATTAAGTTTGTGTTCTTTGTTGAGCTTAAAAGACTGTTTGACGCATCTTTTAGTGCACTAAAGGTATCTTTTAAGGAGTTAATTTCTTCATTTGTATAACTTCTATTTTGAATTTTAGGTAATAGAGCGTTTAGTGAATCTTTGATGTTTTCTGATTCGTTTAGAGTTGTTGATTTTGCTTCAGTCATTCCATAATTTGTAATGTGGAATGAGATTAAATCAAGTGCTTCTGATTCTTCTGAAGCTGTATTTGTTGCTGAAAATAGCTTTCTGAAGGCACTTTTTAGTAATTGATCTTTTTGTGTTGTTGAAGTTCAAACATTTCAAGAATAGTTAGCTCCTACAGAAAGATTTAGTTTAGAAACTTCTTCGTTGTTTGAAGGAGCAAATACTAAACTTTCAACTTTAGAAACATCTAAATCAGAAACTAAAATTGAATCAAATCCTCTTAAAACAAGAGTGTCAAAGTTTTCAGAAGTATTTGGTCAATTAACAAGGATGTTTGCTTTTTGAGAAGTTGCTGTGTTAAAGTTGTTTACAAATTCATTTGAAATAGCTCCAAACTCTTTTCCGCTGATTGCAACTACTTTAACTTTAGAAGCTAAATCATTGAAGTATTGTGGAATTGTTGTTGGTGCTTTTTCATTTACAAAATAGAAAATAGTATCACTAATTTCTGGATTTTCTGCTTTTTTAGTTTCTAATCAGGTTTTTAGATCACCTAATAATTTTGTTTGTAAATCTGCATCTGTTTGTGATTCAATTGAAGAAAGAGCAAAGTGGTGAACACCTACAGAAATTAGTTGCTCTAATTTTTCTTTTAATGAACTAAAATTAGCATCATAAAAGTCATTATTTACAATTCCGTTTATCTGTAATGGGTTAATTGTGTAAACAAAATTAATGAAATTTTCTTTTGAGACAGTTGCTAATTCTTGAATCTTACTTAAAGCGGAATCGCTGTATTTTTCTTGTCATTCTTGTCTTGTGAAAGAATCGTCTTTTGCATAGTAAATGTAGTTGTTGATTCTGTTTTTAGCACTTCAAGTTATAAAGTCTTTTCTTTTTTCTTGTGATCAAATAGTGTTATCAAAAATAACTCTATTTGATAAAGAAGCATAGTCTTTAATTTCAAGTTCATAAACAAGTTTTGATGATGTTTCTTTTGAGATTTCTTCAAGCACATTAAGAGCATAACTTAATGCTCTATTATCTTTTGCATATGCATAAATTGTGTTATTTTTAATAGCTATTAAATAAGCATCATCTTTTGTGAAAAAGTCCTCTTCTACAGTGATTTGAGCTTTTTGAAGCTCGCTTTTTATTAGAGAATCGTTGTCTGATTTAATTCCGATTAAAAGGTTTGTTTTGTCACTTGAAACTCTTTTTGAATCAGCTACAGAAACACCTTTGTTAGAAAGAACATTTTTAGCTTTTTGAACTAAAGAAGAAGCAACATCGCTTTGAGATACAAAATTAATTTCTGAACTTAGATTGATTAGGTTGTTTGAATAAGTTATTGACTTAAGATCATAAGAAAGATTGTATTTTTGTGTATTTTGAGTGTCCGCCGCATTTGTGCCTGCCGAAATAAAAGCATAAACACCAACAGCACTTAGTGCTACTGGTGATAAAGCTAGCAGAGTTTTAAGTTTTTTCTTGTGTTTCATATTTAGTTACCTTTCTTTCTTAAAACTAAGTTATAAACTTTAAATTGTCCTAAATCATTGTAAGAAATAATTTTGTATGTTTTGAATGTCTTTTTGTCGTCTTTATCAATTAAATATCTCTTTGTTTGTGTTGCGTTCGTTTTTATTGATAAAGGAGTGTCTAGATCATCAACCATCATTTCATAATCAAGGTTGTCTTTTGTTGTTTCAAGGGTTGTTGAACCGACTTTGAATTCAGTGATTTCATTAGCTTTTGAGTAAAGGATTGGTTCTTTTTCTAGAATGATGTCACCAAAACTCATGTTAGTGATTCCTATGATGTAGTTGGTGTTGTTTGGAGCTTTAGCAGGTGTTCAAGTCATTTTTAATCACTGTGTTTTTACTGTGTCAAAAGTTACAACTTTAGGTGCTGATACGTTTCCTCATCTCGGATGACTCCCCATTGCTCCAAAATCGATATCTGTAATTTTGTCTTGGTTTTTAACAGGAATTCAGTTATCACCATCATTTGAGTATCATCATCTGATTTCTTTTGGCATTTTTCCTTGAGAATTATTCAGTGTAGCAGCTGATCAAAATAGAGTTTCAACATAAGCTAGATCTGTTGGTTTGTCTCAATGGAAAACAATTTTTGTATCAGGCTCTTTTGTGTCTGTACCTCAGTTATCTCACCGAGAAGCAGTTGCCCCATAATCCCCTGTTCTATCTATTAAGTTTCTTAAAGGTTGGTTTGTTGATCTGTTAGTTGTACTTTTAGCTTCATCAACACTCAATCCTTCTTCTTTTACAACAAATTCTCCCTTTTTCTCAAATCTTAAAAGTTGTGTTTTAATAATTGCTTTTACAGGAGTTTTTTGGTTTTTAAAAGTTGCTGTACCACTTATTTCTGTATCTGCAATCGCTACAACTCCTTCTTCTGGAACTTCTCAAGTTACAGAAGCTGACTTAAAGTTTTGTTTGTTATCTAAAATTTCAAGAATAGTTACTTCTGAAGGTAAGTCATTTGGCATTATTTTTGTTGATGCAAGAACTTTTAAAACAGGTGAAATAGTTAAAAAGAGTCCGTTTTCTGTTTTTACAGGGCTAAATGATGTTTCTAGCTGTTTATAACCTGTATTTGAAGAAATTTTATTAACAAAATTTGTGTTTGGATCACTCTTTTCAATTTCTACTTTTTGCTCTGTAGTTGCTGTATTATTAGAGCAAGAAAGTACAGCTAGTGGGCTCAATAATAGTGGTATTGTTAAGTATCTTTTTTTCATATCTCTCCTTATTTAATTTCCTTTCAGAATCATGGTAAGTCGTATTTTTCAGGGTGTAATAAGTTTGCTTTTGTAATGTAAGCTCCTGCAGATTCAGTATTTTTAAGCTCAAGTGGATTTTCACCATTTCAGTTAATTCCAAAGTAGTTAAAGTCTCTGTTGTCATATCTGTAATCAGTTGCAAAAATGTATTTAGCTCCTGAAGTTCAGATTCCGTAGTATGTATCATTGTCAACAAACACTCCACTACCCGATGAACCAGGGCCAAGGAATGGTGAAGATAAAAAGTTTTGTTGTCTTCATTGCTCGATTGCAACGTGTCCTGATGTTTGTGGACGTCTATTAATGTGTCCTGTGTATTTCGCTAAAGCTCATCCTAAAGTTGATGCTTCACGTGTGTTAGGAACATCAATTTGACCTACTCAGTAAGGTTGATCAAACTTAATGTTTGATTTTTTAAGTAGATTTTCCATTCTTAAAACTACTTCCATATTTCCTTCTGATCTGTATTGTTGAATAATTTTAGTTACATCAGCACTAAAGATTGATCAGTCTCTATCACGTTCAGTACGAGCTACTTGACCTTGGGCATTAGGACGTCTGTCAACCCCACTTCAAATTAGTTTTATTTCAACACCTTCTAGCATATATTGTCTGTGTTGTCTACTGAAGTATCCTCTGTCAACACTGTTACTTACTGTTTCAGGAGAAAATCCGTATTTTCTTCCATATACAGAACTTAAAAACTGACTAAATTTTCAATCTTCAGGTTTATTAAGAATAAAGAAATCTTCTCTTCCGTGAGTATGTCAGTTTGTTGAAATATAGAAGGTTGCATCTTCAGGATCATCATTAACTTTTCCTAAAAAGGTTGCTGTTGCTGTTGTTCCATATCCTGTTATTAAAACATTTCTTGAAAAGGCTGTGTCAACTATATCTCAGTCTCTTTGTTGTTTTATTCTAATGTGATCAATATTCATTTTGTATCCATCATGCAATTTATATATAACATTTTGGTTCGGGTTATAGTGTTCTTTATCCGCTAAATATTCTGTGTCACTTGAGAATAAAAGAGGCATTTCAAATTCGTTATAAAGCATTTCATTATACTGGAATCTGTTTGTTGGATTTTTGAGTCCAAAGTCTTCTTGTTCTTCATCGTTTGTGTAAACAACAGTGGTTTTTACAGCAGCTGGAAGAACTAAAAATGCTCTTTGTTTGTCGAATTCTTGGTTTGATTCATATTTTTGAACTTCAGGTTCTCCAACAACAATTTTGTATGAATCATCTTCCATTGAAATCTCGAATTCAAGACCTTTTTGCTCGTTTCACGTAAGTTTTATAAAGTAATTAAAGCTGTTTTCTCCATTTTCCATTTCTCTTTTAAAGACTTTTTCTTTTTTAGATATTAGTTCTTCAAAGTTTACTTCTAAAGAAATAGAATTGTTTATATTTCTTACTCTTGAACTCTTTTGAGAATCGTTTTTAAGAACGTTAGCTAGAATATTTAGTTTTAAAGTTCTGTTTTTAGCATTAGGTTTTAAGAGCGTGCTTGCAAGGTATTTTTTATCTAAGGTTCATGAAGCAACATTAGTTTGTTTGTCAAGACTTCAGAATAAATCTCTTCAGTAAGGCTCAATAACTCTTTCTCTTGTGATTTCTGTTTCAGACTCTTGAACTACCATTAATTCTTTTGTGTCGAAATCTAGACTCTGTCTTGGGAAGTCAGATTCAGCAGGTGCAAACCCATTAATTTTAATTCATTTATCAGCTAATGTTTGTTGTCCATCTTTATTTTGAACAGAGAAACGCACAAAGGCTTGAGTTCCTGAAACTCTTTTAACTGAAGCAACTTTGAAGTAAGATTTTGGAAGACTAAAATGTTTATATTCTCAATTTGCATCAGCACCATTTATATTGATGTTAATTAGAGAATTAAGTTCATCTAAATGTGTTGCGAAGTAGTTTGCATCATGTTTAGCAAGTTCTGTTTTGTTGATTGTTAAATTGCTTAAACTTAGCTTATTAACCATGATTCTTGGGTAGTGAATTTGTTTGTAATCATTTACTAAATTAATAAGAGTAATTTCGTTTGATGAAGCATATCTGATGCTTGTATCTCTTTTGTTAATAATTCCTAATTTAAAGGAAATTCCCCTTTTTCCGATTTTTTTAACATCGTAGAAATAGAAGAAAAAGTTATTCATTATGTCATTGAAATTATTGCTTGCAATAACGTTTCTGTTTACATTTTTTGAGTAGATTTTGGCATCTGAAGGCACATAAACTTGATCGTCATAATTTGTATCAGTTCTTCCGTCTTCAACTCCATTAACAATTTGGAAAAGGTAATTCATTTTGATAAACGCTTTTTGCTCGATGATATCATCTACATCATGAACTCTAATAGTTCTTTGATCAACGTTTCCTTCTGGCATTGTTTTTCTTAAGATAATATTTGATTCATTAATTGTGTTTAAAATACCTGATCATCTTGCATCGATTGGAGTTGCAGTTTGGAAATCTTCTGCTGTAAAGAATTCTCCGTTTTTTGGTTTGATGTCATCTAAGCTTGTTAGTTTAAATGAGTGCAGTCTTTTGGCTTTAGATCTTAAATCTGCTAAGTCCTTAATTTCTGCTTCTTTTCCGTCTTTTTTGTATCAAAGAACTAAATCAGCTCAACCATTGTAAACATCTTTATTTGTTATTTCTTTGATAAAGATTTCATATTTTCCAAATTTTGGTCATTCGTATAATTTATTAACAACCTCTATTGCATCAGAAGATAAATATTGCGCATGACTTTCTTTAACTCCTTCTTTAAATTTTAATAAAGAGAAGAATTTAGAAGAATCGCCGTTAATGATTTCTAGAACCTTGTTTTCATTTAGGCGATCCATGAATTTTTCTTTGTCAACACCTGCCTCCACAAACTCAACTTTTCTAATTGTCGGAATCTTTGCGCTTGAAAGCATTTGATTGTTGAAAAAGACACTAAAAGTAGCATAAACCCTGTTTGTTCTTATTTCAAAATCATCTTCTAGTTTAAATTTAAAGAAGTTATTAACAGCCTTATTTCTTGCTTTAAAGAATTTTAATTTTTCTTTATATGAAAGGGCATTAAATTCCTCTTCTTTGTATTCTGCAAGAGTTTTATAATCTACATCAAAAATTTGGTCTAAATTGTTGAAATTTAGATTTTTTGTGTATTCAGAAACATCTTTTGTAAAGATTTTTGAGCTGTTAATAATATAAAAAACTTCAGGGTTATTTTTGAGAGTTGCTTTTGTTGTGATGTTTAATTTATTTCAATTTTCTTTGTCTAATTGCAGATCAATGATTTCAAAATCAACAATTGCCGTGTCATGAACATCAAAAATAACTTTAGCATTTTTGAAATTAAATGATGCTGAATAACTGAATTTGTCAATATCATATGCAAGTGCATTTTGAGAAAAGTCAACATTTCAAAGTCCTTGTGTTTCTTCTTTAAAAAGATCAACCACTGTTTTTTGATCACTTGAACTTTGAGAATTTAAGTCAGAAACTTCTTGAAGTTTTTGTTTGAATTCCTGTATTTTTCCCTTTGTAAAATCAAAATTAGTTAAATCTAGTTCTGTTAATTCGAAGTTTTTATAAATAGGCTTAAAACCGATTCTCTTTTTATATAAATCATATTCTGCAGCCGCTTTTAGTTCTTTAGCTTCTCTTTTTTGTTCTAGCTCTTTATCGGCTTCAATAAGGGAATTTAGTGTGTTTTTGAGGTCGCTAAAAGTTTGTTTAAATTCATTGAATTTAGTTAAATCATCAAAAGACATTGTTTTAAATACTAAACGATCTTTGAATTTTGAAATAATTGCTGTGTTTTCGATTTCAGCAACAAGTTCTTTTTTAAGATTTTCAAAACCTGATTTAATGTTTTCAACTTTTGATTGCAGATTTTGTAACTGAAGTTCAGAAGAAACATTTTCAGTTTCAGCAAGAATTGATTGTATTTGTTCTTCTGTCAATTCTTTGTCAGCTTGTATTTGTTCTTTAAAAGCACTAATCTTGTTTTTTAAATAATCAGAAACTAAATCCTGTGCTTTAATAACAGAATTGAATTCTTGAATTAATTGATCTATTTTTTGTTTTAAAGATGAAACGTTTTTTTCTGTAGTATAGTTAGCTAAAAAGACTTTTACTTTAGAAACTACTTTTGAAATTTCTTCGTTTTGTTTTGGTTCGTATAAGTCCACTAAATTAACTAATTCACTTAAGGATTTATCTGCTTCTACAACACTAAAAATAGCGTTTGCTTTTCAAAGATTAATAACATCATTGTTTGCAACAACTAAAATATTAGGATTTTTTAGTTCAAGTTTAGACAGAGAATCAATAAAGTTGTCAAGTTCTCTATTTTTGTTTTCTACAAGTTTATTTCTGTTTTCGATTGTTTTTTCTGTTTCTTTAATTTCTTGAACTAAAGATGAATTAAAGGCATCAACAGAGAAGGTTTCTCCTCTAACTAAATCGTCAAATTTCTTTAGATTTTTGTTGATTAAATCATCTTTAAGCTCGCTTGATGAAACTTCAACTCCTGAGTAAGGTTTTGCAATATCTGTTTTTAAAATCTTTTCATAAGTATCAACAAAACTAAACAAGTCATTGTTAAAACTTGCTTGTAATTCTTGTGTTTTGTAGCTGTTTAAAACATTTTTTTCAAGTGCTGAAAAGTAGTTTTCTTTTTTAGAATCAAAGAACTGTTGTGCTGCTTGATAGCTTTGTTTTTGTTCTTCAGACATTGTGTATTGTTTTTGAGTGTTTGTATTATCATTTGTTGAACAGGAAGCGGCTAAAAAAGCTACTGTAGAGCCAAATAATACAGGACTCAAGGTTTTAAATATTTTTTTCTTTTTCATATTTTCCTTATTTAATTTCTTTTCAGAATCATGGTAAGTCATATTTACCAGGGTGTAGTAAGTTAGCTTTAATTATGTGTGCTGCTGTTGATTCTGTATTTTTTAATTCAAGTGGATTTTCTCCATTTCAGTTAACTCCAAAGTAGTTAAAGTTTCTGATGTCGTATCTAAAGTCGTTTGCTCAAACCTTACCAACTCCAGAAGTTCAAATTCCATAGTATGAATCACCATCAACAAAAACTCCACTTCCTGAAGCTCCTCCTCCTATAAAAGGAGAAGAAAGATTGTGCTGAGCTCCTTTAACAATATCTAAGTGAGATGAACTTCTTGGACGTCTGTTAATATTTCCTGCATATTGTGTAAATGGTCATCCTACTGTTGATGCTTCACGTGTATTAGGAACATCAATTTGACCTACTCAATAAGGCTGATCAAACTTAACATTTGGTCTTTTCATTAGATTTTCTAGTTTTCAAACAACTTGCATATTTCCATCTGCTCTGTATTTTTCAAGAGCTTTATTTAAATCAGCGACAACAACTGTTCAGTCTCTATTTTTAACTCTATCTTTTCCATCGTTTGAAATCTGATCAACACCACTTCACATTAACTTAATTTCTGTGTTGTGCAGCGTGTGAACATAGTGAGTTCTTAAGCTGTAAGTTCTGTCAACATTGTTTTCTACCATACTTGGAGCAAATGCATATTTCTTACCATAAACAGAAGAAAGGAATTTTTCACCTTTATAATCAGATGCATCTGTAACTCCTCAAGAGTTTTCAGCATGTCTGTTTGTAGAAATATAGAAAGTCGCATCATTTGGATCGTCATTAACTTTTCCTAAGAAAGTAATGGTTCCAAAGTATCTACCACCATCTAAAAGAGCATTTCTTAATAATGCTGTGTCAACAACTTCTCAACCTCTGTGAAGTTTTGTTCTGAGTTGCTCAACGTTCATTTTGTATCCATCATGAAGCTTATAAACAACATTTTGGTTTGGATTATATTGTGTTTTATCTCTTAAATAATCAAGATCACTTGAGAATAATAAAGGTTGTCCAAACTCGTTATATTGCATTTCATCATATTGGAATCTGTTTGTTGGATTTTTAAGTCCAAAATCTTCTTCTTCAACATCATTTGTGTATGAAATAACTGTTTTTACAGCTGCTGGAAGTACCATAAATGCTTTATTTTTGTCAAAAGTTTGACCTTCAGTGTAAGTCATAACTTCAGGCTCATCAACAACAATTTTATAAGAATCATCTTCCATTGAAATCTCAAATTCAAGACCTTTTTGCTCGTTTCAAGCAAGCTTTATAAAGTAATTAAAGTTAATGTCGCCATCTTCAATTGTCTTTTTAAAGACTTGTTCTTTTGTCAATAACAGATCTTCAAAATTAACAACAAGACTTATTGCTTTATCAAAGTGTCTGATTCTGTTTGATTTATCAGCATCATTTTTAAGCATGTTAGCAAGAATATTTAGCTTTAGTGATCTATTTCTTGCATTAGGTTGCAATAGTGTTTTTTGTAAATATTTTTTGTCAAGAGTTCATGAAGCGACATTTGTTTCTTTGTCTAATTTTCAGAAAAGATCTTTTCAGAATGGCTCAATAACTCTTTCTCTAATTATTTCTGTTTGTGAGTTTTGAACTGTGATTAATTCTTGGTTTCTAAAATCTAAAGTTTGATTTGGATTGATTGTTTCTGACTTGGCAAATCCCTCAATTTTGATTCATTTATCAGCAAAAATTTCTTGATTTTCACTGTTTCTTACTGAATAACGAACATAAGCTTGACTTCCTGAAATTCTCTTTATTGAACTGATTTTAAAGTCAGTTTTTGGAATCTCAAAATGCTTGTATTCAAGATTTGGATTTGAGCCGTTAATATTAATTGTGATTAGTCTGTTTAATTCATCTAAATGTGAAACAAAATAGTCTGCAGTGTGTTTTGCAAGCTCAGTTTTATTTATTGTTAAATTACTTAAACTTAATTTATTTACAAGCACGTTTGGGTAGTGAATTTGTTTGTAATCATTTACAAGATTGATCAGTGTAATTTCTTTTCCAGATGTGTATCTTTGGTTTAAATTACGCTTGTTCATGATTCCTAATTTAAAGGAAATTCCCCTTTTTCCGACTTTTTTAACATCATAATAATAAAGGAAAACGTTGCTTTTAAATTCTCTTAAATCGCCATCTGGAAGTGTATATCTTTCTACATTTTTAGAATAAGTTTTAGCATCTAAAGGAACAAAAGTTTCGTTATCATAATTTGTGTCAGTTCTACCGTTTTCAACACCGTTTATAACATCAAACAGATAGTTCATTTTTAAGTATGCTTTTTGCTCAATGATGTCATTTACATCGTGAACTCTTAGAACTTTAACATTAGGATCTCCATCAGCCATCACTTTTCTTAAAGCGATATTAGATTCATTAATATGATCTAAAATATTTGATCATTTTGAGTTAATTGCTTCTGTACCAACAAAGTCTTCTGCACTAAATTTTTCACCATTTTTAGGTTTAACATCATCAAAGTTTAATAACTTAAATGAATGCATTCTTTTTGCTTTATTTCTCAAGTCATTTAAGTCTTTAATTTCAGCTTCTTTTCCATCTTTTTTGTATCAAAGAACTAAATCAGCTCACCCATTGTAGTCTTCTTTGTCTTTAATTTCTTTTATGAAAATTTCATATTTACCAAATTTTGGTAAATCGTAAAGTTTATTAATTACTTCGATTGCATCTGAAGGAAGATACTCGATGTGACTTTCTGGAGCATCGGGTTTAAATTTAAGATGCGAAAAGAATAAAGAAGCAGGTCCGTTAATTATTTCAAGAACTTTGTTTTCATTTATTCTGTCCATAAATTTCTCTTTATCAGCATCTTCAGATAAAAAGTTAATTTGTTTTATTGCTGGGATTTTAGAACTTGAAATCACTTGTTTGTTGAATAAAACATCAAAAGTAGCATAAACTCTTTTGTTTTTTATTTCAAAATCATCATTTAATCTAAATGTAAAGAAGTTATTAAGAACTCTGTTTTTAGCTTTGAAAAACTCAAGTTTTTTATCAAGAGGAAGAGCTAAAAATTCTGAAATTTTGTTTTCTGATAAAGCTTCATAATCAACAACAAAAACTTGGTCTAAATTATTGAAACTTAGATTTTTAAGATATTCAGAAACATCTTTTGTAAATGTTTTGGTTTTTTCGATTGTGTAAAAAATTTCAGGATTGTTTTTTAGAGTTGTTTTTGTAACAATTTTTAGTGTATTTCTATCTTCAGGAAGAAGTTGAAGATCAACAATTTCAAAATCAACTAGATCTGTATCATGAGTATCAAACACTAATTTAGCATTTTTAAAATTATAAGATGCAGAATAACTGGTTTTATCAATTTCATATGCTTGAGCATTTTCAGAAAAATCAACATTTCAAAGCTTTTCTGTATCTTCTTTAAAGAGATCAACAACTGTTTTTTGGTTGTCTATATTTTGTGAATTTAGTTCTAAAACTTTTTGTAATTCTGCTTTGTATTCTTCTAATTTTGCTTTTGTTTGTGCTAAATTAATTAAATCAACTTCAGCTAATTCAAAGGCTTTGTAAATAGGTGCAAAGCTTGTTCTCTTTTTGTATAAATCATACTCTGCAGCAGCTTTCAGTTCTTTATCTTCTCTTTTTTTGTCTAGTTTTTTGTCAAGTTTGATAAGAGAAATTAAGGAGTTTTTGAGTTCGCTAAAACTCTGTTTGAACTCATTAAACTTTGTTAAATCCTCAAAAGACATTGTTTTAAAAACTAGACGATCTTTGAATTTTGAAACAATTGCTAAACCTTCGATTTCAGCAACTAATTCTTTTTTAAGATTTTCAAAATCAGATTTGATATTGTCAACTTCGTTTTGTAAATTTTGTAACTGAAGTTCAGAAGAAACGCTTTCAACTTTTGCTAGAATTGAGTTGATTTGTTCTTCAGTTAGTTCTTTGTCTTTTTTAAGTTCTTCTTTAAAAATATTTATTTTGTTTTTTAGATAATCTGAAACTAAATCCTGTGTTTCAAGCACAGAATTGAATTCTTTATTTAATTCATCTATTTTTTGTTTTAGTGAAGAAATGGTTTTGTAATTTGTGTAGTTATCAAGGAATTGATGTGCTTTAGAAACAACTTTAGAAACCTCTGCATTTTGTTTTGTTTCGTATAAAGTGATTAAGTTGTTTAATTCACTTAAGGCTTTATCTGTTTCAACAACACTGAAAATTCCGTTTGCTTGTCATAAGTTAATAACATCTCTGTTTGCAACAACTAAAATGTTTGGATTTTTTAATTCAAGTTCAGATAAGGAAGCTATGAAATTGTCCAGTTCTCTGTTTTTATCATTAATTAATTTGTTTCTGTTTTCTATTGTTTTTTCTGTTTGCTGAATTTCTTCTACAAGTTTAGAATCAAAAGCATCTACTGAGAAAGTTTCACCTCTCACTAGATCATCAAACTTTTTAAGATTTTTGTTGATTAAGTTATCTTTAAGTTCGTTCGCAGGCAAAACAACACCTGAATAAGGTTTTGCAATATCTGTTTTAAGAATTTTTTCATAAGAATTAACAAAACTAAACAAGTCATTGTTGAAACTTGCTTTGATTTCTTGTTTTTTGTAAGTGTTTAAAACATTTT
Organism: Mycoplasma procyoni; assembly: GCF_017052595.1. Taxonomy (GTDB): domain Bacteria; phylum Bacillota_I; class Bacilli_A; order Mycoplasmatales; family Metamycoplasmataceae; genus Mesomycoplasma_A; species Mesomycoplasma_A procyoni. The sequence goes on from NZ_JAFIDB010000006.1 coordinate 57,352, forward strand.
TTTCAAGTGCTGAAAAGTATGTTTCTTTCTTTGAGTCAAAAAATTGTTGAACTGATTGATAGTTTTGTTTTTGCTCATCAGACATTGTGTATTGTTTTTCTGTGTTTGTGTTTGTATTTTTGTTTATTGTACAAGAAGCTGCTAAAAATGCTGTTGCAGAAGCAAATAGAACAGGACTTAATTGTTTTATAATTTTCTTTTTCATTTCTTCCCTCTTTTAAGTTTAAAAATTATACTAATTTTTTCCATTTTGGTTCTGTTTTGGTACAAATAAAATCTAAAAAATGAAAAAAGGTCTGTTTTTTGTGTATATTATGCGTTGAAAATCCAAAAATAACACATTAGAGCAAGAAAAAGGAAAATTTTGTTTTTTAGATAGCTTCATCAAGCTTGCTTTGGCTTTCTTAATTTCAGCCAAAATTCTGGTGTATTTTAGAACTAAAAAATATCACAAAACATAGTGTATTTTTTGAGTTTTAATATATAATATTACTCGCTCAAAAAGGGGGCTATATGAAAAACTTAAATACAGAGCTTTTAAATTACATGGCTAATAAAAAGTCAAAATTAAAAAAGCAATTATTAGCTAATTCAATAGCTGATAATATTATCAAATGATCACTGATCATTTTAAACTTAGCAATTATTGCTATTGCTATTGCTGTTATTGTAATTGAAACAAAAAGATATTCAGACATTCCAGTTGCAACAAGAAAACCTTTCTTAGATGAACTAGGTCTAACAATCGTTTTAGCAAGCTTTATTGTTCTAACATTCTTCTTCAATATGTTTTTATCAATCTATAGAGAAGTTATGAAATTCAAAGATTACAAAAAAGCAATGAGAAAAATCAGCTACATTTCTTACAAACTTAAAGAAGATGAGCTATACAATGTTGAAAACTTCGATTCAGATTTCGCAAGCATCGAAAAAGAATTTTTAACTAAAAAACAAATTTCTAAATCAAAACAAATCAAAAAATTCTTATTAGGAGGTAAATAATGAAAAAGCCTTTTAATTCAACAAAAGAATTTATCGATCACGTAATTAAAAAATCAGCAACTAAAGAAAAAGTTTATAAAATTACTTTCTGATTAGTAAGCTTATTTGCTCTTTTCTTTGGATTCTTTTCTGCAATGATGGGGGTTGCAAAACTTGCTTCTTCAAGACTTGTAGAATTTGAAGGATTTGCAAAACTTTTCGTTAGCGTAGTTGACGGAAAACCTGTAGATCAATGACCAATCTTTACACTATGAATCGGTATTGCTCTTGCAATTATCAACGGGCTTTTAGCTCTATTTGTAGTTAAAGGAAAATGACTAAGAAACGAAAAAATCAACAACTTAATTAGTCTTGAAAAACTTCTTTATGAATGTGAAGAAGGAAAATACGCTTCAAACCCAAGAAAAGATATTTTATTCTTTGATACAGTATCTAACATCTTAGGAATCAGCTACACACAAAGTGAAGGAGATGACAACTAATGTATCAAGCACAATTTGATAAAGCTTACAGCAAAATTGCTAAGCTACAAAAGAAATACTTAATTTCTAAATGAGTGTTTTTATCAGTAAGTATTGCACTTCTTTTAATGAGTGCATTTAACGGACTTTTATCAGCTTACGCTATTGCTAAAAACCCTAATTTAACTGCTGTTTGACTATTTATTTCTATTTCTTTCATTTCTGCAGTTATGGCTTTTTTAACAGCTACTTCTACTTTATTTACTTTCTCAAAAAGAAGAGAAACTCTTTCTTCAAGATTACAACAATTAACTGAAAGAGAAGCTAAATTTAAAGAAAATCCAGATGCAGTTGACAAAGATGAATTAGTTGTTTTCTTAGCAACAGTCGACACAAACGAATAATTCCAAATCTCAGTTTTTACTGAGATTTTGTTGATATTTTAATCATATTAAATAAATAATTTTCTTATAATTTAAAATAAAATAATGGTTTTTTATACCAAAAACTCCGTTAATTATGCTTAAATTAGAAATAAATTAGAATTTTTATATTATAAAGGGATATTAAAGTTATATCAACAAAATTTTAATTTTTCATTATTATTCCTAAAAAGTATTTATAATTTGATTGATAGCAAAGGGAGGAATTATGAAATTCAACAAAAACAAAATTAAAATGAATAAACGTATCATTTTTAAAAATGTTTTTGTTTTTCATAATCTTTCTTAGAAAAAAAGTTTAAAAGTGAATAATCTAAACACCTTTTTTCTTTGAAAGAAGGTGTTTTTGCTATCAATTAAATTAAAGGAGGAATTATGAAACTAGAATTATTAAATGGTTTGGTTTTAGGAGTGAACGCACTGTCTCCAACAACTCAAGCCGTACAACACGTAGAAGAAAAGAAAAATGTAACTTTTTCTTTTGAACTAAAAAATTTTAAGTTTTCTGATGAAAATGCTAAATATAAATTTATTCAAGAATTTACTTCATCTTACCAAAATGAAGCAGTTAACTTTTTTGCAAGTAAATATACTGATTTTATATTTTTAAGATTTAGCAATCTAAATAAAGAAGATAGGGATAATGTTTTACAAAAAATAAAGAATTATTTCAAAGTTTCCGAGATTTTTACAAATCTTGAAGACATTAGAGATGAGAGAAATAGCAAAAAAATTATTACACCTTATTTGGACACAGAAAATAAAACATCCAACGCTGATGTGTTTAATGTTATGAATTTTAGGCAAAACGAAAGAAAAGAAGTTCTTGAAACATTAAACAAAAAAAGATTAAACGGACAAAGGGTAAAAGTTGGTATTTTAGACGATGGTAAAATAGAATATACTGATAAATACTTTTCAAAAGAAGAAGGTGTTCACAAAATTGAAAATAAATCAAGATTTTGATGATTCAATAACAACTATGGAACACATGCAACTCAAGTTGCTGCTGTGGTTGGAGGAAAAGATGGAATAAATCCTTACAGTCACTTATATGGAATAAGAGCCTTTACTTGAAATGGTCCGGAACAAGAAATTGAGTGATTAATTTCCAATGATGTAAAAGTGATAAATTTAAGTTATTATCTTGACAGATCGACTTCATACAATGGAGTTTCAAGATATTTAGATTTATTGAGTACAAACACTAAAAAAGAAGTGACTTTTGTAATAGCATCAGGAAATTTAGAAAACGATTCATTTGATGATCTATATAAAAAGGGACTTCAAGGTGATGGACTCTCTTATAATTCAATATTAGTTGGAGCAATTTGAAACAACGACCACATAAAAGAATTCAGTTCATGAAGAAGTAAAACAGGTAAAAAAGTAAATGTAGTAGCACCAGATAATTTTAAATATGGAGACGAAACATTTAATGGAACAAGTTACTCTTCACCGGCTGTAGCAGGAATTATTTCAGTATTAATGGAACTCGAAAGTGATACTTATGCAAAAGGTTTAGATAGTGTTATAACTATGTCTGCATTAACATCATCATCCAACCCAAACATTTGAACACTTAATAGTAATAAAAATTATGAATTAACAAAAAATAGCATTCATGATCAATACGGTCCTGGAAAAATTGATTTTCAAAAAATGAGAGAGGCTCTACAAAATACAGAATATAAAATAATAAACAAAGGAAACTCTTCAGACAAAATTACTTTCAAAAAGGTATTTTTAAATAAAGGAGAGAAAATTTCGGTAGGTTTAGCTTGAAACTATGATTTAAAAACAAAGGATGGCGAACCTAAAGTGCATGATTTTGATTTAAGTATTTCTGGTCCAAATGGTTTTCACACTTCAAGCACAATGGTTAAAAATAACTATGAAAGATCAGTATTTACTGCTCCAGAAACAGGAGAATACATTTTAAAATTAAATCCTTATGAAAAATTAGAAGAGAGTGATGTTTTCCATGTTGCAATGTCATATGTTAGGTTCTAAAAATGAGTAAAAAATTTTTTGGTTTTTTATCTACAATTAGCTTACCTTTTATTGCAACATTTTCTTGCCAAATGAATTCAGAAAGAAAAATCGATGAATTTAACAATGAGAACAATCTTTCCCAAAATGTTTTCAAACTAAATTCAAACAATCTTTGAAAACCTGAAGATTTAAAATCCAAAAAACATGTTTTTGAAATCAAAGATGAATCTTCTTTTAAAGACGAAATATTATCTCGTGTGTTATTTGAAAATAAAAAAGAAGAAATTACAAATGGATGAACTTCTTTTTCTAAACAATTTTCAAAGTTATTTGAAAAATCTTCACTAGAAAAATATCATATTATATACTATTCAAATTACGATTCTGTATTACCACTAGATACTGTTAAAGTTTCAAATAATAAAGTCGAAATTAATTACTCTTCATACAACATAAATACAAAAGCTATTCTTTCTTCACAATATATTATTCTTTTAGAAAAAACTAAAATTAGTTCAATTGAAAAAATTGAAGTAAATAATTTCAACACAAAAGAAAGTGATGCTTCCTATAAAAAGGAAATCTCGTCTATTAAATCAATTATTTATTTCACTAACTAACACAAAACAAGAAGTAATAATTTGTTGCTTCTTGGTTTTTATTTTGCCTTTGCAAAAGTCTATTTTTATGATAGAATTATTCTGTTATTTATTAACAAACAAAAATTTTTATGAAAAAAATTAAAAAAATGCTTGTCTAATAAAAAAATAGTGCTATAATAATATAGTAAATAACACGGGAGTGTAGTTTAATGGCAGAACTTCAGCCTTCCAAGCTGACTATGAGGGTTCGATTCCCTTCACTCCCTCCATTTCAGAAATGACCGAAAGCAACTTAAAAGTTGCTTTTTTTATTCTTTTAAAACAGATTAATTGTTTGTATATATTAAATACAAAAAAATAAATTTTCTTTGGTTCATTTTGAACTTTATGTTAAAATGAAATTGTTATAAAAAAGAGAGGAGAGAACATGAATAAACGAATGTCTCAAAATAATATAATTCTTAAGTTCATTAAAGTTATTAATGTTCTCTTTTTGCATCTCTAAGTTAAGAATAAATAATTTAATTTTTAAACAAATATTATTTCTTGTACTTGGAGTACAAGTTTTTTTATAACAATTTAAAATTATTGGAGGTAAAATGAAAAATATTAACTTCAATGTTGTTTTCAAACTTTGAAATTTAAAGAACACAAACAAGAAAGATGAGTTAATGAATCATAGAACTTTAAAATTGAATGAGGCACTATGTTAACAGCACTTGATTATTTACTGTTTTTTCTAATACTTTTTGCTCTTTCATCTTTGGTTCAACTTCCTTTATCTATTTTTGCTTTTAGAACCAGACACCAACAACACAAATATTATTTTCATTTTTGACAAACAGAAAAATATAAAGGATTTTTTCTTATTCTTTCTGCTCTTGTTTTTATATTTGTTTTAATTTCAAGTATTTGATTTTGAATTTGATTTTCACAAAACAAAACCTCTGTAATTTATTTAAGTTTATATGTTGTAGGAAGTTCATTATCGCTTTTTACTTTTGTTGAATTTTTCTTGTTTGTATTTTATAAGCTCAAAAACAATAAGCTTTATGACAAAAACTTCTTTAAAGAATTTGAAGACGATTACAATAAAAATAAAGATAAAATTAGTTTAATTGAATTTAAAAACAATGAAGATGAGATTATCACTGACGATGTTTATAATTTTGTGTTTATTCATGATTATGAATCAACAAGTTTCTTAAAAACATTTTCTCCTAAAGTTTTGAGTTTAGAATATGAAGCTTATTGAAGACTAAAATTAAGAAAGATTACTATGTTTTACAATGGAGTAATAGTACCTAAAAAAGAATTAAGAAAAGTAATTCACATTGCTTTCTTAGAGGCTGCTAAAAGAAATGATTTTTTCCAAAAATAAAAAACGAGATCGCTTTATAGTGTCTCGTTTTTTTCTAAAATGCCTATAATTCCTTTATAATCGCATTTCTTATTAAATAATATTTTGGAAATGAAACTAAAATCCAATAAGCAATTAAAATTATTACATAACTCAAAATAGATCATAACAGTGAGTTTATTGTACCTACCGAAATCAATGAAGTGATCGTTGTTATTGGGGCTACAAATAATACAATAAATATAATTCAATTGATAACAAGATATTTAAGAACATTAATTTTAATGTTATTTTTCTCGAAAACTCTTTTTACAAATAATAACTTATTTGATAAAAATAGAGGTTTTAATAGAAATGATAATAATCATCCAATTGGATATAGAAAAATAGTGTAATCATACATTTCTGCTTCAAATTTTTCTTTTTCAATATCGTTTCTTCTTGGTAAATTATAAGTAATTCTTTCGATATTTTCATTTAATCTAAGGTTATCACTTGCTTTGCATCCGTTTTGAGATTTTTCAAGTCCTCTAATTCTAAAAATATCAATAATTCATTTTTTAAAGTTTGTAATTTTAGTCAAGTCATAATTTTGTTTAGCAACTGCTTTTGTGCTGCTTCTGTAGAAGTTATTGTAATAAGATTTTATTATCATTTTTTTAGACATTAAAATTAATAGAGGTTGAATTAATACTAATGCTATTGGAATAGCTAAACAACTCATTACTAATCCTACTAATCCTATATTTGATAAAACAGACTCATATCTCAACATTATAGGTAAGACTGTCAAAATTGTTGCCAATGCTCCTACAATATTGCAAAACAACAATCAAAACATAATAATAAAGTGGCTTCTCAAAGCTATTTTTCTGTTTATAAATTTAACTCAGTAAAAATTTATAAACTCATCATAAAATAAATAATCACCATAAAAAGATCTTAATAAATGCGATGGTCTTATTTTAGATTCTTCAAAAGCTCTTATTATGGCAAAATCATGGTTCTCATATTCTTTATATTCCGACATTTTTTCTCCTTATCTTAAATATTATAACTTAAATTATTTGCATTTTAAACATCAGTTTCTTAAAAATTAATAACATAAATTTATTCAAATAAAAAAACAAGTCTGGTTAAAAAACTGAACTTGTTTTTTCTAAAATGCCTATAATTCCTTTATAATCGCATTTTTAATTAAGTAATATTTTGGAATCGCAACCATCAAAGCATAAGCTATCGCGATGATGAAGTAAGGTAAAATACTTCACAATAAAGTATTTATTACTCCAAAAGAAATAAGGAAAGTTATTGTTATTATTGGTGCTACAAATAACACTAAAAAGAATAATCAATTTATAGCAATATACTTTTGAAGTTTTATTTTTAGTCCATATTGCTGAAATATTTCTTTTACAAATAAAAGCTTATTCATTAAGAAAAGCGGCTTAATTACTATTGATATAATTCAACTTATAGGTCTAAGGATGATGAGAAAAGTTGATAAGTCTTTGGTGTTTTGAGAATACATTTCTTTTTCAATAGCAGATTCTTTAGTTATAATAACATCAACATTAGGATTAGGACTTAAATTATCAGATGCCTTTGAACCTTCTATTTGATTTTCTTTTTTAAACAAACCAAAAATATCGCTTACTCATTTTTTCTTATCTGTAATTAAGAGTCTATTGTAAGTTATTTCTTTTAGTTCTTTTGTACCTGTTATAAAATAATTTTTCTTGTAGCTTCTAATTATTTGTTTTTTGCAATAAAAATGTAAAACGGCTGCAAAATTATAGTAATTATAGGAAGAATTGAACAACTCATGATTATTCCAATTTCGCCTATTTGTTACTTTACAGAAAGATAATTAACCATAATTGCTATTGTGATAAAAATAGAAACTAATGCAAGCAAGATGTTTAATATTAAAAATCAAAATACTAAAATTAGCTTAAAACTCATTGCCATTTTTCTATCTATAAAATTTAATCAAATTGTGTTGATAAATTCTTCGTAGAATAAATAGTTTCCAAGGAAGGGTCTTAAAAAGTGTTTTGGTTTAATTGATTTGTTTTTAAATTGCTTTAAAAGTGTAAAATCATGATTCAATTATAGTTATACATGTTAAATTTAACTCCTTTTATTACATATTCTGTAACATATTTGTTTTGTCTTTTACTTCGGTTTGCTTAATAATAGTAATATTATATCGTTTAATACAAAAACACAGACACAAGTTTTATTGTTGTGTCTGTGTTTGTTTTCTTTATTTTAGTTAAAAATTATTTAATTGAATTGATTGTTTCTTTGATTATTCTTGCTGAATTTTTGAATTTAGCTTGTTCTTTTTCGTTTAGTTCTAGTTGAATAACTCTTTCAATACCGTTAGCTCCAACAATAGCTGGAACTCCAATAACAACATCTTGAACTCCATAGTCATCTTCTAGGTAAACACCTAAAGGAAGAACTGTTTTTGAGTCTTGTTGAATAACTCTTACTAATTGAGCTAAACAAGCACCAATTCCGTAGTATGTAGCTCTTTTTCTTTGGATAATTTCATATGCTTTTTTGTAAACTGGTTTTTCAAGTAGTTCTTCATAGTTTGAAGCATTAACTCCTGCTTTTTGTTCAAATTGTGAGAATGGTAATCCTGCAACTTTGAATGATGAGTAGTTAACTAATGATGAATCTCCGTGTTCTCCAATAACGTAAGCTTGGATGTCTTTTGCAGAAACTCCAATTTTTTGTGATAAAAGAACTTTAAGTCTTGAAGAGTCAAGAATTGTTCCTGAACCAATAACTGTTTTAGGGTCAAATCCTGTTTCTTTTAGATAAACATATGTAAGAACGTCAACAGGGTTTGATGCGATAATTGTAATCCCGTTAAATCCGCTTTGTTTAATTTTTTGAGCGATATCTTTCATAATTAAAGAGTTGTCTTTAACCATTTCAAGTCTTGTTTCCCCTGGAGCTTGTGGTCTTCCTGCTGTAATAACAACGATATCAGCATCTTTTGCGTCTGAATAATCTGCTGCAAAAACCTCAAAATCTCTTACTGAAGGAACGATTGTGTCCTCAAGGTCAAGAACGTTTCCATCTCTTGGTCCTTCAAATTTATCAATAATTCCGTATTTAGCTGCTAATCCTTGGTTAATTGCTGAATATAGGAATGATGTTCCTACAGCACCTGCACCAACTAAAATAATTTTACTCGCTTTCATGTGTCTCCTTTGTGATTTTATATTTTAAATTATATATGATTGCACCAAAAAAGAGTTTTGAAAAACTTAAAAATTAAAAAATTTACATTTTTTAGATATTGAAAACAACTTTTTGGATTTTTTAAATATAATTTAAGTATGAACTTAAATAAAGAAAAAACAGATAAAAAATATAGCGATGTATTTTTAACAACTACTGATACAGTTGTGGGAATCGGCGTTCCTGTAAAGGCAAATAAATTAGAGTTGCTTTATGAACTTAAAAACAGAGATTTAAGCAAGAAAATTATTATTTTAGTCGGTTCAATTGAGCAAGCTAGAGAGTTTAAAGAGTGAAACTCTAAAGCTGATGAGTTTGCACAGAAATACTGGCCAGGGCAAGTAAGCTTAATTGTTAATAATCAAGGTTTTAGAATGCCTAATCAAAAGGGTCTTTTGGAACTTCTTGAAAAAATTGGGCCTTGCTTTGTCACAAGTGCAAATCTTTCTGGACAAGCACCTTTAAGCATCGAAGAAGCTCAAAAAGTTTTTTCTAAAGTAAAAAAAGTTTATAATTTTGGTGTTGGAACAGGAACTCCATCAAAGATCATTAGAATAGAAGATGAAAAGGAATTAAGGTAACATTATGAAAAAAATGAAAATTGCTTTTGCAAGTGACCATGCAGGATTTGAACTAAAAGACAAAATCCTTGAGTATGTAAAATCAAAAGGTTATGAAGTTGAGGATTTAGGACCTTTTAATGGTACAGAATCTGTATCTTATGCGGAATATGGAAAAAAATTAGGTAAGTTTTTACAAGACAAAAAAGCAGACGCAGGATTTGCTTTTTGTGGAACAGGGCTTGGAATTTCTTACGCACTAAACCGTTTTAAAGGTGTTAGAGCAGCAAGAATAACAAATGTAAATGATGCTTATTTAGCTAAACTACACAACAACGCAAACGCAATTGCAATGAGCGGTAGATTTACAACATTCGAAGAAGCTAAAAAAATGGTTGATGAATACTTCGAAACAGAATACGAAGGTGGAAGACACCAAACAAGAATTGATCAACTTGATGAAATCGGTGAATAAACAAAACTTAGTGGCAACACTAAGTTTTAATTTTAGAATTTTTTCTTTGGTAGGTAGATGTATCCATCTAATGCTGTTACATCTGAAATTGAAATAAAGGCTTCAGAGTCTATTTTTCTAACATCACTAATAACTCTTTTTACCTGTCTAAATAAAGTAACTGTTGTAACTACATTAAGTTTTTTAGATGTGTATCCTCCGTGTCCATGGAACATTGTAACCCCTGAAACAATTTTTTTATCAGACACAATGCTTTGAGCAATTTTTTCTGAGTTTGCAATTGAGTAAATTTCAACACGTACCAATTTAAATTTAGGATATAGTTTATTTAAAACAATAATATAAATTACGTTTGTTAAAATAGTTGCAACAAAGTTTGGTGAAAGGTATAACTCAAAACTTCAAGCTTTAGAAGCTATTGCTAAAACTTCTGGATCATTAGAAGTTTTGGCTTCATTTAGTAAGATTGAACCAGGCAATCATGAACCTAACAGAACACCGATTAAAACAATAATTATATTCATATAACCACTTATTGTTCCAAATGATTTACTTTTTTCATTAGCATATCATTCACCGATTATCCCTGTTACACCCGCAGTTCCACCAATAATTTGGATTAGAGCGAAGATTCAAGCAAGTAAATATCCATAAACTATTGCATAAATAAATAAAGCAATAATGTTTCCTCCATCAGATCACAATAAAGGAATAATTGAGCTTAATGGTTTTTTATAGTCACTTAAAGCATTCTTAATTGCTTTGTTTGAAAAGTCTCCAATTAAGAAAATGTCGTTTGCTCCTGGAATCAATCCAATTCCAAAGGAAACAACACTTGAAACAGCTAAAAATATGATAGTAAGCTTGCTAAATGTTCTTCCGATTTTTTTATAACCAAAAATAAAAATCGGAATGCTTAAAATAATATAAGCAATTCAGAAAACAAACTGTTCGATTAGATTTCTAGTCGCCATTGAGACTTGATCTTCTTTAAATAATACTGTAATTAATCTTGCAAGAGCTTGTCCAAAGGCAGCTAGTCCAAAGTTATAAATACCAACGTTTTTAACAAAGAAAACACTGATAACACCAAAGAAAATGGCAGTTGCAACTGTTATTAAAGTAAGTTTTCAAAATGGCATTTTCTTGTAAAAATTAGCCATTTTTAGACCAAAATTTGACATTTTGGTTCTGTTGTAAACTGTATTAAGTTTTACTAAATGTGGCTTTGAAACCTCTTGTTCAAAGTCACTATCTTCTTGTTGTTCTTTTTTTTGTTCTAAATCATCTTGCATAAACACCTTCTTACGAAAAAATAAAAGACAACTGCGTTTGCTATTGTCTCCATTTATTAATTATAATACTTTTTTCTAAAAAAGTAAAGTATTTTGAAGTGTGTTGCACTTTTTATGCAAAATATTTGAACTTTTAAGAAATTTATTTTGTGTTGTAAAGAATTTCTGTTGTTCAAGAACCGTCGTTTAGTCTTCTAAAGTGGCTATCAACTGTTAGAAGTTTGTATAACTCGCCTCTTTTTCTTGTTAACATTTCATACTCTTCTTCTTCTGAAATATTTGAGTATTGTGAAATTCATTTGTCATATAGGTTTGCTTTAACATAATCGAAAATTTCTTCGAATTGAAGTTGTTTTCCGTTTTCTAAAGAATCTATCGCTAGTTGAATCATTGTTTTCATATTTACATCCTTTCTGGAGTAGAAACACCTATTAATTTAAGTCCTGTTTCTAAAACTGTTTTTGTTGCTTGGACTAAAGCAAGCAAGCTTTCTTCTCTTTCGTTTTGAATTACTCTTGAGTTTGAGTAGAATGAGTTAAAGTCTTTTGCTAATTTTATCAAATATTCTGATAATAAGTGAATTTTGTAGTTTTTAGATATTTTTTCTATTAATTCTGGAAATTCTCTTAATGTGTTTGTTAACTTGATTTCTGTTTCTTCACTAATTAATTTAGCATTTAATTTTTTGTTTAGTGAATCAGCTTTTGTTAGTAATTGTTTAGCTCTAGCATAGGCATATTGAATCATAAATACAGGATTTTTCTGTGTTTGTTCAATAGCAAGCTTAACATCAAAGTCTAACATTGAGTTTTCTGAACGATCAACCATAAAGAATCTTGCTGCATCTTTTCCAACTAACTCAATTAGTTCTCTTGCTGTAAATGTAATTCCTTTACGTTTGGACATTTTCAGTTCTTCTCCATCTTTCATTAATCTAACTATTTGACAAGTAAGAACTTTAAATTGTGTTTTTGAGTCATAACCAAGTTGATCGATAGCTATTTCCATTCTTTTTATATAACCGATGTGATCAGCTCCTCAAACATCAATCATTTTGTCAACACCTTGTTGCATTTTTTCGTTGTGATAAGCAATGTCAGGTAAGAAATAAGTAAATGAACCATCTTGTTTGATTAAAACTCTGTCTTTGTCATCTCCATAATCTGTTGTTTTTAATCACAGAGCATTGTCTCTTTTAAAAGTGTTTTGCAGTCTTGAAAGAGCTTTTTCGATTTTGTTTTCTTTGTATAAAGATCTTTCGCTAAAGAACTTATCAAAGGTAATTCCAAAGAGTTTTAAGTCCCTTTTAATTTGTCCCATTAAAATAGAAACTGAAGTGTATTTAAAGAATTCTTTGATTTTTGGATCGTTGTAATCAGCATCTTTGTATTTGTCACCATAAAGTTTAACAAGAACGTGAGCAACTCATTTGATGTCATCTCCAATGTAAGAACCTTCTGGTAATTGCATGCTTAAACCAAAGTGTTGTTGGTATCTTGTAAACACAGAAATTCCCAGTAAATCAATTTGGTTTCCTGCGTCATTAATGTAGTATTCTTTTGTAACTTGGTTTCCTGCAAAGCTTAAAATGTTTGCTAAAGTTGCCCCAACAGCAGCACCTCTGGCGTGTCCTAAATGTAGAAAACCTGTTGGATTTACAGAAACAAACTCAAGGTTAATTTTTTGATTTTGCTGTAATTTTCCGTAGTTTTGTCCAAGTTGGTTAATTTTGTTGATTTCTTCACTGTATATATTTGTTTCTAAAAAGAAATTAATAAATCCGGGTTTTGCAACTTCTACTTTTTTGATTGAGTATTTTTCTTTATCAATGTTTTTAGCAACTAATTCAGCAACTTCTAAAGCTGATTTTTGCATTTGTTTTTGAAGTAGCATCGCAACGTTTGTTGAAAAGTCCCCAAAACCTTTGGATTCAGTTAATATGATTTTTTGAGAAACGTTAAGTTTTGCTAAAGCTTCTTCAATTGCTTTAATAATTTTGTCTTTACTATTCATTTTTACCTTATTTTCCAACCACAACTACAGCAGGTTGAATTACTCTATCATACAGTTTATAACCGTTGTTTTTAACTTGAATAACTTTGTCTTTGAATTCTGGATTGTCTTCTAATTCATAAACTTGGTGAATTTCTGAATTAAATTCTTCACCTACATAAGGTTCAATTTTTGTTACTCCTGCTTCAGAAAGGATTTGCTCAATTTGTTTGAAAAGCATTGAAAATCCCTTTACATAGCTTTGCACAGAAGGGTTTTCTTGTTTTGAACCCATTTGGATTGCAAGCTCAAAGTTTCTTAAAGGCATAATAAGATCTTCAAAAAATCTTTGTAGTCCGTATTTTTTAATGTTAGTAATTTCTAGTTCTAGTTTTGAAGAGTTTTCGTCTTTGTGTTTTTGAATTTCTTCTTTTGCTTTTTGTTGAAGTTCTAAAGCTTTAGCCTTTAGTTCTTCATTATTTTTTTCTAATTGAACCTTTAGTTTTTCAACATCAAGTTCAAGAAGGGAAATCTTAATTTTTTGTTTTTCAATTAATGATGTTTCTTTTGATTTTTTTTCTGGTTTATTTGTTTGAGTCTGTGTTTGTGTTTGATTTGGGTTTTGAGTTTGGTTTTTATTATTAAATTTTGATTTATCGAATTTTTTGTATTTGTGATTTGGTTTAGATTTTTTTTCTACATTTTCAGTTGTAGAATTTTTAATTTCTTTATTATCTTCCATGAGTTCCTCTATTCTTTTTCTTCTTTAAGAAATTTTTCTAAAATTTGTAACCCTGCAAGAGCTAAAGAATAATCCATTCTTTTTGCTGAACCGATTATGCTTATTTCTTTTGTTCCTTCTGAACCTTCAATTTTTTTAGATATAAAAGCTGTTTGATCAGATTGAATTTGAATTTTTAAGTTTTCTTCTTCAGAAATTTTTCCTTCAATTGCTTCTCAAATGGATTTTTTTTCAATTAAATCTAGAATTTCAGTTAATCTTTCACGAGAGATATCTCTTGAAAGAATTAAGTTACTTTTATTATAAATTTTTGTTTCAACTTCTTTTTTAAAATTAAACACATTTTGCATAAATGTATTAAGAATGTTGTCAAGATTTTTTATTTCTTTAGCTAATATAGGTACTAAAATTTCAACAATTTTTTGGATTTCATCAAGAGCGACATTTACTAATCTTTCTTTGAAAATTCTTACAGCAATTCTCACGTCTTCTCTTTCGACTTGATCAGAGAAGAAAATAGTTTTGTTTTCAACTTTTCCTGAAGATGTAACTAAAATAATTACACCCATGTTGTTGTCGATTAGTGTTAAATTTATGGAACGAAGTCTTTCGCTTGAGTTGCTTGAAGAGGTAATTAAGGTAATTCCTGCAATTTCAGAAATTAATTTCGCTGCTTCTTCAAGAGTTTTGTCAATGGAAATTCTTCTTTTTGCAAACAGATCTTGAAGTCTGCTTTCGAGATCTGTGTCTTCGGGGTGAGCTAAATGTTTAGCATAATATTCAAAAGCTTTGTAAGATGGAATTCTACCGCTTGAAACGTGTGATTTTTCTAAAAATCCTTCTTTTTCAAGTCCCGCCATTACACTTCGAATAGTTGAAGGAGATGCATTTAGATTGTATTTTTCCTTCAGTGTTTTAGAACCGATTGGTTCTCCGTTTTCAATGTAACTTTCAACAATTTTTTTTAAATAAATTGTGAATTTGTCGCTGTTGTGTTCCATAATTTAAATTATATTAAAAAAGTGCTTTTTTCAATAACAAAAACAGAAACCAATCAAGTTCCTGTTTTTGTTTTTTTAGTCTTGTTTTTGCGAATTTTCTGTATTTTCTGTGTTTTCGGCACTTTGCGGTTGTGAATCTTGCTTTTTAGACTTTTTGAAATAAGGCATAATTAGTGCTTCGATAATGATTGTTATAGCTACTCCAATCGCTCCAGCACCAATAAATAGATCTGCAAAGTTAAATGTTCCATTGTCTCTTCAAGGGATGAAAAGAATGTCTTTAACTCCGTTTGCATAAATAAATCTATCTAGCATATTTCCAAAATCACCAGCAGCTAAAAATCCTAAAACAACTATATAATAGTACTTTTTGGCAAAAATCATGAAATGAAGTGCTACCAAAAACACAACAACACTCAGGATGTGAATTGTAATGAAACCGAGTTTTTCATGCAACTTAGAAGTTACTCCAACATGCAAAATAGGTCTAAATCCAATTACTTTGTAATCAAAAAGATTTTTTCCTTCAACTCAATTTGGTCTCTCCACAAATTCTTTGTGTTCAAAAATTAAGTTTTTTGTTAGTTGATCAACTAAAATTAAAGCTAACAAAATTGAAAACGTAATAATTCCATTAAATAAAAGACGTTTTTTATCAAATTCTTTAATATATATTAATCATTTTTGAAAACTTTTTTTAATTGCTTGCACTTAAAACCTCAAAACATCTTTTACAAATATCTTCTTTCATGTCTTTTTGCTCAAAGTGATTTCAGCATCTTTGACATTTTTGAGAATCAAAGGCAGATACTTTAGTTTCTGAAGCAAACTCAACAGATCCTACCATAAATAATTTAACTAAATCTAGTGACTTAATAAATTCAGAATCTGTGTGTAAGAATACTTTAGCTTCATTTTGTCTCTTGATTGTTCCTTCTTTAATTTGCTCTTCAATTAGTTTATAAACTTGATCTTTTAGATCAAAGAATTCTTGTCATTTTTGCTCTATTGAGTTGTCAGTTTCTTCTTGTTTAAAGAAATATTCTAAGTGAACCGATTCCTTTTTATTTTCTTTATTAAAGTAAGAATAAGCTTCTTCTGTTGTAGTTGGAAGAATTGGAGCAAGAGCGATAATTAATGCTTCTAAAAGGTCAAATAGGTTCTTTTGGATCATTTTTCTTTCTTTTGAATCTTTTGCGTCAGCATATAAAGAATCTTTTGTTATAGATAGATAGAATCCAGAAAAATCAATAATGAAGTTATTAATTTCTTTAACAACTAATAAGAATCTGTGTTCATCATAGTTTTTGATAATTTTGTTTTTTAGTTGCTTAATTCTTTGTGAGATTAACTCGTGAACACCTTCTAATTCAACACTTTGTTTTGAGTCAAAATCATTGATGTTTCCTAATAAAAATTTAATTGTGTTTCTAATTTTTCTGTAAATTTCAATGTTTTGCTCAAAGATTTTTAGAGAATAAGAAACGTCGTTTGGATATTCACTGTTAGCTACTCAAAGACGAACAACATCAGCTCCGTATTTAGAAATCAGAGTTAGTGGTTCAACTCCGTTTCCAAGTGATTTTGAGAATTTTTGTCCTTTTTCATCAACAATAAATCCATGTGATAATAGTTCTTTATAAGGTGCTTTCTTTCTGAAAACTACAGAGTTAATTAGTGATGAGTTGAATCAACCTCTGTATTGATCTGAACCTTCAAAGTAAAGTTCAAATGGTTTTTCAGTTCCTTCAATATCTACAGCGATTGAAGTAGATCCAGAATCAAATCAAACGTCCATGATATCCATTTCACGTTTTCAATTTCTATTTCTGTATTTTTCTGGAAGTAATTCGTCTGTTGTTTTTTCAAATCAAATATCAGATCCGTGTTTTTCTACTAAAGAAATTACATAATCAAAAATTTCTTCATTAATTACTGGTTCTTCATTTTCGTCATAGAAAATTGTAATAGGAACTCCTCAAGCTCTTTGACGTGAGATGGTTCATTCTTCTCTGTTTTCAATCATCTTAATTAATCTGTTTTTAGCTCAATCGTGGTGGAATTTAACTTCTTCAATTGCGCTTAAAATGTCTTTTTTGAATTTGTCAATTGAAACAAATCATTGTGGTGTTCCACGGAAAATAATTGGTTTTTTAGTTCTTCAGTCATGTGGGTATGAGTGTTTGATAAATTTAAGTCTTAATAAATCTTTGTTAGCATCTAAAAACATTCCAATTTCTTTGTTTGCATTTTCATAGAAATGACCAGCAAATTCTTCAGCTTCTTTATTTAAAACTCCATCATCAGCAACGTGCATAATCATATCTAAATTATATTTTTTACCAACTAAAAAGTCATCAACCCCGAATAACGGAGCCATGTGAACAAGACCTGTACCAGCTGTAATTTCAACGTGGTGACCAAGCACAACTAGCCCTGTTTTGTCTCTTTTTACAGGTCTTCTGTATTCAACATATTCAAGATCTTTTCCTTTAAAACTTGAAACAACTTTGTACTCTTCTCACTTAACGTCTTTAGCAACACTTTCTAATAATTCTGTTGCAACAACATATCTTTCGTTGTTTGCCTCAACTAAAGAATATTCAAAGTTTTCACCTACAGCAACTCCAGAGTTAGCAACTAAAGTTCAAGGTGTTGTTGTTCAAATTACAAGCTTATCGCCTTCTTTTACAAAGGAATTTCCCTTTGTAACGCTAAAAGAAACCATGATTGATGGTGATGTATGTTCTGCATATTCAACTTCTGCTTCAGCAAGCGCTGTTTGTGAAGAAGGCGATCAGTAAACAGGTTTTAGTCCTTTTTTAAGTAGCCCTTCCATTGCCATCTTTTTAAGTAATTTTAGTTGCTGTGCTTCAAATTTTGGATCTAAAGTTTTGTAAATAACTTTGAAGTCATTTAAAACTTGTAATTGCTTCATTTGTTCTTTTTGAATTTCAATTTGTTCAAGAGCATATTCTTGAGCGTGCTTTCTAATTTCAAGAGTTGAAAAGTCTTTTTTATCTTTATTTAGTTTTTGCAGCATTTTAAGCTCGATTGGAAGTCCGTGTGTGTCTCATCCATTTACAAAAGGCGAATAGAATCCCTGTAAGCTTTTGTATCTTACAATGATGTCTTTAATTGTTTTGTTTAAAGCATGTCCTAAGTGGATGTTTCCGTTTGCATATGGAGGTCCATCGTGTAATACATATTGTTTATTACCTTTATTTTTCTTTAGAACTTGTTGGTAAAGTTCCATTTTTTCTCATTGTTCTCTGTATTTTTTTTCTTTTTCAACTAAATTTGCTTTCATTTCAAATTCTGTAGAAGGCATATTTAGGGTGTCTTTGTAATTTTTTTCCATTTTTTCCTTTCTTAAAAATAAAAAGTCCGCATTTAAGGGCTAACGTACCACCTTAAATCAGACTCTCTTTTAATCTCGTTTCGTGAGATAACGCCTTGTTAGGTCTCTGAAGTGATATTTTATACCTTCCAGATTGATTTTCACCAGCCATCAATTCTCTTATGCTTTTCAGTATAAAACGTGTCTTCGTCATAGATAATTCAGTTTTTGTAAAAAAATTATATAATAAAATCAAAAAATGTTATAATACATTAAATAAATACATGGAGTTTGTTATGCAAAAAGAAAATACAATCAACGTTCAACAAGAACAACAACCAAAACAAAAAAAACGTAAATGAGGAATTAAAAAAGCTGTAACAAAAAGAGGAAGATACAACAGATGAATCTGAGGACTAACTCTTTTATTTGCTTCTGCTGCTATGATTTCTGTTGGAGTATATCTAATCTGACAAAGATCTACATATGCACAAAACCCGGTTGTTAATGACACTAAAAGAGCAGAAGAGAGTCAAAATGCTCAAGATGGTTCAACACCAGCAAAAACTGAGGAAAACAAAGACCAACCAACAGCTTAATTTTGTATTTATATTTTAATTACACTCAAACAAATGCAATAGTGCATTTGTTTTTTTAAACTAAACAAAGAAAAGGAAAATTTATTGTAAAATTTATAATATGAATAAAGATAAAATAAGGAATTTTGCAATCATTGCACACATAGATCACGGAAAATCAACTCTGGCTGACAGAATTTTAGAATTAACAGGAGCTGTAGCTCAAAGAGATCTTAAAACACAACATTTAGATTCAATGGATCTTGAAAAAGAGAGAGGAATAACCATTAAGTTGAATGCTGTTCAACTTAAATACAAAGACTACGTTTTTCACTTAATCGACACACCGGGACATGTCGACTTTACTTATGAAGTTTCAAGATCACTAGCAGCTACAGAGGGGGCTTTATTATTAGTTGATGCAACTCAAGGAATTGAAGCTCAAACTTTAGCCAACGTTTATTTAGCTATTGACAACAATCTTGAAATCATCCCAATTATCAATAAAGTAGACTTACCTTCTGCTGATCCAGAAAGGGTTAAAAAAGAAATTGAAAATGTTATTGGTATTCCTGCTGATGACAGTGTTTTAATTTCAGCTAAAACAGGACTAAACATTGATCAAGTTTTAGAAGCTATTGTGGAAAAAGTTCCAGCACCTAAAGATGCTAACGACGATGAAAATCTGCAAGCTTTAATTTTTGACTCTTACTTTGATCCTTACAAAGGAGTTGTTTTACTTGTAAGAATTGTAAAAGGAAAAATTGCTGTTGGTGACAGTTTTACATTGATGTCAAGTGGAAAAAAATTCCATGTTGTTGAACTCGGAGTTAGAACCCCTGCAGAACTTAAAAAAGAGGAATTAGTTTCTGGAGAAGTTGGTTGAATAGCAGCTTCCATCAGGGATGCTAAAGATATTTCTGTTGGTGATACAATCACTTTAACAAAGAGTCCTGCAAAAGAACCACTTCCAGGTTATAAAAAACTAAAACCTGTTGTTTATACAGGATTTTACCCTATTGACAGTAAAGATTACGACTTACTAAAAGAGTCTCTTGAAAAGATTTCTCTTTCAGATTCTTCAATTACTTTTGAACCAGAAAGTTCTAAGGCTCTTGGTTTTGGATACAGAATTGGTTTCCTAGGGATGCTTCACATGGAGATTTTACAAGAAAGACTTGAGCGTGAGTTTAACATCGATCTAATTGCTACAGCACCTTCTGTAGAATTTCATGTTTTTAAAACAGATAACACAGTAGAGGTTATTGCAAATCCTTCTTTATTACCAGATCCAACATACATCGATCACATTGAAGAACCTTACATTAAAGCTTCTATTATAGTTCCTGAAAATTATGTTGGTTCAATTATGGAACTTTGTCAAAACAAAAGAGGAACTTACATTGATATAGAATTTATTGACTCAAACAGAAGAAGAGTTATTTATGAATTACCTTTAGTTGAAATTATTTTTGATTTCTTTGACAGACTTAAATCAATTTCTAAAGGTTATGCTTCTTTTGAATATGAACTAATTGGTTACAGAGAAAGCTCATTAATTAAACTTGACATTCTTTTAAACGGTGACAAAGTTGATGCCCTTTCAATGATTGTCCACAAAGATTTTGCTTATCCTAAAGGTAGAGAGCTTACAGAAAAACTTAAAGAAGTTATTCCAAGACAATCCTTTGAAGTCCCTGTACAAGCCGTAATTGGTTCAAAAGTTATTGCAAGAGAAACTATTAAAGCCTACAGAAAAGACGTTACAGCCAAACTTTATGGTGGAGATCCTACAAGACGTCAAAAACTTCTTAAAAAACAAAAAGAAGGAAAAAAACGGATGAAAGCAATCGGTTCTGTTGAAGTTCCACAAGAAGCATTCCTTGCAATTCTTAAAACAGATAATAACAAATAATAAAGGAGAATATTATGGATATTAACCCATTAAATAGCAATGATACTATTAAATTCTCAGCAACTAAACAAGAAACAAACGCAAAAGAATTAAACAAAAAAGCTGTCGAAGATCCTTTGGGTGTTGTTCCTAAAGGTGCTTATAGAGTTTTTGCACTTGAAGGTAAACTTTTAATTGCACACATCATTTTTTGAGGAGTTATACTTCTGTTTTTAGGAATAGGTGCTTCTTTATATTTTACAAATTCACTTGGTTATTTGGGTGTTGATACAAAGAAATGAACTTGAACTTGATTAATAATTCCTATTGCAATTGGTTTGTTTAGTTTTTATAAATTCTTCGCTTCTATAATTAATTTTTCTTCAATAAGAAGATCTCTCAAAATTTATAGATCAGAATTAAGAAAGGATGTGCAAGCACTCCCTTCTGCAATTGCTCGTTTATTCAAAAAAATAACTTTTGTACAAATTAAACATAACTGACTAACTATCTTTTTTGTCTTTTATACAGGATTAGCGGCTTTTTTAATATGAATATTACAGGATAAAAAGTTCCTTTGAGACGTTTTAAATTTTGAAAAATGAATTCACGCTTTAACACCAAATCCAGACTTTTTAGCATTAATGATGGCTATTTCAATCGGAGTTGTTTTAGTTATATGAATCGTTCTTACTCTTTTTAGAAGAGGGAGAACAAATGATATTGCAGAATACTTTGGTTTCCAAATTGAAAAAGACACAAACATTGAAGAAATTAAAAGCAAAAAAAATAAATTCTATTTAAAGTTATTTTTATTATCAATCGCTATTGTTACAATCATCCCTATCATTGCAGCATTAATTATTAAAAGATTTGTTTTAGGGAGAAAGAAATAATGAAAAACAAAGAAGATAAAATTAAGGTTTTAATAGAAAAAAATAAACAAAAATTCTTTATTATTTTTGTTTTATCAACCTTCAATACGCTATTTCTTCTTCTTGTAATTTGAGCAATTTGAAAAGTTGATTTATTCCTTGCGATCGGAATTCCTGTTGCTCTTATTATACTTTTTTCTGTTTTTGGTTGATTATACGCAACAAGAGTTTCAAGATTTAAAAGAGTGCTATTAAGTGAATATGAAGAAATAGAAGAAAAAGACTTTAGTTACTTTATAGAAAGAACAACCAAGAAATCATTATTAATTAAAAAAGACCTTCTTAAACTCAAACTAATAGAAGAAGATCTTGAATAAAATAAACTAAAACTCCCTATTTTCCCTTTATAAAGGAAATTAAGGAGTTTTTTTATTATTTTGGAACGTCTATCAATTTTCCTCTTTTGAGTTGAATTTTTATTATTCAAAATCTTGGAATGACCAAAAAAATGCTTAATACAAATTTTGATTCATATATCAGAATATACTCAAATAACAATTTATCTTTTCCTAAAATTCTGTCTATTCTTTTTTGAGTCAATCAAAATGGAAAGAATGCTTTAAAATCGATTCTATCTATTTCTCCATCTTTTATTCTCTCTTGTCTTCGAAAAATTAACAAACAACAAATAGATGAATAAAGAAGCATTGTGGCTACTGGTATTTCCACAATTGCGTAATAGTAAGTCCACTTAATACTAATTACAAGAAAAATAGAATTTATTAAGCCTGTAATTCAACTAAAAAATAATATTGATGTATATATTTTTTTGTAGAATACAATTCTAATTTTGTGTTCTAAAACTTTCATTTAATTTTTAAATTTTAATATTCTAATCTTAAAGAAGCGCTCAGTAAAGAGGGAAAAATCATGTAATTCAAGGATTTACATTGGAAATTTTTTTAAGTTTTTTAATTTGTTTTTCAGTTTTGGTTTCTACTTTTTGTTGTGATTTTGTACCTCAGTAACCAATTAAAAATAAGAATTTAAAAAGTTTGTTTGCTTTTATTACATCTTTTTCTTCTGGGTTGTCAATGTCAAATATTTTATATATTCTTCATAAAAAACTTAAATTTCAAATTGTTGTTGAAATAAGAACAAGATATGGAGCTCAAAAATATAAAATATTCTCTGTCATTGTTAAACGAAGTACAGGATCTTTTCCATAAATAGAAAGAAAGAAGAGAATTGTATTAGAAATCATCGCTATAAGTAAAAGTGTATAAATTAATACTGTGTTTCTTTTGATAGTAGTCCCGAATCTTAATAAAACTTTATTCATTTTTATATCCTTTCTAGGTGTTAAAATCTGACCATAAGTCATTAATACCTTTAAATTTCAATTTATATCTAAATTTATTTAACTATTTTTAAGAGTATTATGGGGGGGGTCAGTTTTTTTAATTGATTGTTTTTTAAAATATTTCAAATCATTTCCACCTCCTTAACTTTTTATATCAAATAAATTTTAACACCAGAACAAAGGGAATTATAGTAATTTAAACTAAAAATTTTAAAAGTGTGATTTTATTTTATAAAAACTAAATTTAAAATTTTTGCTATTATCAAATTTTAAAAAAGTAGTACAATTTAAAATAACAAAAAAGAAGATAGAATCTTCTTTTAAATTTTTCAGTTAATGTTTAATTTTTCTTTGCTTTTCTTTCTTTGTAAAGTCACAAAGGATTTTGTTTGACTTTAAAATATAAAAATATTTCAAGAACATAAAATGTTACAGATAATAAATAAACTAAAGAAGCAAAGAAAGTCAGTGTTATTGATATTTCTTTTGGAATCGCACTATTAAATAAATTATAAATTGTGTTTATTAACACACCAAAAGTAGCAAATACGAATGTATTAAAAGTAAGTAAATTTAACTTTTCAATCTTTCCTCAAACGTGTGTTTTTCTGAAAGTTTGATAAGGTTTTTTAAGTCTTAAAAATAAGATTGTACAAGCTGAAAAGTTTCATAAAAGAAATAAATTGATTTGAACTATTACTAATCACATAATTAAATTATATTAAATTCCTTTCTTGAATCTTAATTTTCAATGCTTTTTTCTATTTTAAGAAGTTTTTCTCTTGCTTTTTTAAGAGCATCAAATGCTGCTCCTCTACTTGAAGCAAGTTCTTGAGCTATTTCAGAAATTGATAAATCTTCAAAATAAAATAAAGCAAAAGCTTGTTTTTGTGTTTGTGTTAAAAGGCCTGAATATTTTTCAAAAAGAGAGATCATTTCTTCTTTTTTTTCTAGATCTTCCATTATTTTTCCTGTATTAAATCCTTTGTAAGTGCGTAAATAAAGGCATCTAAATCAAACTCTTGAAGATCTTCCATTTTTTCTCCAAGACCAATTAATTTAACATTTATATCTAGATCTTCTTTTATAGAAAGAATAATTCCACCTTTGCTTGTTCCATCCATTTTAGTTAAAACAATTCCTGAAATAGGAGTTACTTCTTTAAAGTGTTTTGCTTGTGAAATTCCGTTTTGTCCTGTTGTTGCATCAATTACTAATAAACTTTCGTGAGGTGCTTCAGGAATTCTTTTTTGAATAATATTACTGATTTTAGCAAGTTCATTCATTAAATTAACTTTGTTTTGGAGTCTACCTGCAGTATCTATAATTAATAAATCAAATTCTTCTGCAATAGCTTTGTCTAAAGCTCTATAAACTATTGAAGCAGGATCTGTTTCATTTTGATTTGGTGTAATAATGTCAGCTCCCGCTCTTTGAGCTCAAACAGCAAGTTGTTCTACAGCAGCAGCTCTGAAAGTATCTCCAGCAGCAATCAGTACTTTTTTGTTCATATCTCTGTATTTTTTGGCTATTTTAGAAATTGAAGTAGTTTTTCCTGCTCCATTAACTCCAACCATAATAAAGATATTTAGTCTTCCATCTTCATAGTTAAGTTGAGTATTTATAACAGAGTTGTTTGCATAAATTGTGTAAATCTTATCAGCTATAATTTCCCCAATTAATTTAGGATCGTCAATGTTTTCGTTTTTAACTTCTTTTTTAATTTCATAAAGCATAACTTCAACAAGAGAATAAGAAATATCTGACATAATTAAGATTTCTTCAAGTTCTTCAAAGAACTCTTCGTCTATTTTTTTATGACTGTTTTGAAGACTTATAATTTTTTGTGTAAGAGTTACATTTGATTTTTTAAGCCCTTCAACATATTTATCAACTTTGTCTTCTTTTGCAATTCTTTTTTCTAAATCTTTTTCTATTTGTTTTTCAAGTTTTTGTTGTTTCTTTTCTAATTCTAGTTGTTTTAATTCTTCTTTTTGTTCTTTAGTTCCAAAAAGGCGAGTTTTTAATTTTTCAAAAAATTTCATATCTATATTATAATTCCTTTTTATTTTTTAAGTTTGAGAATATTTAAATTAATAAATTAACAACCCTAAATGGATTGTTAATATTAATCTTCAAAAGGGTTTTCAAAAGGCAGAGTCGCAGAATAATCTATTTCCTCTTGCTCATTTTTGATGTCTGTAAAATTAATTGACACTTCTGTTGTGTTGTTTGAAAACACTGTATTTTCTGTATTTTCGTCTGTTTCTTGTGTTTTTACAACAGAATTTTTGCTTTCTAAAAACGAAGGTTCTTGAGTTGTGTTTTCTGTTTGTTGATTTTTCTGTTGATTGTTTTGATGCTCAACAATCTCTTGTTGAGTCACAACAGCAACTTGATCATTTTCTTTTTGATCTGTGTTTTGAGTTTGTTCTATTTTCTTGTTTTTGTTTGTTTTTTTAAGTCTTTTATTTGATGATATCACTAAAACATAGTGCTTTTTAGAAAGAATTACTACAACTGTTATGTAGATTAAAAGGGCTAAAGCTAAAATAATTAAAGCACCTAAATTCGTTGCAAGTGAGATCAATAAACTTACACAAAAAATGATTGCTGCACCAAAGTGAAAATCATTTGGCAACATTGCATCTTTTGTAGATTTAAAGGTTTCTCAAAATCTGCTAAACTGCTCTTGCATAGCAGAAAATCCTCATTTGTAATTTATTGAGTCAATGTTTAAACTGAACTCGACCAAAAAGACAATTAGCATTGAAATGATTGCTAAATCAATCATTGTAATTCTGTATCATTTAGTCTTTAAAAAGTTTAAATGAGTAATTTTTATAAAGGAAATAATGAAAATTAGCCCAAAATAAACATAGCTAAAAACTCCAAAAAAGAGTCCAATTGTATAGCTATGAATTGTTGATAATACAGGGATTTTCACTATTGAAAAAACAAGAAAAGCAAGGTTGATCAAAAAGACTGAAATTCAGACAAGTCTGCTATCTTTAATCTTTTCGAACTTTGTTTTAAAAGGTTTTTGATTAGTTTTGTTTTTTTTAAACTTCATAGAATACCACAACCACTAATGGTTCTTTGTCGTACATTTTGTATATTTTTTTTCTTACATTTTTCTTAATTTTTTCTTGAATATCTTTAAGAACAATCTTTTTAGGAGATTCTAAAAATGCTTGATAAGTTAATGATTTGATTAGATCATGAACTTCTGTTTTTGTTTCTCTTGTGATGATTCCAGAAGAAGAAATTTGAATATCACCCATTAGTTTTTTAGTTTTGTAATCAACTAAATGAGTGATAATAATTACTCCTTCCCTTGCTAAAGCTTCTCTTTCTCTAATTACTTCTGCAGAGATATCGCCAATTCCAAAACCATCAATAATTACTTCTCCAACACCCTTTGCAGTTCCTTTTTGAGAGTGTAATTTCCCATCAATAAAGCTTGCTATTTTTCCGTTTTGCAGAACTATACAGTGAGCATTGTTAATTCCTGCAGCTGCGGCAATTTGAGATGAAACAACCATGTATCTATAAAGACCTTGTAAAGGAATGAAGTAATTTGGTTTTAGTGTTTTAGCTGCCATAAAGATATCTTCTCTAGCAGGTCTAATTCTGTAATATTCGTTTTCTGTAATATCAACTACTCTTGGTGTAATTCTTGC
This sequence comes from Mycoplasma procyoni, assembly GCF_017052595.1. Lineage (GTDB taxonomy): Bacteria > Bacillota_I > Bacilli_A > Mycoplasmatales > Metamycoplasmataceae > Mesomycoplasma_A > Mesomycoplasma_A procyoni. The sequence continues at coordinate 84,277 of NZ_JAFIDB010000006.1, forward strand.
GATTTCATCGAGTGTTAGTGCATATAAAACCTCTAATCCATTTAAAGGAGGCGCAATCATTATTACTGTATCTGTAGGTACTAATTTTAAGAAAACATCATTGTTATCTGTAATTCTTAAAAATCTTTGATACAATCTTTCGCTTGTTGAAGTTACTAAAATTACAGCATTTTTGTGTTTTGATAAGTCTTTATAGTCAATGAATTCGGGCATTGGAATATTCTCGCCATTGATCTTAATTTTTTGAATTATCTCAACAAGTTGTCCATAAGTTCTACCATAAACAGCAACTGGTCTGTTGTATTTGAGTGATAAATCTAAAATTTCTTGTAAAAGAGCCATTTCTTCATCAAAAGCCCCTACAATAATTCTTGCGTCTTTTTCTGTCTTTTCAAAAACTTTAGAAATTAAAGGAGTAACATCGATTTTGTCAATTGCTTTTCCTTTGTAGTTTGCTCTTCCAGAATCGATTAATAAAGAGTGAATTCCTTTTGGAGTCTCAACTGAATTTTTGATGTAATCAAGATCTGTTGTTCCATAAATATTTAAAGAACCAACAATAAAATTAAGCATTACAACGATTGCTCCATCTTCAGTTTCGATGTTATAACCATAAAGACCTGGTAAAGAACCTGCTAAAGGAATTGCCTTTACAAAAGCGTGCTTAAAGTTTAATTTTTCAGAAGTTAATGAGATAACTTCGTAGTCATTATGTCCTATTTTGTATTTTGAAAGTCTATCTAGAACTAAAAATTTTGTAAAAGGAGAACAATAAATTTTTACTCCTTTTATTTTCATCAATAATCAAGGTAGTGCTGAAAAAGATTCATTTTTAGCATCTGTAATGAAAATTCCTCTAATTTTGTGTTTATTAGCTTCTAAATAACTAAAATCAGGAATTAAAGTATCAACTCCGTTTGTAGAACTTACAGGAACTTTTGTCCCTGTATTTATAACGAAAATATCATCGTTCACTTCAACAACATATGAGTTTTTTCCGTTTTCGTCAAGACCTCCCAGTCCAAAAATGTTAATTTTTGCCATTTTTTCCTTTCTTTTATTAATAATTGTAAATGTTAAGGTGATTAATTTTATATTATTATAAATTAAAAACTCAAATAGTCTATAAATTATTTAAGTTATTTTATAAGCTTTAAAGCGAGCTTAAAAACTTTTATTTTTGTAATTTCAAAAAAATTGCCTTTTTTCTTTAAAATTTTTCAAAAAGTGAAATAATTAAATAGTAGATGGTAAAACATCTACACTCCCTTTCTGATTATATTTTTCTTGTCTTGAGGGGTTAAAAATTTGTTTTATTTTAAAAAATCTTAATTTTCCTTTTCCTAGCCTTTTATAGTTATATTTTTAAATTTTATTTGTTGTTAATTTTCAAATTTTCCTTTACTTATTTTATTTTTCCTTTCTCGGGTTTATCATAATTCCTTTGCAAATCAACTGACAGGAGTTATTTGCGTTTTCACCGAAGGAATTTTGTTTGAATAGTTGCCCTTTCTATATTCAAACATTTTTGCTCATTTATTTTTTTATTGGTTGCTAGGTTATATTCTTGCAGGAAAAGGAAAACATTTATAAAAGGCGCACTTTTTCAATTATTATATCGATATAAAATTACAATAATATAGACAAAATCAAAGCTTTACTAATTTGCTTTGATTTTTTTATTTTGTCTCTTGTAAAAATTTTGTAAAATAATAGAAATTAAAACTTGAAAGTTTACATTATTAATATAAAGTTAGGAGAAATTATGCAACCAACAAAAATGTTTGCATTGGGAGGAATGCAAGAAATCGGGAAGTCTACTCTTGTTATAGAAGACCAAAACGATATTGTAATTATTGATGCAGGAATTAAATTTGCAGACAGTTTTACAACAGGAATAAAAGGAATTATTCCGGATTATTCTTATTTAAAAGAAAATCAAGATAAAATCAGAGGATTATTTATCACACACGGACACGAGGATCACATCGGAGGAGTTACTTATCTTTTACAGCAAGTTCATGTACCTACAATTTATGCTCCAAGAATTGCAATTCAGTATCTAAAGGCTAAATTTGATGATAGAGGAATAAGAAGAAAAATTAACTATGTAGAGATCGAAAGAGACGCAGTGCACAAATTCAATTCTCTTGTTGTTGATTTTTGAACAGCTCAACACTCGATTCCAGATGCTTTTGGAATCCGAGTTACTTCGCCAAATGGATCAATTATGTGTACAGGAGACTTTAGATTTGACTATACACCAATCGGAAACTTCACAGACTTTTCTAGACTGCAAGAAATTGGAGAACAAGATCTTAGCGTGCTTTTATCAGACTCAACAAATGCTATGAGACCTTTTCACTCACCGAGTGAAAAAGATATTCTTAAAGACATCGAAACACACATGCTTGCGGCTCAAAAGAAAATTATCATTACAGCTTTTGCTTCAAACTTAACTAGAGTAAAAGTTATTATTGAGCTTGCTGCAAAATTAGGTAAAAAAGTCGTTACTTTTGGTCGTTCAATGGTTAGTGGTGTTCAAATAGGTAGAAAAATGGGCTACATTGATGCACCTGCTGATGTCTTTATTGACAAGAAAAATATTTCCAAATATCAAGACAACGAGTTAGTTATTTTAACAACTGGATCTCAAGGTGAGCAAATGGCTGCCCTAAACAGAATGTCTTTAGGAAAACACCCTCAAGTTACACTAAAACACGGAGATATGATTATTTTCTCTTCTTCACCAATTCCTGGAAACAGAATTAAAATTGAATTATTAGTTAACAAACTATACAAACTTGGTGCAATTATAAAAGAAAATGGTGTAGATGGATATCTGCATACTTCTGGGCACGCTTACAAAGAAGAACACGAAAAAATCTTTAAACTTACAAAACCAACTTACTTTGTACCTTACCACGGAGAATACAGAATGTCTGTAGTTCACGGTCAAACAGCCGTTGAAAACGGTGTAAAACCTGAAAACATTATTATTCCAAAAATTGGAGAAGTTCTTTATTTAAAAAACAAAGTTTTAACTAAATCAAAAGAAGTTGTAAATGCTGGACCGATTTTCATTGATGGAGATGTTGTTTCTAAAGTAAACTCAAATATTATCAAAGAAAGAGCAGCTTTAGGAGAAAACGGATTTGTCTATGTTACTATAGCAATTGATAGAGAGAAAAATAACATTGTTGGACGCCCAAGAGTCATCTCAAGGGGTTCTTTCTATGTTAAAAAATCAACAGAATTTGTAGAAGAAATTAAAAGAATTGCTCACGGTGCTATTCTGTTTACAATTAGAAACAAAAAGGACTGAACAATTCCAGAACTTAAACAACTAATTGAAGAAAGACTAACTCCTTTCTTCTACAGAGAAAAAAGAAGAAATCCTTTAATTCTTTCTTCTTTCCTCTTTACAGACAACAAGAAAAATCCTCTTGAAGGTCTTGAAAACACAATTACAAATACAGAAATTGAAGATGATATTGAATTAGAAGACCAAGACGAATAAAATACAAAAACTCCCCTGTGTTTCCCAGTTTAGGCAAGAAACAAGAAATATCACTTTTTTACAAAAGTTGATATTTTTTTATAACAGCACTTTAGATAATATCTCCATAAATTCTTTATACAATAATTCTTCTTCAAGGTC
>NZ_JAFIDB010000007.1 GCF_017052595.1 Mycoplasma procyoni
CCTTGAAGAAGAATTATTGTATAAAGAATTTATGGAGATATTATCTAAAGTGCTGTTATAAAAAAATATCAACTTTTGTAAAAAAGTGATATTTCTTGTTTCTTGCCTAAACTGGGAAACACAGGAGGTATATCTAATTTATATTCCGTTTTAAAGTCTTCCATTTTTTTATCCCCTTCTCTATTTTAATTCTACTATATTTTTCTTAAATTTCTAAAATTCTAGTCTAAAATTTGTTATGCTTTTGGCTTATTAAAAAAGCATCAACTTTTGTTGATGCTTAATACTAATTAATTATTAGTTAATTGATCCTTGTTTACGTAAAGTCTTTAGAGTTTTAGCACTTACTTTAATTGTAATAACTCTACCTGTTTCGTCTTTAACTTTAACTTTTTGTAAATTTAGTCTAAAAGTTCTCTTTGTAGCATTTAAAGCGTGAGATCTTTTGTTTCCTGTCATTGGACCTTTTCCTGTGATGTCGTCTCTTCTTGCCATCTTTAAATTAATCCTTTCTTTTGTATATTATTTTAAAGCTGCTTTAGCTTGTTTAACGATTGAAACAAATACATCGTTGTAGTGAATAGCGATTTCTGAAAGCATTTTTCTGTTAACTTCGATGTTTGCTTTTTTAAGTCCGTTAATTAATTGTGAATAAGTAATACCTAATGGTCTTGCTGCAGCGTTAATTCTAGCGATTCATAATTTTCTGAAATCTCTTTTAACTTGTTTTCTGTCTCTAAATGCATATGTTCATGATTTAACAACTGCTTGTTTAGCAACTTTGTAACCGATGGATTTGTGTCCTCAGTATCCTTTTGCTAATTTAAGTCATTTTTTTCTTCTTTGTCTTGTGACTGTTCCGCCTTTTACTCTCATAACTTATCCTTTCTAATTAAAATAACCCTTTAATTCTTTTTAAATCTGATGCAGAAAGTAATGTTGCTTTTCTTGCATGTCTTTTTTGTTTTGTTGTTTTGTTTTGAGCTAAGTGAGATCTGTAAGCTTGACCTCTTTTAACTTTACCGCTTCCAGTAACTTTCAGTCTTTTTTTAAGAGCTGATTTGGTTTTCATTTTTGGCATTTTCGTCTTTTCCTTTCTCTTCTCTTTGTAATTCTTTTTCTTGTTTAGAACTTGTAAGATGAGGTGATTTCTTTTTGTCTCTTTCGATGTACATATCTAAAAATCTCTCATGTTGTTGAGCATCTTTTGTTATTTTTGCAATGTCCTCAACAAATTCATAAAATTTATCAAGAACAACTTGACCTAATTCAGGTCTTGAAGCTTCACGTCCTCTAAATTTTAAAGAAACTTTTACTCTGTCACCATCTAAAAGAAATTCTCTTGCTTTTTTAGCTTTGGTTTGAATATCTTTGATGTTTATACCAGGAGTAAGTCTAATTTCTCTGTTATTAACAAATGTTTGTTTTTCTTTAGCTTCTTTTTGTTTTTTCTTTCTCTCGTATTTAAATTTACCATAGTCCATGATTCTACCGATTGGCTTTGGACGATCTCCTGAGTTGTCAATGGAAATAATTACAAGATCCATTTTTTGCTCTCTCGCCATTTCAATAGCATCTGCTTTTGATAAAACTCCCACTTGCTCATTGTTGGAGTTAATTACGAATATTTTTTGAAAAGGAATATCCTCATTAACCATGTGTTCTTGTTGAGGTTTTCTTTTATTCCCAAAACTGTTATTTAGTTTATTAATAACTGTCTCTCCTTTTATAATCAATTAAAATAAAAAGTGGTTGATCCCACTCTTCTCTTTTTAGCCCTATTTAGTCTATTACTTTTATAATAGTATAAATAAATTATTGTAGCCAAAACCCATGAAATAATCATCAGGTGAGAAGTGAATCTACTTTCTGCAATCTTTATCTATTGCTATAGAATTATAGCAAACTTTTAGAAAAAACAAAACAAAAAAATTAGACATTTGTCTAATTTTGGTCATTTTCATGAAATGGTGGGAACGAATGGAATCGAACCATCGACCTCACGATTATCAGTCGTGTGCTCTAACCGGCTGAGCTACGCTCCCATTAATATACAAGTTTTACAACTTGTATTAATATTATACCACAAATTAACGTTTTGAGAACTGTCTTGCTCTACGAGCTTTTCTAAGTCCGTATTTTTTACGTTCTTTAGCTCTTGCATCTCTTGTAAGCATTCCTGCTTGTTTTAGTCCTGAACGGTAATCTGCTGATGCTTCTAATAAAGCTCTTGCAATTCCTAATCTAATTGCTCCAGCTTGTCCTGATAATCCACCACCTGATGCATTAACAACAATATCTCATGTTCCTACTGTTTCTGTAATAACTACAGGTTGTAGTGCATCTTTAATTAAAATATCAGACATCAAATAATCTTTTGCTTCTCTTTTGTTAATTACGAAACTACCTTTACCAGGTTTTAAAATAACTCTTGCTGTAGAAGATTTTCTTCTTCCTAATCCTCTATAAAATACAACTTCTTTTTTTGCCATTATTTAACCTCTAATTTTTCTGGTTTTTGTGCTTCGTGTTTATGTTCTGGTCCAGCATAAACAAATAAATTAACTCTTTGTCTGTTTCCTAATTTTGTATGTGGTAACATACCTCTAATTGCTTTTTCAACAATAGCTGTTGGTTTTTTAGCTCTTAAATCTTTAGCTTTAATAGCTTTTAGTCCACCAGGGTAGTTTGAGTGTGAGTAGTAAATTTTATTTTCTTCTTTGTTTGCAGTTAATAAAACTTTATCTGCATTTATAACAATAATGTTATCTCCCATATCTACGTTTGGTGTAAATGTAGGTTTGTTTTTTCCTCTTAGGTATGTTGCAGCTAATGTTGCTAATCTACCCAATACTTGTCCTTCAGCATCAATAACGTATCATTTTTTATCTGTTTCTAGATGCTTAACAATAGTAGTTTGTCTCATATTTTCCTTTCAAATATACTTAATTGCAAAATTTGATAATGTAACAGGTGTGAATATTGCTTTTTAATTATACATTTTTTTTAAAATAAACAAAACAAAAAAACAATTTTTTTAAATATATAAGAAAAACACTTCCGCAGAAGTGTTTATTCTATTGTTATTTTTTGTAAACAATTTCTTTATAAGCGTCTGTAAAGTCAACTCAGTTGAATGGGAAAATATATTCTCAACGTGGGTTTGAAACGTTTGCAGAAGTGAAGTTTGTAAGTAGAGCTGCAACTCTTAACTTTTCACCTTCTTTTGGACGTTGATCTTCAGGAACTGAAGCAGCTTTTAGATCAAACTCTAATGTTCCCTCTGTTCTAGCATCATTGAATTTAAGATCGTTAATAAAGTTAATTCCGTTTCCAGCACTGTTTCCAACTAAATAGATATCTCCATTATCGTTAACTAATAGAGCAAATACTTGAGATGTCTCAGAGTTAGGGTCGAAGTTTCTAACTTCTGGCCCTCCTGTTCCATCTGCAGTTGGAGCTAATTCAGGTAAGTGGATTTTGAAATCAAGTTTTCCTGTTTCTTGGTTGTATTCAACACCTTTAATACCGATGTTGTTTTTGAATGAGTTATCCACTGTTCCAGATAGTGTTTTTGAACCTTCTCCTGTATTATCTAAGTATTTAGCTAAAGCGAATGTTCATCTAGATCTATTAACTAATTCTGTATCACTATAAGCACTACCTGTGTTTTGTTTATATCTTGGTTGGTTTTCACCATTATCGATAGCTAATGATCCAGCGAAACTTATACCTGAACCTGTTAGGTTAGGTGTTTGGTAGTTACTTCAGATAGTTGGTGATTTTCTAGCAATTAAAGGAATTGTATTTTTAATTCTAACATTGTCAAGATTAATATTTAGAAGTTTAGCAATAAGATAGTTTGTATCATTATCATTAACGTTGATTCCAACTAATTTATATTTACTATTAGTTGTATCTTCAACTATATATTGCAGTTTCTTGATGTATTTTGAATCAGTTTTGGTTCATTGTTGAGACGCTGTAGAAAATTTTCATTGATCTAGTTTAGAGAAAACTGTAGTTAAGCTTCCTTTTCCTTCTGGGAATAGGTTATCTAAATTAACAGGGTTTCCTGGTGTGTATAAACCATCTTCTCATTTGATTAAGTTGTCACTAGCAGTCGTATTTCAACGATATCCCTTAAGGTTCATAATAGTCTTTTTAACTCTTGTGTCAATGAACACATCATCTTGACCATTACCTGTAGGTTGTGCATCAGTAGCTGAAGAAATGGTTTCATAAGTATTGCCAGTTCCTCTAATATCGTTTCTTGTATATCCTGTAATTTTTGTTCTCTTAACAGCTAATAGATTTAGCGGATCGTACACTCTCAAGTTAAATTGCATATCGAATCCAGAAGCAACATAACCTTTAAGTTCTCTAAGAATGTATTTTTGTTCTGTTTTAACTACAAGATCTTGGCTGTTTTCATTTTGTCCAACAAAATCAGTATCTACTGAATTTGTTTTGGCAATGTCATCAAAATATTTGTATTTGATTTCTAGTTTATTATCAACAGCTGCTCATTTTTCAGCATCACCATTAATGTAAACTGTTACAGTTGTTTGATGAGTTGCATCATCTCTTGTATAACTTCTGTTGATGAAGTTGATTTCATCAACTTTAGCTTCTGAACCTGAATTATTATTTTTTAGTTGGAAATCTCAACTATTTAATAAGTTAAGGTTTAGAGCGTTAGTTTGATCATTGAACTTAACAACTAGTTTAGATAGATAAGTATTATCCAATCCTTCTGTATTAGTTGTTTCTGTAATTTCTGCAGAAATTATTGTAGGTTGTGCTACTTTAGTTTCAAAGAATTTATCTTGAGGAGTAGAGTTAGTAATTGTTTCAGCGAAGCTGAAATTAATATTTTGTCCTTCTCTGTTTGCAACCTCTAGTCCTAAGATTTCATATTTAGTACCTGATTGAACATCTAGGTTTGCTAAATTAAATACTACTTCTCCAGTATTTGGTTGACCTTGAACAGCAGTAATTGCTGTTGGGTTTGTTGAAGTTTGTTCTTGAGCTGAAGTGTTATCAGCAACTTTATATTTAAGTTTAGCATTTTTTGTTATTAGATATTTATCAATATCTGCAAATCTAATAGTGATTTGTGCACTATTTGTTGTTGGAACACCTTTTGTAATAGATGTGATTGTTGCAGTTGTACCTTTAGTGATGAATGTTTTGCTTGCAGCACTAAATCCATCCATTTCAACTACATCTCTATTTTCTAGGATGATGTGGTTGATACGGTATTCTGTTTCTTTTTCAAGGTTTCTAAATACAAATGTTGCTGTTTTTTGTGCATTAATAGAAGCATATTCTACTTTACCACCTTCAAGCTCAACTCTTACAAGTTTACCTTGAATTCTAGGTAGTAATCTATCATCAAATGTTAGTGTTAGAGAAGCAGATTGCTCTTGAGTATCTGCTGTTATAGACACTAAGTGACTATATGAATCAAATTTAGTATTTGATGTAGTGATATTGATGTTAGGTTTATTACCTTCTTGTTCAAGCTCAAATCTTAAGATTTTGTAGCTTGAAGCTGTTTTTAGGTTTGTTAGTGTATATGTTAGTTTTAGATCTTCTGAAACTTGAGCTGCTGTTGAAGTGAATTCTTGACCTATTTCTGCACCTTGTGCATCTAATTCTTTATACACTACTTTAACCATTCTACCAGCCATGTATCCATCTGCTGCACTTATTGTTGCCTCAAGTGCTGCTGATTTATCAACGATGTTAGAGAATTGAATATCACTAACAGTAGCATTTGTTGCTTCTGTTATAAAGTGTTTTGAAGATTCTTCTACACCAGCTTTTCACTCAAATACATCTGGACCAATAGCAATAGATAATACTTTATAACCAGTTAGTTTTTCTAATCCAGTTATAGTGAATTTAGCTTGTTTTGTTGTTGAGTCATAATTTGAATCTGCTGCTGTTGTGTAAGTAGATGTATCTTGTGTCTCTTGACCATTAGAATCTAGTTTAACTAGAGTAACAACAGCTGGTTCATTGTTGATGTAAGTTGTATCACCTTGTAACACAACTTTTAGAGTTGTAGATGTTTCGGTTGTTCCTTCATTAACAATTTGACTAATAACACTTTGTGTTGAGAATAGTTTGTGAACACCTTGCTTGATTACAGAGTTGTGGGCTGTAACAGGACCGCTAGTAGATGTTGAACCCATTCCATTAACTGTAACATTTGTTATTTCATAACTAGTTCCTTCTTCAAGACCAGTGAATTCTAATTCTAGTTTTTGTGTATTAGCGTTAACTCTTTGATCACGAAGATATAGAAGTTGATCTGAACCTTGTTTTCTATACTCTACAGTAATTGGAACTCTCATTCTTAATAAGTTTTCGTCAGCTGAAACAAATCCTATAGAAACTTTAGCAGTTGTTTTAGTTCTTTCTGTTTGTTCGATATCTGTAACTGTTGAAACACTGTTTATTGTTGAGAATCTTTCTTTGTTTGTACTTTCATCAGTTGCAACTTCTCCATTTATTACAGTTGAATGTAATACATATCTAGATTGTTTTTGAGTTTTTAATCTAAATACTATTTTGTAAAGTCCATAACCTAAATCTTTGTGTTCAGTGGCTGGGAATTCTTCGAATTTTCCGGTTACTTGGTTAGCGAAAACAACTTTTATTTTTTCTAAAGGAACAGTGGTGATGTTATAATCACTTACATATCTTCCGATTAAGTTAAATTCATTCCCTTCTTCAGCATCGACAATTCCTCCTTGATCTACTTGGTAATTTAGAACACCTGGAGGAGTTCTGAATGTTTTTTGAAGACCAGTTGGAATATGAATTTGTATTTCATTTGTTTCACGAACTAATTTTGCACTTTTTTCTACAAAAGCATTTCCTTCTTTTTGTTTTACTGTAACGGGTTCTTTATCTAATTCTACAGTTTTAAGTGAAAGGATTTCATATTGAGATCCAAGAATAAGACTTGGAACTGCATTTGCTACAATAGTAGGGGTATCACTTTTTCCTGCAGTTACAACAACTTGATTACTTTCTCCATTTTCGACTTGATAATTTGTATCATCAACATTTTTTATTTCAATTATATTATTGTTTGTTATTGAATGACCATTAAGCGGATTTACTTTACCTTCAAGTGTAAATTGAATAGAAGAACCACTAACTTTAATTAAGTTATCATCAATTCTATTTACCTTGATTTCTTGAGTTGAGTAACGACCTGATGTTATTCTTCTATATGTTAATTGTAATGCTCTACCATTTAAGAATGAATCTATGTTAGAATCAAAATCAAATTTAACAATAGCTCTTGTTTTTTCTTCATTCAATCATTTGTATGTAATGTTTGTAACAGTTGCTGATGTAGGTGTAGTGGTAAAGTTTTTATCAGAATTTGCAACATTCTTAGTAAAGTCTAATAATGTACCATCAGCTTTTTTGATACTGATACCTAAAACAGTAAATTTGTTGTCTTTTTCTAATCCTGTTAGGTTGTATGTTACTTTGTTTTCAGAGTTGAATGTACCATTACTTTTTACTGTTCTAATAACACCATTGATGTTGTTAACAACTTGGATGTATGATTCGCTTGTTTGAAGTGAATCATCTTCTGTTTGTAATCCAATTGTAATGTCAACTGAGTTTTCTGTTTTGTTTGCATACTCAACAGAGTTAATTGTTGAAGATGTATTGAATGTACCAAGAACATCAGGTTTGTTTTCAACTGTAATTGCTGATTTGACTGTTGTGTTGTCTGTGTTTTCTTGGATTTGGATTTCTGTGATGTCGTATGAAGTACCAGAAATTAATTCTTTAGAGTTTTCTAAAGTTTGTTTAACGATTGTAGCATTAATATTTCCTTCTGAATCAATTGGTAATACAACTGTTTCATAACGATCGTTAGCATCTTTTCCTCTTCTAAAGAAGATTTTAACTTTTTTACCAATTACAAATCAGTCTTTAGCAGGATCGAATGAAATTAAGATAGATGATGATTCTTTTGTTGTTTCAAGAACACTTATTGATTTAACTGTTGCTACTTTAGCTGTAGTTGTAAACGTTCTTTGTTCATTATCAAGAGAATTGATTGTTGATTTAAAATCAATTGATTTTCCATCAACAAGCACATCTTCAATTAAGAATGTATTCTTTTTCTCAAGGTTTTCAAGTTGGAATGAGATTGTTCCATTTTGAATTGTAACATTATTAGCTGTTGTATATGTTGCTTGAGAACCTGATGTTTTTGAGCTAACAAAAATTGTTGCTTGTTTTCCATTTAGAGAAGATAATCTGTCATCGAAGTGAACATCAATACCGATTTTGGTGTCTGAATCTTCATTTGAAGGTACGTTGTAACTAATTGATGAAACAACAGCAAGTGTTGCAAAATCACGGTTTTGCACTTCATCTGGGATGATAACATTAATGTTATCTGAAGAGTTTAGGGCTTCAATTGTGTATGCCCCACCTTCTTCTAATCCACTTAAATCAAATGTAACAGCATTTGTTTCTTGATCAACAACGCTTGGAGCTGATACAACTTGTGATGAACCATCTTGTTTAGATCTATAAACAAGGCTTAATGATTTACCAGCGATAAATCCATCAATTTGACGATCGAATTGGAAAGTAACTCTTGCAGAGTTTTTGGTTTTTCCAGCAGCATCATCTAGAATTGATACAACTCTAGCACTTGATGATGTTGTTGTAAAGTTTTTAATTCTGTCTTCTTGGTTTTCGTTTGTAAATAGTTTGTCTAATGGAACTTCAACATTAGCATTATTAATGTTTACTGAGATATCGTTTAGATCATATTTAGTTACTTTAGATAGTCCTGTTAAAGTAAATACTGCTCTATTGTTTGTAACAGTTGATTTTAGTTGTTCTAAACCACCATTTGTTTCATTAATGAATTTAATTGTTGCTTCTTTACCATTAAATGTTTTAGCTTGATCTTCATCTTCGTTTTGGAATACAACTTCAATAGTTGCTTGTTGGTCAGAAACAGATAAAGCTTTAACGTTTTTAACAACTGGAAGGGTGTTAAATAATTTTGTATCATCTGTAATTGATTCAATATCATTGATATCAATACCAGAAATTTTGTATTTTTTACCTTCTAGTAAATCACTTAGATCAAATTCAGCTTCTAAGTTTCCTGCTCTTTCTGTAATTGTTACAGTTTTAGTTGTTTCTTCACCGTTGATTACTGGTGAAAGTTTAATTGTTACTTGTCTATCTTTTAGATAGTCATCTTCATCTTTAAATCTGTAAATTGCTTTTGCAGAAGTTGTTGTAATGTCTTCAATAACAACTTCAGCTACTTGAACATTAAGAGCTTTAGTCATAAAGCTTTTGTTAATGTCTTGAGCAATAGCGATATCTTGGTAGTTGTTATCTTCAACATCTACTTTAACACCTTGGATACTAAATTCAGTAAATTTAGTTAATCCAGTTAGATGCATTCTGAATGTATTGTCAGCAATTGTAACATTTGGATCAGTTTGAGTAGAGTTTAGTTCAACAAGGTTGTTTTTTGAGTCTACTAATGTAATGCTAATGTGTTTTCCATTGAATTTGTTTTGTGGATCTCCGAAGTTAATAACAACTTCAGCGCTTGTTTCTCCAATGTTTTCAAAAGCAAATGATTTAATAATTTCTGATGTGTAGATTTTTCTATCAGATCTTAATAGATTATCTGCGAAGTTGATTCTTGTTGCTTGAGCAATAGTTGGATCAACAAATTCTAAACTTTCAACTGTGTAAGAATTACCAGCATCAAGTCCTGTTGCATCAAATGAAACAATTCCATTTTGAACTGTAGCATTGAAGAATTTGCTTTCTTCTTGTGAGTTATCTTTTTTGATACCTACTTTTAATTCTTTTCCATCTGCGTATGCATCAACAACATTATCGAAGTTGAACTCAAATGTAATTTCAGTATTTGTGTTTGAAATTTGGTTCATTCCAAGCACTTTAACTGTTTGTGCAGGTGTTTTGAATGTGTTTTGTTCTTCAACAAATGTTGTAGTTCTCTTGATTTCTTCGCCATTTAGATAAAGTTTATCAATTGTGTAAGTTGTATCTTTAGCTAAGTTTGTAAGATCAACTGAAATTAATTTTGAATCAAATTCAGCTTTTGTGATGGTTTTTTCCATTGATCCTGAAATACCATCAGCACTAAGATATGAAACTTTAAATTTAGCATCTGATGTAATTAGTTGATCATCTGCATTAGTAATGCTGAAATTAATTTTAGCTGAATTTTCTGTGATGTCATTTGTTGGAATCTCGATTGCTGAAACAACTGCTTTAGTAAAGAAGTGGTTTTGCGCTTCTAAAGCTGCTGGAATTGAGAAATTGTAGTTTAATGAAGCATCAGCTGATTCAATTCTTGTAATTTGGTATTTTTTACCTTCAGCTAAATTACTGAAGTTAATACTTGCAACTCCAAGATCATCAATTGTGATGTTTTCAATTTTTTGTTCAACTGCATTAGTATCTGTTGCGTCTTTGTAGTAAACATTAATTGTTTTTCCTACTAAAACAAGATCTTTGCTTAAATCAAAGGAAATTGATCCTTTTGCAGAAGTTTCTTTTTGATCTGAGTATTCTACTGATTTTAGTTCAAAGCTTGTTGCAGTTGTACTAAATTTGTTTTGTTCATTTGGTAATGTTGAAAGGTTACCTGCGTAGAATGTATCTAAAGCATGATCGAATTGAATTGATTCAATTTCGTATTTGAATCCTTTTAATAATCCATTTAGTTCAAATGTAACAGTGTTATCATCTGCTAATTCAACTAAAGCAGTTGAAATAGGAGGAATTTGTGAATCAATAGGTCTATAAACAATTTTAGCTTTTCTAGCTGTAGTACCATCTACTTTTGGAAGAGTATTTAAATTGTCTTCAAAAGCAATTTTAACTGTAGCTGTTGTATCAGTTGTTGTTGCTGAAATTGACTTAATTGTTGAGAAAGTAGCAAATTGTTTTTCTGATTCTTTGTTTTGTGGTGTTGTAATTACAAATTTAAGATTTGGTTGTTCTTCAACTACAGCTTCTGTAATTACATATTGTGAACCTGATTGTAGTGGAACAATTTGTGTAACTGGTTTACCTTTAGCATCTAAAACAACTTGTTTGCTTAAATCATAAACTAAACTACCTGCTTTACCTTCAGCCACTGCTTCAAATACTTGATCTGAAGCTGGGTTTAGTCTTTTGTATTTTAGTTTAACATTTTTACCATTGATAAATGAGTATTCTGGAGAAAATACAAGTGTTAATGTAGCATTTGAGTGAGTTGGAACAATTGAACCTTGCAGAGCAAGTTCTACTGAATCAATTAGTGTAACAAATGTTCTAGCTTTTTCTCCTTCATCTCCTCTGTATTTTAGAGCAAATGGAATGTTAACGTCTTGATCACCAACTTTAATTTTTACTCTATCTAAAGTATAGTCTTGCCCTTGTGATAATCCATCTAGCTTAACAGAAGCTACATAGGTATCATTTGTTCCTTCTTTTAATTTTAAAACTGTTTTAGCAGGAACTTTTGGTAATAGAGGACTGAATGATACTTGGATTTCTTTTCCATCAATTTGATCTTTGTTGTCTTGAGAAACAAACTCAAGATCCATAACTGTGTTTGTATGTAAGAAGTTTTTGAATTCAACTTTTGAAACAGCAAGAGCTGTTTGGAATGTTCTTTTAGATTCATCTTGAAGATCTGATTTTCATTCTACTTGAGAATCTTGAACTTTAACAGCATCTACAATAAAGAATGAACCTTCTTGTAGTGTTGATTTTTCATCTGCTCCGTCAAATCTGAAGTTAACAACATCCCCAACAACACGTGCACTGATTTCTTTTTGTTCGCTTGAACCTTTTCTTCTATAAACAAGAGTAGCTTCTTTACCAGTTAAACTGAAATCAGCTTCATTTGTTGTTTTTTTGAAACCAATTAGAATGTCTGCTGTATTTTCTTTAACTTGAACAGCTTCAAATGAACTAGCTGTTAGTGAAACATCAGCAGTTTTGAATGTTGAACCACCTTCAATATCGCTTGGATTAATTGATTTTGCATAAGCAACTTCAATTTCTCTTGGTTTTTCAATTCCGTTATTTGATTCTTCTAAAATAGCAACATATTCAATTGTATATCTTCTTGAAGGTTGCAGTCCAGAAAGTGTAAAGACAGCTTGTCCATTTTTAATTTCAACTTCTTCTTGAGAACGACTTTCGTCATTTCTGAAGTTTTTATCGTTGTTTGTTGAAGTATAGAAGTATTTAAGAATTGCTTTTTTATTTTCAAGTGTTTTTTGGTTGTCTCCAAATGTAACAGTAATTTTTTGTTCTGTTCCACTTGTAGAATCGAATTTGAAGCTAGAAACGTTAGCTTTTGTGAAAACGTAGTTATTTGCTATTGCTGAAGTATTAAATTGTAGATTCTCTTTTGTGATTCCACTTGAAGCAGAAGAGAAAACAATTTCATACTTAGTACCAGCTAGAAGTTTTTGTTCTAGATCTGATCCTGAATAAACTCATTTTCTGTATAGTTGATTAAATTTAGCTAAACCGACTTGAGCGGCTGTTGATTTTCTTTTTCCATCTCCATCTACTTCATATAATGAAACTTTGATGTCTTTTCCATTTAATTCTCCAGTTTGAGCATCATTAAATGAGAAATCAAAATTAACAGAATCATCAGTTGTTGATTTTGTATCTTGATTTAGTTCAATAATGTCGTACTGAATTTGTTTTCAGTTCTTGAAAATAAATGGAGAAAGTATAGATGTTGCAGCAAGAGCACCACCAAATGCTAGAGCAATGATGGCTAATATTTTTTTAGTCTTTTTATTCTTTTTCATCTTTATCTCCTTCTTATTGTGTTAGTTTAATTTCTTTTAATACTTCATCGTATTTGTCATCTCTAATTAATAGTTCATATACATCGTTTGAACTATCTTCTTGAGATCAAATACCAACGATTCTAAGTCTTGTGTTTAATGGAGCTTTTTCAGCTTGATCTATTCCTGTGTGATTAATGTAGAATGTGATTTCTTGTGATGTAGCATCTGGTTGTAGAGAAGCTGGGTTTCCGCTTTGGTCTCCGGCAAAGTATAGGTTTCCGGCATCATCTTGTAGAACTGCATAACCTTTTAGAGTTGTAGTAATTGCTGTTGTTCTGCTTGCCGGTTTGTTGTATCTGAATTTTAGTGTGTTATCTGTTGCAGTAAATGTTGAACCTACAATTGCAACAACTTGTTCTGGATCTCCAGCAACATTACTTAATAATGTATCTCTATCTTGAACTTTAAGTTCATTTCTTCCTTGTGTTTGTGTACCTTCTAAAGCATAAATTGATTTGTTGTATTTAGGAGTACCACTCATTGCAGAATCAAATGTTGGATAAGTATATGAATATTGATTTGCTAAATTTTTGTTTAGTAATGTATGGTGTGATGTGATATCTGTAGTTACTACACCATTTTTTGTGAATTTGTATAGCAATGATAATTCACTTGTTTTAATTTTTACTAATTTATTAGCTAATTTTTGAGCGTTTCTTGGTTTATTTTGTTCTTGTGCATATCTTGAGAACATCATTGAGAAGTATGTGTAATCAGAATTTTCTGTACTTCTTTTTACTTGAGATCATAATCAGTAAGCTGATTCATTTGTACCATCAAATTCAGTGAAGGTAGATGAAGTTGTAACTGGTGTGCTTTGTTTTAGTTTAAAGCCTGAAGTTGTTTTTTGTGAACTTGTTCCAGCAAATTTATTATTTATTGCAGAACTATCACTATTTTTACTAAATACTTGATTTCCACCTTGGTAGTTTTGAGCACCAAATGCATCTATAGTATCTAATTTAATAGTAATTCTATTATCTGTTCTAATTAATCCTTTAGAAACATATGTTCTTGCGTTAGCTGGATTAGAATCTAACTCATCTAAGTTATAACGTGGTGTGTCTTTGAAAATATGTTTAGGGTCATAAACTTTAAGAGTAATACCGAAGATTTCTCCGTTTCCTAATGATCTTGGGTAAGCTAATGATTCAACAAATACTTTTGGTTTAATTTGTTCTTTTAGTTTAGCTCCTGATTTTAGAGTATTAATATTATTAGCTACTGTTTCATTAGTATTCTTAATTGGAGTTAAGTTATATTTAAAGTTACTAAATTCAAATGAGATATCTCTTGTAATGAATTTTCTTACATCTTCCATATCAATTGTTACTTGAACAACATTTTCAGTATTTTTTCTTTGAACAGTCACTTTGTCAGTTGCAAGAGTTTCATCTGTTTCATTTTCTTTTAGTTTAAGTTTTTTAACTGTTACTGTAGCACTTGATAATTGATCTCATTTGATTTTTTCATTAGTGTTGTCAAATGCAATTTCAAATGTAACTTTGTAGTGTAGTTCTCCAGCATCATTAATTCCATCTTGAGTTATATCACCAACAGTAATTGATGAAATAGCAGGAACTTCATTTGCTGTATAGAATTTATTTCCTTCGTTTGTTCCTGAATTTTTCTCTGCTATAGAAATATCTACTTTTTCTGAAGCAGGTGAAAGATCTCTAATTTGTTTAACTACATAACCGGTTCCAGGTTTAAGTTTATTAGCATCTTTATTTAGAGTAAAGCTGATTGAACCATCTGCTCCAAATTGTGCACTAACTGGAGAAGTTAAAAGTATTCCGGTTTCATTACCTGATGAATCAAGTTCTTGGTAAAGAATTTCTGCATTTCTTGAATGTAAGAATGTTGCATCTTCTGCATTTGCAGTAAATTTAAGAACAACTGAATCTGTTGTTGCATTTACAGTTGTTGATGCAGAACTATCAGCAATAAACACTTGATCTTGAAGTGTTAATGCAGCAGTTTGCGCTGTTGTCTTGAATTTCTTAGTTGCTTCAAGTTGTTGTCCAGCATCAAATAATCCATTAAATGGTAGAGGTGTATCTGAATTATTTGAATCTGTAATTGATTTAATTTCATATACAGTAAATTTAGCTAAATCTGTTAATGTAAATGAAACTGTACCATTATTGATTTGAGCTGACACTTCTTTTTTAGTTGAATCTTCTGGATTTTCTGCTTTATTAACTGTTAGTTTTAAACTGTGTCCATTTAATTCATTTTTCTCATCTGCTACTTTAACTGTAATTGTTGCACCACTTTGTGTGATTGAGCTTGCTGTAATAGTTGAGATTTCTTGTTTTGTAACAAATGTTCCAGTTGTAACTGAAGTAGGGATAGTAATCTGTGCTCCGTTTGATGTTAAAGCACCACCAAAGATTTCATATTCTGTTCCAGCTTTTAGACCTGTTAGGTTAAATTCTGCAACTTTGTTGTTTACTGCAACAACACTTGAGTTTGTTTGGTTAGCAGGTGTTGCTTTTTCTCTAATGAAGATTAGGGCTTGTTGTCCTTGTTTTGTAAATTCGTTAGAGAAGGTTAATGTTGCTTTAGCTGTAGTTCTGTCTAAATCAGCAATTTGAATTGATGCAACATCAGCTGATGTAGGAACAGTAATAAATCTTCTTTTTGCAACTGTGTCGTTTTCGAGGTTACTATTGAATTTGATTTCTTCTTGTCCTTTTTTGATTGAAACAATCTTGTATTCAATACCACGTTCAAGGTTTGTTAGATTGAATGTGGCTGTATTATTATTATTATTATTATTATTATTATCAACTACTATATTAGCATTAGCTGTTGTTTGGTGTGTACCTTGATCATTTGCAGTTACTCATTCATAAGTAATTGTTAATTGATCGTTGTTTGCAATGTATGATTGTGCATTATCAAACGCTACTCTAATAGTTGTTGTAGTTTGTTCACTTGAAGCAGAAACGATGTCTCTGATTCTTGATTTAACTTTAATGATTGTATTTGAGTTTGCTACATCTGTTGTAGGTGTAGGGTTTTTTATTGTTGCACTAATTTTTCTATTGTCTTTAGATAAACTTACATCACTTACTTTGTAGAATTGTCCACCTGTTAGATTGCTTAATGTAAATGAAGCTGTTTTTCCACTTACAGCTACTGGAGTAACTGTTCTCTTAGTTTCTGAACCATCTGTTGGGATGTATGAAATAGAAACATTTCATCCATCGTTTACATAATCATCTAATGCACCAAATGTTACAGTGAATGTTCCTGTATTATCTTGTCAATCTTGTGAGTTAGTTGAAATTGTAGCTTCAGCTGTTTTTAGAGCTGTTGTGAATTTTTTGTTGTCCTCTGTAATTGCAGAAACGAAATCAATTGTTTTGTTGTTGTTTTTAACTGCAACAATTTGGTATTCTTTTCCTTTTTGCAGATCACTTAATTCAAATCTAATTTGTGTTTTTGAAGTTGCTGTAGCATATGTTGCTGTAGCTGTTTTTACTTCAGTTTCGTTTGCTAATTTGTATTCTAAAGTAACTTGAGAATTGTCAGCAATTTCTAAGTTGTCATTTTGAACACCAATTGTAACAGTTGCTCTTGTTTCAACTTGTGTATTAATAAATACAGAGTTGATAGCTGGTTTTGTTTTGAATTGTTTTTGTTCATCTGTGATTGTTGAATCAAAATCAATGTTTCCAGATAATCCTAAAGTTGTATAACCATCTGCTGTTGGTTTTTCGTTGATTGCTGTAACTTTATATGTTTCCCCTGGAATAAGGTTTGAAACATTAAATGTAGCAACAGCAACATCGCTTTCATTTGTAACATCAACCGGATCTGTTGTAATAGTTGCTCCTGATGAAACAGCTTCTAATACTAGAATTAGTTTTCTTGCTGTTGTATTAGGTTCAACAAATGTTGATCCATATAAGAATTTATCTTTTTCAGAGAATTTAACTTTAATTACATCAGAGTTAATTGTTGAATCAGAGAACTCAATTGAAGCGACTTCAGCGTTTGTAGCTGCTGTTTGGAATTGTTTTTGTGCTTGATCAAAGTTTGTAGCAAATGGAGTTTCTGTACCATTAATTTTTACTTTTGTAATTGTGTATGTTTTTTGTTTTTCTAGATCTTTGATTAAGATATTAGCTTCTGATCTATCAGCTTCAACTGAAGCACCGATTGTTGCTTTTGCTTCGTGTTCTGTAGCATCATCTTTAAGTGTATAAACAACAACTGCTTCTCCACCAGCAAATACTGAAGATGTATCTACTAATCTAACCGCTAATTCTGCACCAGCATTGATTGCTGTGTAAGTAATAGAAGTAATTTCTGTAGCTGTTTCAAATGCTTTATCTTGGATTGTTACAGTGTCTTTAAATAACACTTTAACATTGTTAGGGTTATTTACATTAACTTCTGTTGAACCAAGAACATCTCCTTCAAAAATAATTGAGAAGATTTCATAGTTACCTTTCTTGAATCCATCTTGATCCACTGTAAAGCTAAAGCTTGCTTTTAGTGTAGTTGTATCAATTGTTGCATTTCTTTCAAGAACTGTATCTGTTCCTTTTAGTCTATATTTAAGAGTAATCTTGTTGTATTGTTTTAGATAGTTTTTGTCAGCTTCTGAGAATTTAACATCAAATGAAGCAGAAGAAGTTGTTGAAGCTTTATTTTCAATTGCTTCAACTGTAGCAATTCTTGGGATAACTTTAAATTGCTTATCTTTTTCTGCAACTGTAGATTCAAATTTAAGATCTACTGTTTCAGTTCCATTAACTAATTGAACTGTTTTTAGTGTGTAATCAATGAATTTTTCAATTCCTGTTACCTCAAAGATTGCTTTTCCATCTTTAATGTTTACTTCTGCTGAAGTATGTGAATCAGATGCATCAGCTGTTTTACCATAAGTAATTTTTAGTTTTGTTTGTTTTGTATCTGTTGTGTCATAAGCTTTGTTTAAATCTTTTAGAGAAACTGAAATCATTCAGTTACCTTCTGTTTCAGATTTAGAGTTTGTGATTTGTCTTACAGAAGCAATTGTATTAATTAATTTATCGTCTTGTGTTAGTGCATCAGCGAATTTAACTTCGATGTCTTTAGATTCTGTTTCTGCTTGAACTAATCTAACTGCAGCTCCATGTCCTAAATCATTTAAGTTAAATGTATATTTAACAAAATCTCCATCAATTTCAGGTGATACTGCTTCTGAAACACTTTGAGTTGGTGTTGATGATGATTTGTATTTTAATATTAGTTTTTTAGATAGAGTTTGCATAAACTCATCTGCAGATTTTTGTAGTTTTAAGATTACTGTTGCAGAGTTGTCTGTAACATTTGTTTTTTCAATTTGTGTAATTGTTGCAGTTTTTGCAATAACGTGGAATTCTTTTCTTTCTTCTGCAACTCGTGAGTTGAACACGAAAGTTTTAGCAGTAGCTGTTCCTAATTCAGCTTGAGTTGCTGCATATTCAACTTTTTCAACTTTGTATCTTCTGTTTTTTGTTAGGTTGTTTAGAGCAAATTCTAGTCTTGAACTTACAACTGTAGAATCTGCAGTTAATTTTGTAGATTCAGCTTGTGTATCGTAGTAAGTAATTCTTACGTGTTTATCATCAAATTTTCTATCATCTGTTGTACCTGATAATGGATCTTTGATTAATACAGTAGCTTTGTAGTTTGTTTCTGTATTAGGTAAGAATGAAACTGAAATAATATCAGGTGTTGTTGCTATTTGTTTTTTAGCATCTGTAACAGCTGGATCAATAACTGTTCTTGGAACACCATCAATAACAATCTTAGAAATTGCGTAGATTGATCCACCTTCTAGATCACTGAAGTTGAATGTAGCAGTTGGATTTGCGTTTTCCATTGCAAAAGTTGTTGTGGCATCTTTTGTTTCTTGAGATCCTTGTTTTCTTACTGTTAATGTAACAGATTTTGTATTAACAAAGGCATCACTATCTTTAATAGTAATTTTGAATGAACCTGTATTTTCTGTTTGAGTTGGTTCAATTGCAGTTACAGTTACATTGTTTGAAACAAGTGTGTATTTTCTCATTTGTTCTGTAACTTCTGATTTTTCTGGAAGAACTGTGAATGTTGTTCCATCTACTGCATCATTAATTTCTAATTCTGAGAAGATGTATGTATGTGATTTTGTTAAGTTTGAAACTTCGAAGATTGCTTTTCCGTTTGAAATAACAACTTCACCAGTAGTTGTTTTTGAATCAGGAGTTTCTGAATCTGCGTATTTAACTTTTGCTTTAAATCCGTTTTTAACTTTAGCGTTATCTGCTATTAAAACAACTACTTTTAGTGTTGTTTCATCTTTTTGTTGGATTTCATAAGAGTTAACAGCTGATTTTGTAACAAATGTTCTATTAACAACTTTAGCTGTTGATTGTTCGTTTGAAGCAAAGTTAGGTCTAATAGCTACAACTTCTTCTGTGTTTGGATATTTGAAGTCTGTTACTTCAAATCCTGTAACAGTGTATCTGATACCTTCAGATAGACCTGTTAGACTAAATGTAGCTGTTTTGTCATCAGTAATTGTAACTTCTTCTGTTTTGATTGCATCAGGTGATAATTGACCTTTGTATTCTAGTTTAACTTTTTTACCTACTAAGTAAGCTTCTTTATCATCGAATGTAATTTTTACTGTTGATGTATTTCTTTCAATAGCAGTAATTTCAACAGCTTTAACTGTAGCTGTTTTAGCTGATGTTGTGAATTTTCTTGATGTCTCAAATGCAGTTGCTTGAACTTCTGCTGAACCGAAGTCAATTTCTTCATTTGCATTATCTGTAACATTAATGAATTTCATTACTTTCATTTCTGTTGCTTTTGGTAATCCAGTTAAGTTAAAGATAAATAGCCCTGAATCTGAAGTTGCTGTTGCTGTGTATTCTGTTGCATTAGAATCGTTTTCACTAGCAAGTTGTTTAACAACAACTTTGATTTGTTTTTTGATTAAGCTTCTGAATGCATCATTGAATCTTACATAAAGTTTAGCTTGTTCTTCTTGTTGAGTACTGTTGCTAATTGAACTTACTGTAGCTTTTGTTCAGAAGATTCTGTTTTCATCGGAAATCTTGTCAATGATGATTTCAATTTGTTGTCCATCTTTTTGTGCACTTAATCCTGTAATGTAGTAAGCAGCACCTTCTTTTAGATCGCTTAAGCTGAATTTGTGTTTTGAATCAGCTGCTTCATATGTTGAAGTAGCTTCTTTGTCTTCTTTTGTTCCTCTTTGTCTGTATTTTAGTTTTAGATCATATCCATCTTTTAGATATTGGTCTAATTCTTGGAATTTAACTGTTACAACAGCTGAATTTTTAGTTCTGTCAGCTCCATCCAGTTGTTTGATTTCTGTAACTGTAGCTGTTTGAGCATTTGTTGTAAATTCTTTTTGACCATCTGTAATTTTTGACTCAAAAGGAATTGTTTTTTCTGTAGTATCAACTAATGTAACTGATTTGATTGTGTAAGCTGTTACTTTGTCTAATGAACTTAAGTCAAATACAGCTTTTCCATTGATGATTGAAACTGGTTCAGATGTAATATCTGTTCCATTTTCTTTTTTAGCATAAGTGATTTTTACTTGTTTGTTTACATATTCTTCGCTAGCGTCAGCTAATGTAATTGTAACTCTTGCTTTTGTTTCAACTGGGGTTGATACTGAAATAGCAGAAATACCATTTGTAGTTCTGAAAATTTTATCCGCTTCTTTAACACTTAAAGCATCAAATAGGATTTTTGGAACTGGTTTAGCTTCATTGTCATCTTTTTTAACTTCAATGCTGTCAATGATGTATTGACTACCAATTGATAAGTTACTAAAGTTAAATGTTGCTGTTCTTGAGTCTTTATCAACTTGAGCTTCAAAAGCTTCACTTGTTCCTGTTGAACCAATTTTTCTGTATTTTAGTAGAAGTGTTGCTTTAGGTTCGTCTGCCAAGAATGATGATGGTTCATCAAATGTTAGAACTAATTGTGATGTGCTTTCTGATTGAGCAGTTGAGCTTACTTTTACAATATTTGCTGATTCAGCTGTTGTAAAGAATTGTTTTTTCTCTTCTGAAATGTTTGAAACACTTAATAAGTTGTCTGAATCTTCGTGTGTTGATGTTTGGTAATCAGCAACTGTAATAGAAGTAATTACGTAAGTTTGGTTAGCTTTTAGACCACTTAAGTTAAGGTTAACAAAATTATTTTTGATTGTTTCAGTTGCAACTGTAGGTTCATCTGTTGAATCCTTAATTTTGTATTTAATTGTAGCAACTCTACCTTCGAATTTTTGAGATTCTTCTCTGTATGCATTTTTGATGTTAATAGCTAAAGTTACAGCAGTGTCGTTTCCTCTGTATGAAATATCTTTAACAACTGGTTTTGTGTGGAAAGTTCTTTCTTCTCCTGAAATAGAAAGTAAGAAATCGGCTTTAAGTTTGTTTTCAGCTTCGTTTAGTGTATCTTCTTCAACTAATTCAATTTTACCTACAGTGTACTCGATACCACCTTCAAGACCTGTAACGCTAAATGTAGCAACAGTGTCTTCTCCATCTTTTGAAATCACAACCGCTTTTGATGCATCTTTAACATCTGCATCTGCAGGGAATCTGTATGTTTCTTTTTCTCCAAGTCCTTTAACAAATAATTGTGCTTTTCTGTTTAATACAGATTCTGCATCTTCTTTTTTGAATGTAACTTTAACAGTAGCTGTAGTTTCTGTTTCAGCAGAAATAGAGATTTTTTCAATAGAAACGTTTGAAACAGTAGGAACAAATGATTTCATTTTTGTTTGTTGTTCTGCTGTTAATGAGTCTAAGAATTCCATCGCAGTATATGTTTTGGTTTTGTCTTCTGCTTCTGTTACAAGACCAAACTCAAGAACACTATAAGGTTTTAGACCTGTTAGATTTGTAAGTAAAAATCTAACATTATTTCCAGTAATGTCACTTTCTGCAATTTGTGCTTCTGATTCGTCAGCTGAATCTAGTTTATATTTAACATATGCTCTTTTTGAGTTATTTGTAAATGAATCGTCTTTTAAAACAACACGCATAAAGTCTGATTTTTCAGCTGTTGTGTCGTGTGTAATGCTTTGGATTGCTGCTTTTGTTGAAATTGATCATTCTTTTTCTTTTGGAACAATAACTTCAATGTTTTTTGATGAATCACTAGGATCAATAGTTGTGATTCTTGTGATAATGTAACTTGAACCTTCTTCTAATGCAGTGAATTCTAGATCTAGTTTTGCTGGTTGGGCTGGATCTTCTAGTTTTAGTGTTTGTGATTCTAAAGCTAGTTCATCGCCATAACCAATTGTTTCTCCTGTTTCGTCTTTGTTAACTTTTGCATAGTAAACATTAACTTGTTTGTCTTTGATGTCAATATCTGAATTATCAAATGATAGTGTTGCTTTAGCACTATTTTTTGTTGATTCTGTTTGTTCTAGGTTTTCTAGTGTTGTTGTTGGAGTTGATGTTTTAAATGCTCTTTCAGCTCTTGATGAAAATGAAATAGCTTCATTGTCTACTTCAACTGATTGGATGTAGTATTCTGTGTCTCTGTCTAAGTCTTTAAGATCAAATGTTGCTCTAATTTCTTTGATTTTTGAACCAACTGAAGTTGCAACTTCTTCTAGTTTAACTACTGATTCAACATCTTTTGTTTCAACTTCTGATACTTTTCTGTATTTAATAACAGCTTGTTTGTTGTTTAAGATGTGTTCATCATCAGCAAACACTAATGTTAATTGAGCATTTCTTTTGTCTAATTGAGCATCAACTCTTGATAATTCTGGTTTTGTAACAATGAATGAAGCATTGTTATTGATTTCAAAGAAGAAATTGATGTGTGGTAATGATACAACATTGAAGTTGTAGATTTTACCAGCATTTAAGTTAGAAACATCAAATGAAAACTCGTTTGTTTGTGGATCTAGTGTAGCTGTGTTAACTGATTCGATGTGTGCTGTTTTTGGTTCAATAACATTAACTTTTAGTTCTTTTAGTTGGTCTAGTTGTGCTTTTGCTTTTTTGGAAATTGCTGCGTCTTCTAAGTTAAGTTTAAATGAAACAGAAGCATTGTTGAGTCCAACATTGCTTGTTTTTCAATCAACTACTTGAATAACTTCTTTTTTGTCTACTTCTCTATTTAGTAGTGGTGGAATAATAGCTGCTGCAGTACCAATTGTGATACCTAAACCAGCAGTTAATATAACACTTTTCTTGTTTATTGATTTCTTACTCATTTTGTCCTCTCTTTATGGTTTCTATGTTCTTCTGCTTTATAAATGGCATTAATGAAGAAATAGTTACATATCAATTTGGTTGTTGTCCTTTTTTAAATACCACTCTTAATGCATAAACATTATCTCTGATTAATGTTTGCTCGTAGGCGTGTGGTATTGCATGTGGTCAACCAGTTGTGACTGTTTTATGGGCGGTGTCAGCGTTTTTTCATTCTGAACCTTCATGTGTTTGATATTGGATTGAATAGTAGTCATTATTTTCTTTGTGGTATCCTGTGTAATTTAAGAAAATTAATTCCAGCTTTTCAATGTATATTGGTTTTTTATCTTTTTTGACTATTTCAAAAATGATATCTTTAGATTGATTAGAATTGTTGTATCAGTAGTTTTGACCGATTTTACCACCAGCTCCTACTGGATCAAATACATACTCTTTTTTCCATGATTTGTAATATGGAGCATCCGCTTTAATATCTCAGGCTTTAATTCTGTTTGTATTTTTGTAGTCTTTGTCTTGGGCGATAATTTTGTTAAAACTATTGAAGGTAATTGTTGATGTTTGGATGGCGTCATTTTTCTTGACTTCAAACAATCCAACAAAAACTCCATCATAATCATCTACTTTAATGTTTTGAATTAGTTTAAAGTGAATTTGTTCTTCTTCGTCTGTATAAGAGAAATTTGGATTTTGTTCTACAAACTCTCTTGGCAGAAGATCTTTGTTGATTAGTTGGTCGATTTTGGCTTGATAGATTTGTCTATCTTTGTTTGCTGCTCTTTCGACTATTTCAGCATCTGTTTCAAAATCTCAACTAATAGTTTTTGTGAATGTAATAGTTTTATTATTTTTGCTAAATGACAATTGAACATTTGAAGTTCTTAAACCACTTTGTTGATCTTCAATTATTTCTGTAAATGAATCGATGTTTATTTGATGATTATTAACAGGGTTATTAATCATAAAATCATCGATTGTGTATTGTGAAGACTTTTTGGTTATTGAATCTTCTTTAACACTTAATTCTGTTTGATTTTGAGTGTTTTCGATGTCAATTGTGTAAGGTGATTTGAATGCTGTAAAGTTTTTGATCGCATATTGTTCGCTTTTATCTTTGTGTGTTGCTTTTACAAAGATTGTTAATGAATTTTCATCTTCGTTTAATACAAAGGTAGAAACTTCATAGTTTAGCTCTGGATCTAAGTTAGTTTTATCAAACATAAATGATTCTTTTTTGATTTGATCAAAGGTCATTTCGTTTGATTCTAAAGAAGGAATAATTCTTGTTTTTTCTGAAAACTCAAATTCTTTTTCTTTAGGTTTTGCAACCTCTTGTGGTGGTTGAGGTTTTGGTTTTGGTATTTCCTCTTTTTTAGGAGGTTTTGATTGTTCTTGTGTGTTATTAGTTTCTTGAATATTAGGTTTAGTTTTAAGCGGTGTGTTTTCTGTGTTTTGAATAGTATTGTCTGTTTTTTGAATGTTTTGATTAGTTTGTTTTGGCGGTTCTTGAGCAACTTCTTTAGGTGGTTCAGGTTCTTTTGCTTCAACAGTTTTTATTGGTTCAACTGTTGGAGGTTTTTCTTCTGTTTTTGTGTTAATTTCCTGTGTTTTTGGTGGTTTTTGGTCATTATTTTCTTCATTTACTACAGATTTAGGTGGTTCTGTTTCTGTATTATCTTGAACTGAAGTTTCTTGATTTTGGCCACTTATTTCAGAATTTTGCGTCTGATTTGGTGAATTATTATCGCCTATTTCGTCGTTTTTTATCTCTTGTTTGTCATCTTTTTTATTTATTACAGGTGGTTTTTCATCACTCGTTTTTTTGAAAGTTATTTTTTCTTGACTATTACCCGGAATGTAAGTTTTTTCTTGTTTAGAACCTACATAACTTACAACTCCAATAACTCCACCACTAAGAACGCCGACAGAGGCTAATCCTATTATTACTTTTTTAGTTATCATAATCTCTACATTCTTTTCTTTATTTTTTTATAAATTTTACTATTTTTTTTCTAATTTTAGAGAGAAAATGCAAAAAAGGTTAAAAATATAACCGACTTTTTTGCTTTTAAAAGGTCTAATGTGTTATTTTAGAATCAAAAACAATTTTTGATTTAGAAATAAAATATTTTCCTTTTTCTCTTTTTATACTATTCTTTTAACATTCAAACTATATCTACATTATACCACTTTAGTAAATATTCTAAATAAATGTGTTGTTTGAACATGATTTTGTTAAAAAAACAGTTATTTTTTTCTTTTTGCTTAAAACTTAATATTTGAATTATAACACAAAAGACAAAAAAACAAAATTTACGTATTTTTCAATCATTGAATGTATATATTGTTTAGTTAAAGTAAATTAAAAGAGTAAAAAAATAACAATCTGTTTTAAGTTTTCGCTTCGCTTTAAAGTGCATTTATCTATTTTAAAAAGGAATTTAAAAAACTCGCCAAAGAGCGAGCTTTTCGCTGTTCAACATATTCGTCATTTAAGTCGAAGATACGTTGAGCCGCATAGGGAGCGACCATTTTCCAATAATTAAATGATACCACTAAAAAATTTATCTTTATCTAAAATCAGATTTTTCTTGTTATATTAGTTTTATTAATTGACATTAGTTAAATTAACATAAGAACAAAACTAATGCCATTTTCTGTGGAAAATTTTAGGAAGAAAAGCAGAAATTTTCCCATTTTTTTCCTTTTTAGGCCGTTTTTGGCAAAAAATTTCTATTCTAGAGGGGATAAACCCCTCAGAAAGGATTAAAATGAAAGATTTTTTAACATTTGAACAACAACTAAAAAGACTAAAAGAAATTAAAAATATGAAAACAAAACAGAATCAAGAACAAGAAATAATTGCCTATCTAAAACAAAATAATTATGTGCATTTTTTCACGCCTTTTAAACCTGTTTTTGCAGAAATAAAAGATGAATCGGAAGTTGAGTGAGAACAAATCACTCAAGATTGAAAAGGTCAAAATAAATACTACAATTTCTTTAAACCGCTTTACAAAACAAATGAAAATCAAGATCACATCTACAAAAACTGATTTAGTTTTGATAAACTAAAAGACTTTAATGAAAGCAACAAGAAATTTTCTGACTATTTATTAATTAATATTTTGAAGTTAGAAAAGAGAATTAAAAGTATTTTAGGAAACTTTATTGCAAAATGAATATTCACTACAGATAATCCAAATTTTAAATTTCAATATGATAAATGACTTGATTTTTTGGAAGCTAGTTGAATCGATAGAGAAGAATATCTTAAATTTAGAACTAAAACTGAATGTGATTCAAATTATATTTGGTTCGATATAGAAAATTTAACTTTTGGGAATTTGGTATCTCTATTAAGTAATCTACTAAGAGATGATAATCGTTTTCTATCAAAAAAAGAAAAAACAAAGCTAAAGTTTGAAATATTTGAAAGAAATATTTACTCTACTAAAATTAATAGAATTCTTTCTTTTGCATTGAGATTAAGGAATTTTCTCGCACACTCAAAGAACCTTCAATATTTTTATATTTTAGAAGTAAATGATATTATCAGGAAAGAACTATCTAAAAATGATTGCAAAATCCAAATTAAAATATTTGATCAAAATAAATTTTTATACCTTTTCTTAAATAAAAAAGGTGTTATTCCTTATTCATTTGATTTATTAGTTACAAAACAAAAGAAATCAGTAAATAAAATCATTAGAGAAGATTTTAAACTTCTAATTCATTTTTTTGAAAAGGTATTTTAAAAAACTTACCTTAAGGGTAAGTTTTTCTCTGTTCAACCTATTCGTCATTTAAGCCGAAGATACGTTGAGCCGCATAGGAGCGACCATTTTCCAATAATTAAATAATAGCATAAAATTTGTTTTATTTCAAAAAAATACTTTTTTTCTTGTTATATTAAATTTCATTAATTGTTATTATAAAAGTAATTTGAAAAATAAAACTCAAATTAACGCTATTTTCTGTGGAAAATTTTAGGAAAAATACTAGAAGTTTTCCCAAGTTTTTCCTTTTTAGGTTGTTTTTGGCAAAAAATTTCTATTCTAGAGGGGATAAACCCCTCAGAAAGGATGAAAATGAAAGATTTTTTAACATTTGAACAACAACTAAAAAGACTAAAAGAAGTCAAAAATATGAAAACAAAACAGAACCAAGAACAAGAAATAATTGACTATCTAAAACAAAATAATTATGTGCATTTTTTCACACCTTTTAAACCTGTTTTTGCAGAAATAAAGGATGAATCAGAAGTTGAATGAGAACAAATAACTCAAGACTGAAAAGGTCAAAATAAGTATCATAATTTCTTTAAATCCCTTTACAAAACAAACGAAAATCAAGATCATATTTATAAAAACTGATTTAGTTTTGATAAGCTTAAAAATTTTAATGAAAACAACAAAAAGTTTTCCGATTATCTTCTAAACAATATTCTAAAACTCGAAAAGAGAATAAAGAGTATTGTGGGTAATTTCATTGCCAAATTAATGTTTGTTACAGAAGACGAAAACTTCAGAACTAAATATGATAAATGACTTGATTTTCTTGAGACTATTTGATTCAATAAAGAAGAATATGCCAAATTCAGATCAAAAATTGAACACCACTCAAATTACATTTGATTTGATATTGAAAATTTAACTTTTGGAAATTTATTACTGCTACTAAACAATTTGTTAAGCAAAGATAATTTCTTAATCAATCAATATGAAAAGACTTTTCTTAAATCCGAAATATTTGGAACACACATTTATTCAAGCAAGATAAATAGATTTCTTTCTTTTGCATTAAGAATAAGAAATTTTTTAGCTCACTCTAAAAATATTCAATATTTTTATATTTTAGAAGTTAATGACATTATAAGAAGAGAACTTTCAAAAAAATCTTATGAAATACACATAAAAAGATATGATTAAAGCAAATTTTTGTATGTTATTTGAGGAGATTTAGGAATAATCCCTTATTCTTTTGATTTATTAATCACAAAAGAAAATAAGTCAGTAAATAAAATTATTCAAGAAGATTTTAAAACTTTAATCAATTTCTTTAAAAAAGCGTTTTAAAAAGCTCACTAATAGCGAGCTTTCACTGTCCTGCGTATTCGTCATTTAAGTCGAAGATACCCAGAGCCGCATAGAAGCGACCATTTTCCAATAATTAAATTCTACCACAGAAAAACACCTTTCTAGCAAAAATGATTTTTTTCTTATTATATTAAGTGAAATTTCAAATGATTTTAATTTTCTTATAAAAATTCTAAAAAGGAATTTTAAAAACCTGCCATAAGCAAGTTTTCACTGTTCCGGATATTTGCACTTAAGCAACAGATAGCCAGGATCCGCTTAGGAGCGACCATTTTCCAATAATTAAATTCTATCACTAAAAATTTACTTTTATCTAAATTGTCTTTTTTTCTTGTTATATTAACAATATTACAAGGAAAGAACTTTCAAAAAAAGACTGTGGAATACATATAAAAATATGATCAAAGTAAATTTCTGTGTGTTATTTGAAGAGATTTAGGGATAATCCCTTATTCTTTTGATTTATTAATCGCAAGAGAAAACAAGTCCGTAAACAAAATTATTCAAGAGGATTTCAAAACTTTAATCCATTTCTTTAAAAAAGCGTTTTAAAAAACTCGCTTGTAGCGAGCTTTCACTGTCCTGCGTATTCGTCATTTAAGTCGAATGATACCCAGAGCCGCTCAAAAGCGACCATTTTCCAATAACTAAATAGTACCATAAAAAGTCGTGTTTTTGTATAAAAAGTATTTTTTCTTGTTATGTTAATTCATTAATTGTTATTAGCTGTCTTTCTATTATAGAAGCAACACAAAATCTAAGGAAGACCAAAATTAAATATTTCTAATTTTAAAAGTATTTAAAAAGCTCACCTTAAAGGCAAGCTTTTCTCTGTTCAAGATATTCGTCATTTAAGCCGAAGATACGTTGAGCCGCTTAGGAGCGACCATTTTCCAATAATTAAATAATACCACATAAAAACACGCTCTTCTATAAAAATCACTTTTTCTTGTTATATTATTTTTTAATATCTCTTGAGCGGGTGAATTTAACAACATAGCTTAAGTTATAGGTGATTTTTCAGTGGAAAATTTTAGGAAAGGAAACTGTAATTTTCCCAAATTTGTCTTTTTTAGGCTATTTTTTACAAAAAATTTCTATTCTAGGATGGAGGAAAACACCAGAAAGGACCAAAATGAAAAAATTTTTAACAACAGAACAACAACTAAAAAGACTAAAAGAAGTAAAGAAAATGAAAACAAGAGAAGGACAAAATAATGAGATTCTAGAATTTTTAGAAAACAATAACTATGTCTACTTTTTTACTTCTTTTAAACTTGTATTTGCAGAAATGAAAACTCAAGATGAAATCGATTGAAACGAGGTACGCGAAGACTGAAAAGATAAAGATAAACACTATAATTTATTTAAAATCCTTTACAAAAGAGACGAAAACAACGGTCATATTTACAAAAATTGATTCAGTTTTGATAAATTAAAAACTTTTAATGAAAACAATGAAGCATTTTCGGAATTCTTACTAAATAACATTCTTAAATTAGAAAGAAGAATGAAAAGCGTTTTGGCAAGACTGATTGCCCAACTTATGCATGATTCAGAAAATCCTTATTGAAGGGATAATTATGACAAATGACTTGATTTTCTAGAAACCATTTGAGTTGATAATGATGAATTTCAAAGATTTAAAAAAGGTATAAAAAGTTTCTCGAATCCAATTTGATTTGATATTGAATTCTTTACTTTAGGAAGTCTTAAGTTACTGCTGCTTATTTTTTTAAAAAATAGCACTCCTTTAATTAGTGGAGCTGATAAAAGAAAAATAAAGACAATCATATTCAAAAAGCCCATTAATTATAGAAAAGCAAATAAAACAATCTCTTTTGCTCTTAGACTTAGAAATTTTTTAGCCCACTCTAAAAATATTCAATATTTTTATATTTTAGAAATTAATAATCTTTTGAAAAAAGAGATTGAAAAAGATTTTTGCATAAAAATTATAACACACGATAAAAATGTTTATTTGTATAGATTTTCTGGTCGTAAAGGAGTAATTCCATACACTTTTGATTTTTTGATTTCCAAAGACGAAAAATCCGTAAATAACTTTATACTCCAAGATATTCAAGATCTAATTAGTTGCTTTTAGAATTTAAAAAGCTTGCCCTAAAGCAAGCTTCCACTGTCCTACATACAATTGGACCATTGCCAAAGCATATAGAAACGCTATATGAGCGTCCATTCCTCAATAAAATGATACCATTTTCAAAAATATCCGATCCTACTTTTTATTATTTTTTGGTATATCTTTTTGAAAAGCATAATTATTTTTGCTTCTTTACTTCTTTTAAGCGTGTTTTTACTGAAATCAAAAGTCAAGAAGAAATTGATTAAATGAGGTTTTTAAAGACTGAAAAGACAAAGATAAACACTATATTTATTTAGAATACTTTAAAAAATAGAATAAATTAGCCAAATAAATACTTCTGGTTAATATTCAAACTCAATGAACTTTCTAAAATTTTAAAAAGCTTGCCTTAGAGCAAGCTTTCACTGTCCCACATACAATTGAACCAATGCCAAAGCATATGGAAACGCTATATGAGCGTCCGTGCTTTATCAAATGATATCTTAATAACTTTATTTTCTAAATAAACAACGTTTTTGATATGCGTGCATTTGAACGAAAAACAATTATAAAAACTCGAAGAAGTCGAAAATAACTAAAACTAAAAAGGGCGATTATTCTCTGTATTGAGAACAAACAAAAATCTCACTAACACAACTAAAATAATTTCTAAAAGTTCTCTATTCTTGCGAACAAACAGCATTTTTAGTATAATTTACAAAAGGAATAAAATGACAAAAAAATCTTGAATACATCTTCAAAACATTGATTTAATTTTAGAAAAAGTTACTGAAGTTTTTGATTTTCCAGAAAGAGCTGATCGCTCTGTTTATCTTGATTGGTTTAAAAAAATCACAATTGATTATATTTTAGATTTTTTAAGCTTCGAAGATGCTAAACAAAGAGTTAAAAATCTGACTCATTATTGAAACAGTGAAGCATACTTATCAAAAGAAAAATTTGATCAATCTAAAGAAATATTAATTGATTATTTCAAAAATTTTAGTTCAATAGAAACAGAAGAATACACCATTATAAACGGGAAGAAAATTATATTAAGTCAAGAAATTATAAAGGAGTTATAATGACACACAAAAAAATATTGCAATATTCTTATGAGCTTATAACATATGCATCTAACTTAGAAAATGTTAACATTACTCTTGGGCAAACCTATAAATTAATAACTGACATGAAGCAAAATAATTTATCAACACACGATACTTCTATTGTTTTAAATCTCTATCAAACATATAAAAAAATCATCAATGAAGAAATAACTTTGGATACAAAAAAACCTATTTTAACTTTAATGGAAATAAATAAGTTAATTGGAGAAAGCATCATTTTCAACAATGGAAAAATCAGAGATTTTTCTGTTCAAATTAAAGGAAGTACATACATACCTCCTAAAGTGGATACGAATCAAATTAATGATTTAATTCTTAATAATCTTTATACAATTTCGATCGATAACATACTTTTTAATATGATTTCAATGATGAAAATGCAACCTTTTGGCTATGGAAACAAACGAAGTTCAACAATTTTTAGCAACTTACTTTTAAGTTTACACTATAACAAAATTCTTTTAATTACCCCTGAAAAAATAGAGACTTTCAGAACTTTATTCATAAAATCTTACGAAGATGAAACACAAAAAGAAGTATTAATTGACTTTTTAAAAGAGTGTTTAGTTTAATTTTCTGTGCAAAACTCACTTCTCAATTTCTCTAAAACAAGAATTTTGCTTTCTTTTGGTATAATTTAAATACTCATGAAGAAAAAAGAAGCTAAAATTTCTATATTAATCCCCTGTTATAATAAAACGGATTTCTATCCGCGTTTATTTAAGTCTTTAATTAATCAAAAAGATAAAAACTTTAAAATTGTATTTGTGAACGATGCCTCAACAGACAACACACAAGCAATTCTGGAAGACTTCAAACAAAAATACTCCAATTTATTTGATATTAAAATTTATCAACTAGAGCAAAATTCAGGTCTTGCTTTTGTGAGAAATTTTTTAATTTCTAAAACAGAAACCGAGTATTTTTATTTTCTAGATTCAGATGACATAATCACCAAAAATGCAATGAAGCACTACAATAAAGCTTTAGAAAAAAAACCAAATTGTGAGATTTATTATTCAAATCACTCACTCACTTACAACAACATCAGAATTCCAAATATACAGAGAAATTACTTTATGAGATTCATAAAAACCAAAAAACAAAAGATGGAATATTTAAAATATGGTTCGGCTTATATTTGAAACAAAGCCATTAAGACAGAGTGATTTAAGCAATTTGGAATGAGTTTTTTAAACGGTTATTTATTTGAAGATTTTCCGATTTGCTTCTCAATTTTTTTATCAGCTAAAAATACTCATTTTATCAATAAAATTACTTATAAATACTTTTTAAATTCACAGGGATTGAGTTCCGGAAATTCGCCAAAAAGAATTTTAGGAATTGCAAAAAATCTTGATTATCTTTATTCAAAACTTGAAGAAATCAATACACAAAACATGTTTTCAAACAGAATTGAATCAATCTTTTTTAAAAACTTAATTTACTATATTTTCAAAAGAAAAAGTTTTAAAGTAGTTACCAAAAACACAGAACTTTACAGAGAAGTATTTGAAGAATTCTTTGAAGTTGCTAAAAAATATAACTTTGAACACAAATACAAAAAGTACCAAAACAAATTTAGTTTTGTTTTCAAAAGCAGTCTTAAAAGACTAAAAAAACTAGAAGGGATTTATTGAAATGAGCAAAAATAAAATTACTCTACTTATTCCTTGTTACAATAAAACAGAATTTTTAGAAAGCTTATTTAAAAGCATTTTAAATCAAAGTGATCGTGAGTTTGATTTAATTTTTATTGATGATAAATCAACAGACAACACACTGCAAATGCTACAAAATTTTAAAAAACAAAACGAAACTCTTTTTAATATTAAAATTATTGCTCTTGAGCAAAATGAAGGACTCGCAAGAGGGAGAAATAGATTAATTGCAGAAACAGAAACAGATTATTTCTATTTTCTAGATGCTGATGATCAATTATTTCCTAACACAATGAAATTCTTTAATCAAGCTCTAAAAGAAAAAGATTTTGATATTGTTTATGCTAAAAATACCTTAATTTTAAAAAACATGAGAGTTTATAACTTTCTTAAAAAACCTTCTTTTGAAAAAGTTGATAACTTCAATAATGTTGAAAACTATTTAAGTCACTGAAGTCCCTTTATTTGAAATAAAGCTTATAACAAAAAGTTCTTTTTAAATAGCGGACTGAAGTTTTTAGAGGGTTATAACTTCGAAGATGTGCCAGTAACTTTTAATTTAATGCTGCTTGCTAAAAGCACTTATTTTATTGATCAATACACCTATAAATACGACCTTAATTTAAAAGGAATCTCAAAAACTCAAAGCCCTTCTAAAGTTCTAGGAATTGCCAAAAACATGAACTACCTTTATAATGAACTTAAGTTTAGAAATAACATTGAAATCTTCGAAAGAAAAATGGAAAGATTCTTTTTCAAAAACATTTTAATTCATCTATTTTCTTTTAAAAACTACACAAAAATAGTTAAAAACAAAGAAGAATTTAAAGAAGCTATGACTGAAATTTTCTATACATTTAAGTCTCACAACATCGAAGGCAAGCTACAAAAATATAAATCAGCTTCTAGTTTTCTGTTTAAAAACGCAGTTAGAAACTACTACAAACTCAAAAAGTTATATAACTAAAACAAAAAACTTAACAATTGCTGTTAAGTTTTTTTGTTTTGTCTTAGTTTTATTTTTTAAGTTCTAAAAAGTACTCATCAAGTTGTTCTTTTGTAACTTCAGAAGGAGAATCAATCATTAAGTTTATTCCTTTTGAGTTTACTGGGAAAGGAATAACATCTCTAATTGATTCTGAATTGGTTAGAATCATAATTAGACGATCAAGACCGAAAGCAATTCCTCCGTGAGGTGGCACACCAAATTCAAGAGCATTTAAGAAGAAACCAAATTGACTTTCTGCTTGTTCTTTTGTCATTGAAATTGCTTTAAACATTTTTCTTTGGATTTCTGAATCATGAATTCTGATTGAACCTCCAGCAATTTCAAAACCGTTAAGAACTAAGTCATATGCTTTTGCTCTAGCTGATTTTGGATCAGTCTCAAAAGTTGCTAAAGATTGTTCTTGGAACATAGTAAAAGGGTGGTGAGCTGCTGAATAACGTTTTTGTTCTTCGTCGTATTCAAACATCGGTCAATTAACGATTCAAGCAAATTTATAGCTATTTTCTTTTGCTAATTTGAACATTGAATTAAGCTCAACTCTTAAACCTCCAAGCCCTTGACAAACCTTTTCATATTGATCATTAACAATAAATAAAGTTCCGTTTATAAAGTGTTTTTCCTTTATAAAAGAATTTATTTTATCAAAACTATTGATCTTAAATGATGCAGATTTGATCTCTGAATTTTCAACAATTACATAAAGCAATCTGTTTGCTTTGTTTTTTCTAGCAACTTCATCAAGGTGTTTAAATTGTTGTTTTGAGATTACTTCGTTTTCAAGTCATAAAGCTTTTGTGACAGGATTTGAGAATAGAAACTCAGAAGCATCATTTAGAGATTGTGCATCTAATAATTTATTTTCGTATCTTAAGTCTGGTTTGTCGCTTCCGTAGTTGTCAATTGCAAAGTCATAATCCATTCTTTCAAAAGGAACAGAAATCTCTAAACCAAGCTTATCAAACAGGTATTTAACCATGTTTTCAACGTGATTTTGCACATCTTTTTCATCAACAAAAGACATTTCCATATCTAATTGGAAAAACTCGTATTGTCTATCTTTTCTTAAGTCTTCATCTCTGAAAACTTTTGCAAATTGATAGTATTTTTCAAAACCAGAAACCATTAGAATTTGCTTAAATAACTGTGGTGATTGAGGTAGAGCAAAGAATTTTCCTTCTTTTCTAGTTGGTACTAAAAAGTCTCTTGCTCCTTCTGGAGTTGATTTTGAAAGAATTGGAGTTTCAATATCGATAAATTCGTTTTCGTCTAAAAAGTCTCTTAAGATTTTAAATACCTTATTTTTAAAAATAATGTTGTTTTTTAGTTTATTTCTTTTTAGATCTAGAAAACGATATTTTAGTCTTAATTCTTCTGAAACTTCAATGTTGTCTGAAATTTCAAAAGGAAGTTCTTTAGATTTAGAAAGAACTTTAATGTTTGTTGCGTTGATTTCGATTTGCCCTGTTTCAAGCTCGCTATTGTATGATTTTCTTTCTACAACAACTCCTTCAACTTCAATTATATATTCTTTAGCTAAATGAACATCAATTTCAGAAGGGTTGTAAATTACTTGTGTAATTCCTCAACGATCTCTAAGGTCAATAAAGATTAAATCCTTGAATTTTCTTGTATTTTGAACTCATCCATACAGCTTAACTTGTTTGTTAACATCACTTAATCTTAATTCATTATTCTTAATTGTTTTCATGTTTTCCTTTCAAAAATGCTTCTATTTTTGATCTGTGTAATTCTGTGTTTTCTTTTGTTTGAAGGTCTTTAATTGTAATGTAATCCGCTTTTTGATCTTTTTCTTTAAAGATTAAAAAATTGTATTGTGTTTGATCGACTTTTTTAAATAACTTTTGTGGTTTAAGAGGTGTTTTGTTGTATTCTACAGAGAAGTTTAAGGATCTTAGTTCGAAGATAATTTCCTGTAGTTCTTGTGTTTCTTGTTCATTGATGATTCCAACAAAGACATCGCTTTTTTGTTCTAAATTAATTTCGTTGTTGTAAAGAATGATTTCAAGCAATCTTTCAATTCCAACACCAAAACCAATTGAAGAAAGGTTTTGGTTACCAATTTCAGAAAATAAGTTATCGTATCTTCCTCCACCAATCACTGTTGCTTTTGTACCTAAAGCAGGTGATTCAGAAACAAATTCAAAGACTATTTCATCATAATAATCTAGCCCTCTAACTAAAGAAGAATCGACTTCAAATTTGATGTTGTATTTGTTTAGCAATTGTTGTAGTTGATTGAAATATTCCAGTGTTTGTGTTTCTAAAAAAGAACTTAGAGGAAGAACATTTTGCACAAAGTCTTTTTGTGAATCAATTTTGTCATCAAGGATTCTTAGAGGGTTTTTATCTATTCTTTGTTGAGAAATTTCACTGAGTTGATCTTTGTATTGCGAGAAGTATTGTCTTAAATATTCAATGTATTTTAGTCTTTCTTGTTTTGAACCTAATGTGTTAATTTTTAACACATAATCCTGTATTTTCAGTTCTTTTAGAATTGAATCAGCAGCTGAAATAACTTCAAAATCATTGTAAATATTTTTTTCTGAAATAAACTCAAAACCTGCTTGATAGAATTGTCTGTATCTCCCTTTTTGAGGACGCTCATATCTAAACATTGGTCCAAAGTAAAAATATTTATCGTTTGATAAATATAATTTATTCTCTAAAATTAAACGAACAGCAGGAGCAGTACCTTCTGGTCTAAGTGCCATTTTTCTGTTTGCTTTGTCTTCAAAAACATACATTTCTTTATTTACAATATCAGAAGTTTCTCCTGAAGTTCTTGAAAATAATTCGTAAGTTTCAAAGATTGGTGTTTCAATATACTTAAAGTTTCAGCTCTTTGCTTTTTCAAAAACTACTTGTCTTAATTTTTGATAAGCATTAGCTTCAATTCCGTAAATATCTTTTGTTCCTTTAGGTTTTTGATACACGATGTATCCTTTCTAATATTCAAAATCGTTTATTCCACTAAATGTTTGTTCTTTAATTTTTTGAGTATTTCAGTAACCTTTTTTGATTCTTTTTGCTTTTTTCTTGTTTCTTAATGTTTCTGTTAATAATCAGATGTATGTAGCAATAAATAGTGATGAGTATGTTCCAAAAACAACACCAACTAATAGAGCAATGTTGAAGTAAATATCTGTTGAGTCTTTGAAAATAATTAAGATTAGAATTGTAAAGAGAGTTGTTAAAGAAGTTAAAATTGAACGCTTAATTGTTTCTCTTATTGTTCTGTTAACAATCATTTTAAGTCTTGTAAAGTCTTGAACCTCTTGGTGTGGTAAATCTTTTGTAATTTCTTTAATTCTTTCAAAAACAACAATTGTATCATTAATTGAGTATCCAATAATTGAAAGAATAGCCGCAATAAAGATTGGCGAGATTTCAAGTCTGAAAATAATAAAGAATAAAATTGTAATTAATATGTTGTGTAATAATGAAATAATTGCAGCAAAGGCAAATGTTCATTTTAATCTGATAATGATGTAACCAACAACAGCAGCAAAGGCAACTGAAACAGCTAAAACTGAGTTTGTTACAAGGTTTTTAGCTTCTTCTGCTGAAATACTGTAACTTACAATATTTAAATTACTAAATGTTTTTTCAAGACCTTCAGTTAAAGGTGAAATAATTGAAGTGATGTCTTGATTTGTTCTTACTAAAACGCTGTAAATTTGGTTTTCAACATCAATCTCTTGAATTAAAATTTGATTTTTTGAATTGTCAATTCCGTTTTGTTCTAAGTAGGCTGCGATATCTTTTGCTTTTTGTAAAGTTATTAAGTTAGAATCTGTGTTTTCTGATGTAACTGTAATGTTTGTTCCACCACTAAATTCAAGTGCTAAATTAAATCCTGCAACGAAGTTTTTGTTAATAATTGCGAAAGTTGCAAAGACAATAACTCCAGTTAAGAAAATTACAATAGGAATATAGTTTGTTCATTTTCCTATTTTTAAATAATCTGGACGCTCAACTACAGAAACATAACCCCTTGAATGCAGTGCAACATATTTTTTAGAAACCCCCATTAGTAGCTTATGCTTATCAAAGATTCCGGTTCTTACTAATAATCCTGTCATGTATTTTGTGAAAAATAGCATTATTAAAACAGTGAAAATAATAGAAAATAGCAATGTAACTGCAAATCCTTTAATATCTTTTGTTCCAAAGAAGAATAGAACTAAAGAAACAAGGAGCGTTGTGACGTTGGAGTCGATAATTGCAGCAAACGAGAATTTATTAGCTTTCGCAAACGCTTTAATCGAACCTGCACCTTTATAGACTTCTTTTTTAATCGACTCAAAGGAAATAATATTTGCATCAACAGACATTCCAACTCCAATAACAAGAGCTGCAATTGTTGAAGGTGAATATTCTCCTCTTACTGTTGTAAACATTAATAGAGTTAAGAAAATGTACAGAGAAAGTGAAATTGTAGACAGAACTCCAAGAAGTCCGTAGTTTACAATCATGAAAATAGCAATAACCGCAATCGCAACAACTCCTGCAATTAGAGCTGAATTAAAGGAATTTTCCCCTAGTTCCTTTGAAACAAATGAAGATGATAATAATTTTAGTGAGTAATCATCTGTTCCATAATTTATGTTTAAAGCAAGTTGTTTAGCTTCTCCTGAAGTAAATGATCCCTGAATAACAAAGCTTTCACCTGATAAAGGTTGGGAAACAGAAGCAGCTGAAATTAAATATTTTTTAGCTGAAAACTGTTCTTCTTTTAGAGTAGGTTGTAGTGGTGTTTGAGAACCTGAAACAGTTTTAGGACTTGTGTCTTCATCAACGTGAACGAATTTGTAAGGGTTGTATCCTGATTTTGCTCATTGTTCTGGATATGAAACTTTCGCCATTTCAACTAAATCTTTTAAGTTTAGTCAAATCAAAATTAAGTTTGTACCAAAAGCAGATTGACGAGAAATGTATTCTGTAGCTTTTGTTCACTCAAGTTGAGCATCTTTATCTTTTAGTTCAATAGAAACTTGATTTCTTCCGTTTTGATCAACTTGAACTTTAGCAGCTCCCGCTTTAAAAGGTGCTATGTATCTGCTTTCGTTAATGTTTTCTGTATTGTTGTAATCAATTTTTTGGTTTGGAACAAATTTACCATCTAAAAATAGAGGGTTGTTGTTAATATCTGTAATTACAATTTTTTGTTTTTCAATTACTTCTTTTGTGAAGTCATTAATTTCTTGATTTGTGTAAATTCCACTTCTTGAAACTCTAATTCTTCCTTCACCTTCGATTGAAACTTGAGTTCCATTAAGTCCAGTTCCTCCAGTTAGACGATCAAAAATAGCTTGATCAGCTCTTTTAACAACTGCATCCTCTACTTTTTCATCGTTTTGCCCAACTACTTGGACAACAACTTCAGCTCCTCCTCCATACTCAATTGATTTATTAACATTTTTTGAAATATACTCAGTTGTACCTAATGTAGCAACTGTAATAACTGAAGCAAAAGTGAAAAGGGCAATAAATCACCTTTTTCAGTTGTTCAGTTTAAAAAGTCTTCTAAAAAATTCCTTCATAATTTATTTTATATTATACTCCTAAAAAGCTTTTTTCAATGGAAAAGATACTTATAAAGAAAAAATACGGGAATTTTCTGTGTTTTTTGACAAAATTAAGTTGCTTCTAAAGTCTTTTTTCGTTTCAATTCTTTTGTTAAAAATCCGCTACAATTAAATTATGAATAGAAAAATACGTTTATTTGAGTTTTTTGCAGGAATTGGTTCACAAGCAAAAGCTCTTAAAAATATCCAAAAGGAATTTAATTTTAGTTTTGAAGATGCTGGTCAGTGTGAGTTCTACATTGATGCTATCATTTCTTATATGATTATTCATCATGGTCAACTAAAACCAGAAACAAAACTAACAAAAGAACAAATGGCAAGCAGGCTTTCTAAGTATTCTTTTTCAGCAGATTCAAAAAGTCTTGTTTCAGAGACTTATTTTCAGAAAATGAAAGAGCAAAAACTTGCTGCAATTTACCCTTATTTGATCTCTTTTGTTGAAAACACAGAGCTAATAAAACGCTATAAATTAATAGAGCAGAGAGAGAGAGAGAGAGAGAGTTGGACTGATATAACTCAATTTAGCACACTTGCTAAAGACATTGATATTTTGACTTACTCATTCCCTTGTCAAGACTTATCTCAACAGGGAAAACAAAAAGGAATGACAAAAGAAACACGTTCTGGTCTTTTGTTTCAAATTGAAAGAATACTCAAAAGCAACTTGGATAAAT
This sequence comes from Mycoplasma procyoni, assembly GCF_017052595.1. Taxonomy (GTDB): domain Bacteria; phylum Bacillota_I; class Bacilli_A; order Mycoplasmatales; family Metamycoplasmataceae; genus Mesomycoplasma_A; species Mesomycoplasma_A procyoni. The sequence goes on from NZ_JAFIDB010000007.1 coordinate 40,439, forward strand.
TGCCTAAAGTTTTAGTTTTAGAAAATGTAAAGGCACTAGCTTCTTCAAAATTTATACACGAATTTGAGCAATGAATTGAAGTTCTTAAAGAAATTGGTTATACATCTTCTTGAAAAGTTGTTAATTCAGCAGACTATGGCAGCGCCCAAAACAGAGAAAGAGTATTTATGGTTTCTGTGCTTGGAAATCATAAGTTTGAGTTCCCAAAAGAAACTAAAAATAACAAAACTTTGAGAGATATTTGAAACCCTAAAATAGAACATAAAACCATTGATTTACCCTTTGAAACGGTTATTAAAACTAAAACAATTACACAGAGTAATATACACAAAAGCTTCCTTGAAAATTACACAAAATTTAACAGTGAAAACTATGTTTATTACTTAGATGGCAAAGGACCTACACTCACAGCATCTGGAGCAAACTCTAGAATTAAAATCTTAACAGAAAACCAGATTCAACTGCTTTCTTGACAGGAAGCTTATTTGTATATGGGATTTGAAAAAGAAGATATCAAAAAAATCCAAAATACAGAGATTTTAAGTGATTCTAGACTAATTTTTACTGCTGGAAACTCAATTTCTGTTGAAGTTCTTGAAGCTATTTTTAAAAAATTAATTGAAGATGGTGTGCTGTGGGAAAAATAGATTATATTTATGAAGATGATGATAGCAAATTACTAAATAAGCTGTATAAATATAATTTTATTCTTAAATGGAAACAGTCTTCAAAATCTTATGATGATTTAGAACTAGAAATAGATGCCTACTTTACACAAGACAAATTACTTGCTTTTATTGAAATTAAGGATGCCAAAAATTTAAAATTTGATTTATGCACAACAAAGAGTTGATTCCAATCAAAAAACACTTATTTTAAATTAAGACAGGAGTTTTTTTCTTATTTTAACAAAGAGCAAATTCAGAGAAAAAACGAAAAACACAAAGAATTATTTAGTTACTCTTCAGATAAAGAAAAGAATAAAATGCTCGAAATTTTAAGTGTATTCATAAATTCAAGAACAACCATTAATAGCTTAATTACAATAATAAAAGGAAATAATCCTACTGGTTCTCATGCTAAAAAAGAAGCAGCAGAACTTAAAGGAATCATTAACGAAAGAGTAGTTGATAATTTAGTTATGTTTCTTGATTTAATTTCTTATAGTAAAAAACTAAAATCTAGATTTTGGGAAGTTTTTTTAAAAAATAGAGAAAATAATAAAATCAAAATTTATGAAATAAATAACCTGTATAGCTTCCTCGATTCTTCACTAAATCAAATTTTAGATTTTCTATCGCTCAACAAACAAGATAGAACACAAGAGAAAACAAACAGAATTAAGTTGCTTTGTGAAGAAGTTAAACAAAGGAAAAATTATCTTTTTAACTTCGAAGAATCTCTTGATTCTATTATTAAAAAAGAAAGAACTAAAGTTCCAACTAAAATAAAAGAAGTGAATTTTCTTCAATTTTCAAATGATTACGTTCTTCAAAAAGCACACATTTTCCCCGTATGAAAGACAAAAGAGAATATAAAAAATAAATTTAAAGACCTTTTGTTTAGTAAGTATTCTTCTTTAAAAAATGAAGACTTAATTTCTAAAGAAAAACTAGAACAATGAATTTATAACACAGAAGAGATAAAAGAAATTTCTGATGAAAATAACATTATTGCTTTGCCTATTAATATTCATTCTGCATATGATGATAAAAAATTTTATTGAGATCCTCAAAATGGGAATTTAATATTTTTGAATAATGTATCACCCGATGTTTTGCATATTATCAAAAATTATCAGGTCAATTTGGATTTTCAGGCTTATCCAAAAAGAAAGTTTTTCATCCAAAAATACTATGATGAGATAATAAAGGAAACAGAAGGTAGCTAAATTTAAATAATATAACAAAAAAATATTAAAAAATGTTGTTTTTTGCTTTGAAATTTTTAAAAATAATGTATCATATTTACAGTGACCAAGGCAAAGGGGATCACCTGATACCATTCCGAACTCAGTAGTTAAGCCCTTTAGCGCCGACGATACCAGAGATGGGAAAATAGGACGTCGCTGCTTTTTTTTTACCTTTTTTAATGTATGGAGGTTATTATAAATAATGTCTTTTAGTCATGATATAAAATTAGAAGTTTTAAATCAAAAAATGAAGCAAAAACACTTTGTTGCTTTTTTAAATGGTTTAATTCTGACTAACACAGAGTATTTAAATTCAAAATCTGAAATTATTATCAAAATTAATAAAGCTGATGTTTCTTTTTTAATTAAAGAAAAACTAGAAAAGTTTAATATTAAATATTTTAGAACTACTAAAAACAAAAACTGAATTGTTATTTTAAAAAAGGATTTTAAGCCTGTTTTAAAAATAAATGAACCGCAATTTTTCTTTGCTGGATGTTTTGTTGGCGGGGGTTCAATTTCTGATTTTTATTCTTCATCTTATAATTTACAAATTAGTTTCTTTTATGAAGAAGTAGGTAAGTTGTTGCAAGAAAAATTAGATCAGTATGATTTTGAGTTTTCTTGATACAAAAGAGTTAATAAATACATTATTTATAATAAAAAGAGTGAAAAAATTTTCGATTTTTTAGCAGCAATAAAGGCTACAAATGCCTTCAATTTATTTTTTGATACAAAAGCCACAAGAGATATGAAAAACAACGCTAATAGACTTGTAAACCTTGATGTTCATAATCAGCACAGACTTGTAAAGGCGGTGCAAAAAGACAAAGAGAATTATGATTTTGTTGTGCAAAATAACTATGAAGAATATTTTAAGTTTGAAGAGCTTGTGTTTTTTAAAGAGCGGATTTTAAATGCAGATGCCAACCTGCAACAACTTTGTGAAATCATGCTTCAAAAACACAGAATACAGAAAACAAAAAGCGGATTTAACCACTGATTAATCAAATTAAACAAGTTTGTTAAAGAAAAAAAGGAAGCACAGAAAGAACAAAAATAACCAGCAAATGCTGGTTATTTCTTTATTTGTTTTTTTCTTCTTTGAAAAATTCTGAAGCAACACTCATTGTTTTAGCAACATTTTGTAAATTAGGTGGGATGATGATTTTTGTTGCTTGACCGTTAGCTACAACACCTAATTGTTCGATTGATTTGAATGTAAGGATTTCTTGAGAAAGGTGAGCTTCGTTTAGTAACTCGATTGCCTTTTTCTCTCCTTCTGCTTTTAGAATTTCTGATTCTCTTTTAGCTTGTGCTCTTAGAATTGCTGCTTCTTTGTCAGCTTCAGCTTGAAGGATTGCTTTTGTTTTTTCTCCTTCTGCAATTAAAATAGAAGCTGCTTTTGTTCCCTCTGCTTCTAAAATGCTTGCTCTTTTTTCTCTTTCTGCACGCATTTGTTTTTCCATTGCTGTTTGGATGTCTTTTGGAGGGATGATGTTTTTGATTTCAACTCTGTGTACTTTAATTCCTCAAGAATCAGATGCTTCATCAAGGATTAGTGTTAGTTTTGAGTTGATTGTGTCACGAGATGTTAAAGTTTCATCAAGTTCAAGTTCTCCAAGTAAGTTTCTTAGTGTTGTTGCTGATAAGTTTTCGATTGCTTTCATAGAATCTTCAGCACCATAAACAAAGAGTTTTGGGTCTGTGATTGCTAAATAAACAACTGTATCAACTTTTAGACCTGCGTTATCTTTTGTAATTACATCTTGTTCTGGAAAGTCTAAAACTTTTTCTTTGAAGTTTTCTTTTTTAACAATTTTGTCAACAAAAGGAACTAAGAAGTTAACTCCGTTTGTTAATGTTTTATTGTATTTTCCAAGTCTTTCTACAATTGCAAACTCTGATTGTTGAATAACCTTAAATCCTTTGATTCCGGCTATTATTAATAAGATTAAAACGATGACTGCGACAATGCTTCCAATAATTATTCCTGCCATTTTATTTTACCCTTTCTATATATAAAATATTGCCTTTAATATAAACCACTTTTACAACGCTTCCTTTATCAATTTTGCCTTGTCCAGGAGCTGAAAGTGTTCTGTAATATTTTCCATAAATTTTAATTCTTCCAAAATTATTTGTGTTTTGAGCATATTCAAAACTATCTTCTAAGAGGATTTCAGGTTCAGAGTGAGTTAGATCTTGAAGCCTTTCTGTACCTTTGATTTTTTTAGAAAATTTGTTTTTGAAGAATTTGTATGTCCCGAAGTATAAAGCAAACCACAGAACTACAAACACAACAAATTGCATCGAGATCGAGATTGGATTTGAAGGTGATGCAATTGCAATTATTGCTGATGGCACCATTGCAACTGCTGTTAAACCAAATCAAATTCCATTACTTAAAACTTCTGCTAAAACAAAAGCTAAAATTAAGATTGATCAAAAAACTATCAAAATAATTTTGGTTATAAAATAAGGATCTATTGTTTGTAACCAGTTCATTTTTCCTCCTTTATATAATTATAAAGATAAACAAAAAAATTAACAAATAAATGTTAATTTTTTAGTGTGTTTTGTAATTATTTATTAATATAAGTCTAAAAGTTATTAAACTAATTCTAAAATAGCCATTTTAGAGTTGTCACCTTGTCTTGCAGGCAGCTTAATAATTCTTGTGTATCCTCCGTTACGGTCTTTGTATTTTGGACCTACAACGTCAAATAGAACAGAAAGTGATGATTTTCCATCTTTAGAAACTACATCTCTTAAAAAGGCAGCAGCTAAACGACGATCGTTTAATGTATTATTTTTAGCTTTTGTAATTAGTTTTTCAACATGTCTTCTAACTTCTTTAGCTCTCGCCTCTGTTGTTGTTATTCTTCCATAAACAATAACATCTGTTGCTAATGAACGTAAAACGTGTTTTCTTCATGTTGAATTACGTCTAAATAATTGTGTTGGATTTGCCATTTTCTATTCTCCTTCCTTTTTTTCTTCTTTTCTTTCTTTTCTTTCTTTAAGTTTTTCAATGATTTCTTGTACAGATTTTTTACCAAGGTTTTTAACATTGAATAATTCTTCTTCATCGATTTTTTCAATGTCAGCAACTGTTTTGAAACCTGCACGTCTAAGTGCGTTTGCTGATCTAACACTTAATTCTAATTCACTTAAATCAATTTGTCTTTCTTTTGGTTGTTCTTCTCTAACAATTTCTTCTTCAAAGTAATCAACTGCGTTGAATGATAAAGGGTCTGTGTTTGAAACTGTTGATAAAAGAGCCATTAGAATATTTGATGCTTCTTTAATAGCATTTTCTGGAGTAATTGTTCCGTCTGTTTCAACGCTGAATTCTAATTTTTCTTCAACAATTTGAGAAGCAGAGTTAAGTTCTTCAACACTGTGGTGAACACTTAAAACTGGTGAAAAATCAGAATCGATTGCAAGGAATTGTCCGTTTTTGATTTTAGAATCAAGCTCTGGAGCGCATTCTAAAATAACTTTTTTGTTGTCTTCAAAAGAAACAAATCCTCTACCTGCTTTTAAAAATAGCTCAAATTTTAGAGCTCCTGGTTTTGAAACAGTAGCAATGTATTGTTCTGGGTTAGAAACTTTTGTTGTTCCTGCAGAAACAATAATATCTTTTGCTCTAATTACTTTATCTTCTGAATCTCCGTTGAAAGAAACTTTGATAGGTGTGTCATTTGAAAATAATTCTTCTTTGTACTCAAATTTAACTTGTTTTAAGTTGTTTAAAATTGCTACAACATCTTCTTCAACATTTTCAAGAGCTTGGAACTCGTGTTCTGCTCCTTCGATTTTAACTGCAAAAGGAGCTAATGAAGGAACTGATGAAAGAATTGTTCTTCTTAGTGCTTGACCAAGAGTATTAGCCATTCCTCTTTCTAGTGGTTCTAAAACAAATGTTGTTGAATTTTCAGAGATTCTTCTTTCTTTATCCTCTCTGTAAGTTAGTTTTGGCATCTTTTTCATAACTTACCTCCTATCTTTTTGTTTCTCTTTTGATAACTTTTCTTGGAGGTCTTGTTCCGTTGTGAGGAATAGGTGTTACATCTTTAATTTCTGTAACTGTAATTCCTGATGCTTCAATTTGCTTTCTCGCTGTATCTTTACCTGGTCCTAAACCTTTAATTTCAACCTTTACTTCTTTAATTCCGTGTTCTTTAGCTGATTCTGAAGCAGCCGCTGCTGCTAAACCTGCTGCATAAGGAGTTTTTTTCTTTGTACCTTTGTAACCAATTGCTCCTGATGATGATCATGCAATTACATTACCTTGTAGGTCTGAGAAAGTAACGATTGTGTTTTGGTGTGTTGAGTGAATATGAGCGATTCCGCTAGTGATGTTTTTTCTTTTAATTTTTCTAGCCATCTCTTATTTACCTTTCTTTCCAGCAACTGTTTTTCTTGGCCCTTTTCTTGTACGGGCATTTTTCTGAGTAACTTGACCACGAACTGGTAATCCTTTTCTGTGTCTAATTCCTCTGTAGCATTTGATTTCCATCAATCTCTTGATGTTCATAGCAACTTCACGACGTAAGTCACCTTCTGTTGTGTATTCTGAAGCGATATCTCTGATTTTACTTAATTGGTCTTCTGAAAGATCTTTTACACGGATATCTTCGCTAATGTTTGCTTTTGCTAAGATTTCTTGTGCTCTTGATTTTCCGATTCCATGGATGTAAGTTAAAGAGATAACAACTCTTTTATTATTTGGAATTTCTATGTTTAAAATTCTAGCCATAATTTCTCCTATCCTTGTCTTTGCTTGTGTTTAGGTAGAATACAGATAACTCTGTTAATACCATTACGTTTGATTATTTTACAGTCTTTACACATTTTTTTAACTGATGCTCTAACTTTCATAAGTCTCCTTTATTTGTGACGATATACAATACGCCCTTTTTGTAAGTCATAAGGGCTAATTTCTACATCCACAGTATCGCCAGGAATAATTTTAATGTGGTGTAACTTCATTTTTCCTGAAACATGAGCTTTTATTGTTAAATTATTTTCTAAAAGCACATCAAATTCAGTTGCATTGTGTGCCTGTACTACTTTTCCAGACAACTTAATTGCGTCTTTTGCCACTAATATACCTCGTTTTCGTTGTCTTAATTGTGTGCAAATCAATTTAGTAATTTCTAAATTGTCTCTTTAAAGGTAATTGATAACCCTTTAAAGAAACACCTGGACTTATTTCGACCGAATCTTTGGCCAGGCATTAATAATATTTTAAATTATACTATTTTTTTCAATTTTTAATCTAAATCAGCACTTAAAATTTCAGCTTTTCCGTCTTTTATTAAAACTGTGTGTTCATAATGAGAACTTTTTAGCCCCGAAACTGCAACAACTGTTCAGCCATCTTTAAGAACTTTGACTTTAGATGATTTTTGAGTAACCATTGGTTCAATGCAAATAACCATGTTGTTTTTGAGTACAAATCCTTTTGATTCAATTGGGTAATTAAAGATGTTAGGGTCTTCGTGTAAGTTTTTTCCGATTCCATGGCCGCTAAAGTCTGTGGTTGCAAAGAAGCCGTTTCTTTTGATGACTGAGTAGATGGCTTTGGAAAGATCTTTAGTTGTTGCTCCTGGTTTGATGGCGTTGATTGCTGCATAAAAAGCATCTTCTGCTGCTTGAATCAGCTTTTTGTTTTCGGCAGTTTCTTGACCTACAGAAATACTAAAAGCAGAATCGCTTTTGTATCCTTTGTAATCAACTCCCATGTCGATTGATAATAAATCACCATCTTGCAGGATTCTTTGTGAAGGAATTCCGTGGATTAGTTGCTCATTAACTGAAGCACAGATTGTGTGTTGGAAGCCTGAATAGCCTAGAAAAGCTGGTTTTGCGCCTAATCTAAGAGTTTCTTTGTAAGCAATTGCATCAAGTTCTAATAAAGAAACACCTGGTTTGATTGCTTGTTTTACTTTTTGTCTGACTTGAGCAAGAATTCTTGCAGATTCTCTGATTAGAGCTATTTCTTGATCGCTTTTAATAATCTTGTATTTTTGCATTTTATTTTAATTTTAGTTGTTCAATGATTGCGTTTGTAATTTCTTCAGGACTAGCAACAGCATCAAAGCTTACTAAAAGATCTTGTTGTTTATAATAATCAATTAGCACGCTTGTTTCTTTTTCATAAACTTCTAAACGTTTGATAATTGCCTCTTCTTGGTCGTCTTTTCTTTGTAAAAGAGCTGTATCATCATTTTCACAAAGATCGCCTTTTTTAGAAGGCTTGAAGTCTAAGTGGTATGTTGATGAACAAGTTGGGCAGTATCTTCTTTTAGAAAGTCTTTGTACTATTATTTCTTTAGGTGCTTCTAATAAAATCACTTTAGAAATGTTTGATGTTGGTAGGCTTTTTAAAAAATTAGCTTGATTGATTGTTCTTGGATAACCATCTAAAATAAAATTTTGACAAGCTTCATCGAAAAAATTAATTCTTTGTTCAACAATTTGGTTAGTGATGTCATCTGGGACATATAAACCGTTTTCAACTAATGATTTTAGTTCTAAACCTAATTTGGTTTCAGATCTGATTGCAGCTCTGAAAACTTCTCCTGTTGAAAGGTGAGCTCTGTTAGTTTTTTGAGCTAATAAAGAGGAAATTGTCCCTTTACCAACTCCAGGAGCTCCTAGAAAAATTAAATTTTTTATCATAATAAATCTCCACTTGTATTGTTGTTTTTTTCAATTGATCTTGCAATTTTTTTTCTTTTTTGAGCAATTTTTTCTGTTTGTCTTCTTGCTTTGATTTGACTAATTGTTTCTAGTGCAGTTGTTACTAAAATAATTGCAGATGTTCCACCAAAAGTAATGTTCCGTGGCATTCCAAACATTTGCATAATTGGTTCCATTGAACCAAGAGCAACTAAATAGAATGCTGAAAAGATTGATAACCTTAGAACTACAGAAATTAAATAGTCTTCTGTTTGTTCTCCAGGTCTAATTCCAGGGATGAAGGTTGAGTTTTTACCAAAGTCTTCTGAAATTTTATCAACTCTTGATTGTTGCAGTCCCATTCCGATTGAAAACAGGAAGGTGATAACAACAAATAAACTAAATCCAATTGGATCTGTTAGTCTTAAACTTCTTTCTACAAAGTGTCTTGTTGAAGATGTGTAAGGGTCTAATAGACCAACAATTAGTGTTGGAAGTGATAAAACGATTAAAGAGAAAATGATTGGCATAACCCCTGCTGGATTAACCTTGATTGGTAAATAAGAAATATCTTTTGTACTTTTGGACATTCCTGCTCCAGTTTGTTGGATCGGAATTTTTCTTTCTGCTAAATAAACATAGCCAATGATGAATATTAAAATTAAAAATCCAATGACATAACTACCAAAAAATATTAAATTAGTCAATATTGCATTTGCTTCTGAACCACCAATAAAGTATTCATAAGCACCTCTGAATTTTGAAGGAAGGTTAACAGCAATCCCTGTAAAGATGATCAGTGATGTACCGTTTCCCACTCCTTTTTCTGTAATTTGCTCTCCTAAAAATAAAGAAAACAAAGAACCGCTTATTAGTATACATGGTAAAATAAAGAATTTAATAACATTAGAGTTATTTTCTAGATACACATAAGAAACTTGTTGATCATTATCAAACAATGTACGCATTAATACAATTGCTTGAATAATTCCGATCACAAGAGTCAGTAATCTAGTAATTATATTTATTTTCCTTCTACCTAGCGGTCCTGATTGACTTAAACGATGGATAGGAGGGAATAATTTTGTTTGTGCAATCATCATAATTAAAGACGCATTAATAAATGGTCCAATTCCTAAAGCGACGATTGAAAAACTTGTTAGTCCTCCACCACCTACTATGTTAATAATTGATAAAAATGAGTTTGATTCTATACTTGCGTTTGGATTTAATTTAACATAAGGTATAGTAATTGTACTGCAAACTACAAAAATGATTAACAATAGTAATGTATATAATATTTTCTTTGTTAATACCTTTTCTCTTGAAAAGGTTTGGATTTTATGTTTAATAGTCAAATAAGCTTTTGATATTCCGAATGAAATTGTTTTAAAAGCTTGCTTTAATAACTTAAACATAATTAAATCACCAGAATTAAATTAAACTAATTCTAGTTTTCCTCCAGCTTTTTCTACTGCTTCTTTGGCAGAAACTGAAGCAGCATTAACTTGGATTGTAAGTTTTTTTGTCAAAGTACCATTAGCTAAAAGTTTAACTGGCATTGTTTTTCTTCTAACTAATCTTTTTTCAAATAAACTTTCTAATGTAACTGTTTCATTTGCTTTGTAAACTTCTTCAAGTCTTGCTAATGAAATTGTTTGGTATTCAACTTTATTAATGTTGTTGAATCCGATTTTTGGTAGACGTCTGAATAGTGGGTTTTGTCCCCCTTCAAATCCAGGTCTTACTGTTCCACGTTTTGTTTGTCCTGATTGTCCTCTACCAGCTTGTTTCCCTTTACCAGCAGCATGTCCACGTCCTTTACGGTGTTTTTCTTTTCTTGAACCTTCAGCTGATACTAATGTGTGTAATTTAAATGACATATTTTCTCCTTTAATTAATTTTTTGAATAATTATTTTGGCCTAATAATTATTTATTATTTGTTTAAAAGATCTTCTACTTTGATGTCTCTTAGTTCAGCAATTTTTTCTACTGTTCTTAGGTTTTGTAGTGCATCCATTGTTGCTCTAACGATGTTTGCTTTAGTTCTTGATCCGTAAGTTTTTGTGTAAATGTTTTGGTATCCTGCTAATTCAACAACAGCACGAACTGTTCCTGATGCAATGATCCCTTTCCCTTTTGGTGCAGGTTTTAACATAACTCTAGAAGCTAGGAATTTTTGTTTTACTTCGTGTGGAACTGTTTGTGCTTCATCAACGATAGGAACATAGATTAAGTTGTTTTGTGCATCTTTAACAGCTTTTTTGATAGCATCTTGAACTTCGTTTGCTTTTCCGTGTCCAAATCCAACTTTTCCTTTTTTGTTTCCTACTACAACATATGCTGAGAATGAGAATCTTCTTCCACCCTTAACAACAGTTGTAACTCTAGCGATGTCGATAACTTTTTCTTCGAATTGTTTTTCAGCACTAAAGTCTCTTTGTTTTTTAGCAAATTTTTGACGAGGAGCTCTTCTTTCTGAAGAATTTTTTCTCTCTGGTCTTGGTTTTGCTTCAGCTTTTTTGTCAGCTGTTACAGTTTGTGTAGGAGCTGCTTTTTTGTGGTCTTTTTTAATTTCTTGATTTTCCATTATTAAAACTTAACTCCTTCTTTTCTTACTGCTTCAGCAAATGCTTTTACTCTACCGTGGTAGATGTATCCTGAACGATCGAATACGATTGATTCGATTTTTAGTTTATTAATTTCTTTTCCCATTAGGCTACCTAATTTTTCTGCAGCCGCAATGTTACCACTGTATTCTTTGTTTTTTAAAGTAGATACAGAAGCTAATGTTCTTCCTGTTGAATCATCGATTAGTTGTGCATAAAAGTTTGTAAGTGATTTAAATACTGATAAACGAGGTTTTTGTGCTGTACCAGCTGCAAGTTTAACTTTAATTCTATTGTGTTTTTTAAGTCTTGCTTGATTTCTTGATAATTGAGCCATCTTAATACCTTACTTCTATTATTTAGAAGCTTTTTTCCCTTCTTTACGTCTAATCACTTCGTTTTTATACATAATCCCTTTACCTGAGTATGGGTTTGGTTTTCTAACTTCTCTAATTACAGCAGCTAATTGACCAACTTTTTGTTTGTCAATTCCTGTAATTACGATGTTAACAGGTTTTGGAACTTCAACTTTTAAATCTGCTGGAACATCCACTAAAACTGGGTGTGAGTATCCTGCAAGAATTTCAATTTGATTTTGTTTAAGAGTTGCTTTGTATCCAACCCCTTTGATTTCGATTTCTTTTGTAAATCCTTCTGAAACCCCTTTAATCATACCTGCGATTAAAGAGTTTGTTGTTCCATGTAATTGTTTTGTGTGTTTTTCTTCATTTGCTCTTTCAGTTGTAACGACACCGTCTTGAACTTTAACAGCGATTAATGGAGAAAATTCTCTTGATAACTGACCTAATTTACCTTTAACAGTAACTTTTGTTGATTCTACTAAAACTTCTGTTCCAGCAGGAATAGTTAATACTCTCTTACCAACTCTAGACATAATTATCAGATGTAAGCGATGATTTCACCACCTACATTTTCCTTTCTAGCTTCTTTGTCAGTTAAGATTCCTTTTGATGTTGAAACAATAACAGTTCCATAACCTGAAAGAACTTGTGGTAAATCAGCAGCAGCTGAGTAAACTTTTAGTCCAGGTTTTGATACTCTTTTAATTCCTGTTATTGCACTTGTGTTTCCTTTGTATTTTAGTTCTACAACTAATTTTTTAGAAACTCCTTCACCTGTTGTTTCAAATGAAGAGATGTATCCTTCTCTTTTGATGATTTCTAGGATTTTTGATTTTTTATTAGAATGTGGGATTTCTACACTTTTGTGTTTTCTCATATATGCGTTTTTGATTCTAACAATCATATCCGCAATTGGATCTGTAATTATAGCCATAATTATCAACTCGCTTTCTTAATACCTGGAATTTTTCCTTCGTGTGCTAGTTCTCTGAAGCAAATACGACAAATTTTAAATTTTCTTAAAACAGCATGTGGACGACCACAAATTTCACATCTTGTATATGCTCTTACTTTAAATTTTGGGTGTTTTTTTGCTTTTACTTTTAAAGATTTTTTTGCCATTATTTTCCTCTATTTTTCAGCCTTACCAAAAGGCATTCCTAGTTTTTCTAATAAAAATTTTGCTTCTTCGTTTGTTTGTGCTGTTGTAACAATGATTACATCTAATCCCTTAATTTTTCTAATTTTATCGAAACTAATTTCTGGGAAAATAATTTCTTCTTTAATTCCTAGTGAGTAATTTCCTCTACCATCAAATGCTTTAGGGTTAACTCCTCTAAAGTCTCTAATTCTTGGGATAGCAACATTGATTAGTTTTGTTAAGAAGTCTCACATTTTGTCTCTTCTTAATGTTACTTTTCCACCCATTGGCATACCTTCACGTAATTTTCATGAAGCTAAAGATTTTTTAGCAACAGTTTGGTATGGTTTTTGCCCTGAAATTTGAGCTAATTCGTTCATAACTTCCTCAATAGCTTTTGAGTTAGTTACTTCTCTACCAGCAGTCATGTTTAAAACAATTTTTTCAATCTTTGGAATTTGCATATCTGAAGAATATTTAAATTGTTCTTTTAAAGATTTTTTAATTTCTTTATTGTATTTTTCTTTTAAAGTCATATTTAACACCTATTAGATAGCCTTTCCTGTTTTTTTAGCATAACGTACTTTTTTGTTTCCATCAAATTTGTATCCAATTTTTGATGTTTGTGCTGGTTTGTCTTTTGATGCTTTTTTAATTAATAAAGCAACTTTCGAAACATGAATTGGTGCTTCAAATGTTTCAATTCCACCTTCTGGTTTTTGTTGAGAAGGTTTAAAGTGTTTTGTAACCTTGTTAACGTCTTTTACTTTTACTTGTTGTGTTTTAGGTAATACTTCTAAAATTTGTCCAACTTTACCTTTGTCAGAACCGGAAATAACTATTACTTCATCATTTTTTCTTAATTTCATATTTATTCCTTTCTATAATACCTCAGGTGCTAGAGAAACAATTTTAGAGTATCCTTTATCCCTAATTTCACGAGCGATTGGTCCAAAAACACGAGTTCCTCTTGGAGTTCCGTCTTCTTTAATAATAACTACAGCGTTATCGTCAAATTTGATGTGTGATCCATTTTTTCTTTTAATTCCGTATGTTGAACGTACAATAACAGCTTTAACTACTTGCCCTTCTTTAACGATTCCGTTTGGAAGTGCTTTTTTAACTGAACAAACAATAACATCACCAATGTTAGAAGATTTTTTAACTGATCCACCTAGGTTTCTAATTAACCCAACTTCTTTTGCTCCTGAGTTATCAGCAACAACTAATCTAGAAAGTTCTTGAACCATTATTTAGCTCCTTCTTTAGCTTTTTCACGAATTTCAACAAGTCTAAATCTTTTTGTTTTTGAAAGAGGTCTTGTTTCTGCAATTCTAACAATGTCACCTTCTGAAGCAATTTCTTTTTCATCGTGTGTTGCAAATTTTTTAGTAACTTTGAATCTCTTTCCGTATAGTGGGTGTTTTACATATGTGTCAACTGCAACAGTAACTGTTTTTGAGTTTTTAGCTGAAACTACAGTTCCTGTTAAAGTCTTTCTTGTATTTTTTCTTTCCATAATTATTTTCCACCTTTTTCTGAATTTTCTTGTTGTTTAATTGCTGTTAAAAGTCTTGCGATTTGTCTTCTAATTTCTGAAATTTTGTGTGTTTTGTCTTGTTGTCCAGTTGAGTTTTTAAATCTCAGTAAAAATAGTTCAGCTTTGGCTTCTTCAACCATTTTGTTTAATTCAGAAAGAGATTTATTTTTTAAATCTTTAAATTCCATTATTTATCTCCCTCTTTTTGTACAATTCTTCATTTAACTGGAAGTTTGTGTCCTCCAAGTCTTAGAGCATCTTTAGCGATTTCTTCTTTAACTCCGGATACTTCAAACATCATTGTATTAACTTTAACTACTGCTACTCATTTTTCAGGTGATCCTTTACCAGATCCCATACGAACACCAATAGGTTTAGAAGTTAGAGATAAATGAGGGAAAATTCTGATGATAACTTGTCCTTCACGTCCCATTCTTCTTGTGATAGCAATCCTTGCAGATTCTATTTGTCTTGCTGTAACTCAAGCAGATGTTGTTGCTTGTAGCCCGAACTCTCCATAAGAGATTTTGTCTCCTTTTTGAGCTGTTCTTTTATCGTGAGAAATTCTAAAATTTCTTCTGTATTTGGTTCTTTTAGGTTGTAACATTATTTCTCACCCTCTTTAACCTCTCCTAAAGAAATTCAAACTTTAACTCCTAAAGCTCCATATGTAGTGTGAGCTGTTGCTTGTGCATAATCAACATCTTGTCTTAGAGTGTGAAGTTTCATTTCACCTTCTGTATAACCTTCAGCACGAGCCATTTCAACTCCGTTTAGTCTACCTGAAACTTGTGTTTTAATTCCTTTTGCACCATTTTTAAGTGCCATTTTGATTGCAAATTTTTGTGCAACTCTGAATGAACCCCTGTTTTCTAGTTTAATAGCAATTTCTTCAGCTACTAAACGAGCATTTAGTTCTGGTTTTTCTAACTCAACAACTTCAATGTTTAAGTTAAGGTTTTTGTTTCTTACAAATTTTTGAATATCTGTTGTAAGTTTTTTAACGTTTTCTCCACCTTGTCCTAGAACAACTCCAGGTTTTGCTGTGTGAAGAACTAATGTAGTTCTGTTTGCTTGATCTCTTCTAATTTCAACTTTTCCAATACGGTATTCTCTTACGAATTTTTCAACATATTCTCTAATTTTCACATCTTCTAATAAGTAGTTTGCAAAGTTTGCTTTGTCAGCAAATCAGTTAACGTTGTGTTTTTTAGTAACACCAAATCTAAATCCATTTGGATTAACCTTTTGTCCCATTGCAGTCTCCTATCTTTCTTTTAGTGTAATTGATAAATGTGAAGTTCTTTTTAGAATTTGATATGCTGTACCTTTTGATCTAGGTTGAAATCTTTTGTATGTAGGACCTTCATTTACTTGAACATCGCTTACATATAGTTTATCTCCGTCCATTCCGTGGTTGTTAATAGCGTTAGCAATGGCTGAGTTTAGTAATTTTAAGAATAATTTTGATGCTTTTTTGTTTGTGTTGTACAGAATAGCTAGTGCGTCTTGTGTATTTTTATTACGGAATAAATCAGCAACTAAACGAGCTTTTTGTGCTGATACTCTTTGCATTTTTACGTGTGCTTTTGCTTCCATTATTTTTTCTTCCCTTTATCTGCACCATGTCCTGTGTAAGTTCTTGTTGGAGAGAATTCTCCTAATTTGTGTCCTACCATGTCATCTGTAACAAAAACATCATTAAATACTTTTCCATTGTGAACTTGGAAAGTCAATCCTACGAATTGAGGAAAGATTGTTGATCTTCTAGATCAGGTTTTGATTGGTTTTTTATTTTTTTGTTCATTCATTAATTCAACTTTTTTTAGTAAAGATGCATCAGCGAATGGACCTTTTTTCAATGATCTAGCCATTATTTACTTTCCTTTCTTCTTCTTAAAATTAACTTAGTTGAAGATTTTTTATTATTTCTTGTTTTAACACCAAGAGCTTTTTTACCTCAAGGAGTTAATGGAGATTTTCTACCGATAGGTTGTTTACCTTCTCCCCCTCCATGTGGGTGATCTACTGGGTTCATTACAGAACCACGAACTGTAGGTCTAATACCTAAGTGTCTGTTTCTTCCGGCTTTACCGATATTTACTAATGAGTGTTCTTCGTTTCCTACAACACCAATTGTAGCTCTACATCTTGCTAAAATTCTTCTTGTTTCACCAGATTGTAATCTTAGAACAACGTATTTTCCGTCATCATCTTTACCTAATAGTTGTGCTGATGAACCAGCTGAACGAGCGATAATTCCTCCTCCTCCTGGTTGCATTTCAACATTGTGAACGATTGTTCCTTCAGGAATGTTGTATAGTGGTAATGAGTTACCTACTAAGATATCAACGTTTTCTCCTGAAACAACACTTTGTCCAACTTTAATTCCTTTAGGTGCTAAAATGTAACGTTTTTCTCCATCTGCATATGCTAATAAAGAAATGTTTGCTGATCTGTTTGGATCGTATTCGATTGATTTTACAATTGCTGGGATATTATCTTTATTTCTTTTGAAATCGATAATACGGTATTTTCTTTTATTTCTTCCACCCTTGTGACGAGTAGTAATCTTTCCTTGATTATTTCTACCTGCATTTTTTTGTAAGATAGTTAATAAACTTTTTTCAGGAGCGTGACCTGAAAGGTTTTTATTGTAATCAAGAGTTGACATACCACGACGACCGTTAGAGGTTGGTTTATAATGTTTAATTGCCATCTCTTTTCCTTTCAACTTTAAAATATTGGATTTCTTTAAAGTAATATATTAATTAATTATTTTTCTGCTTTTTTAGCTGATTTTTTAGCAATTTTTTCTGCTACTTTTTTCTCTACTTCTGAAACTTCAGCTTTTTTAGATTTTTTAGTTTCTTTTTTAACTTCTTCCACTACTGGTTCTTCAGAAATATTTGCATCTTCGGATAATACATTAATAGCTTGTCCTTTTACAAGTGTAACAATAGCTTTTTTGTATCAGTTTGTATATCCTTCAAATCTACCTAATTTTGTAGGTCTTTTTGGTACGTTGAAAATGTTTACTTTTTCAACTTTAACATCGAAAATGAATTCTACTGCTTTTTTAACTTCTGATCTGTTTGTTCTTCTGTCAACTGCAAAAACGTAAACTCCGTCTTGCATTTTTGAATAACTTTTTTCAGTTAAAATAGGGTGTTTAATAATTTCGTTTATGTTCATTATTTTACCAACCCTTCTAAGTATTTAACGTCTTGTTCACTAATAACCAGTACGTCTGCTTTAATTAATGATTCAATTGAAAGTGATTCAACTTTTGATAATGAAACGTTTTTTAAGTTTCTTGCAGATGCATAAACTTTTTCGTCTTTTGTTACGATTAAAACGTTTCTTAAATTATTAACATTTAAATCACTTAATTGTTTAACAACTTGTTTTGTTGAGTATTCTGAAACAGAAATTTCAGAAACAATAACTTGATTATTTTTTGCTAATTGAGATAGTGCAGAAACTAATGCAAGCATTCTAACTTTTTTGTTAACTTTTAAGTTGTAGTTTCTTTCATTTGTAGGACCAAATGCTCTACCCCCACCAACTCAAATTGGAGATCTCATTGAACCAGCTCTAGCTCTACCAGTTCCTTTTTGTCTTCAAGGTTTTTTACCTGTTCCGCTAACTTCAGCTCTGTTTTTTACCTTGTGAGTTCCTTGTCTTAATGAAGCTCTTTCAGCGATAATTGTGTCAAATACTACTTGTGAGTTAAATGTTTCTAATCCAAAAACATTTTTAGGTAAGCTAATTGAATTTTTGTGTGCAGGAGTTTTAGCTGTTTTTGAAGTTTTAACTGCTACTTTTGAATCTTTTGTAGCTTTAGATGAAGTAGTTGATTTTTTAACAACTGCTTTTTTCTCTGTTGCTTTTTTTGCTTCAGCCATTATTTATCTCCTTCTTTTTCTTCAGCTTCAGAAATTAATTTTTTCATTTCTGCTAAACTCATTTCCATGTGTAATTCAACGTTGTATTTTTTAGCTAACTCAAATAAGTGGTTTTTTTCTAGAGCTTCTTTTAAATCAACAAGTACAACAGCTTCTTTAGCTGGTAATTGTTTAACTGCTGATTTAACTACAACAAATGATTTGTTTGGTCCAGGGATTGAACCTTTAACTAAAAGAATGTTGTTTTCTAAATCGATTTTAACAATTTCTAGATTTTGAACTGTTCTTTTTACATAACCTAATTGTCCTGGCATTGTCATACCTTTAACAACTTTGTTACCTGAGATATCCCCTAGTGATCCTGTTTGTCTGATAGGTTGAGAACCTCCCCCACCCCCGTGAGATTTAGGACCAATAGCTTGGTTGTGTCTTTTAATTGTTCCGGCAAATCCTTTACCTTTTGATGTACCTGTAACATCAACTAACTCACCTACTGAGAAAATTGAAGAATCAACATTTTGACCTAATTCAAATCCTTGCATTCCTCTAATTTCCTTTACGAAGCGCTTAGGTGTTGTATTTGCTTTTTTAAAGTGACCTTGTTCAGGTTTTGTTTGTCTAGAAGCTTTTTTGTCTTCTAACCCTAATTGAAGAGCATCGTATCCATCGTGTTCTTTTGAAAACACTTGTGTTACAACATTTGGTTTAACTTCAATAACAGTTACAGGGATTGACATTCCTGTATCTGAGTAAATTTGAGTCATCCCAACTTTTCTTCCTAAGATTCCTTTCATTTTTTCCTCTTTCTAAATTTTTAATAATTTTTTATTTTGTTTCGATTGAAACTTGAGCACCAGTAGGTAAATCAAGTCTTTTGATTTTGTCAACTAATGAGTTATCAACTTTATTAATAACGATTAATCTTTTGTGTGTTCTTGATTCGAATTGTTCACGAGATGTTTTGTTAACGTGAACTGATCTTAAAATTGTGAACACTTCTCTTTTTGTTGGTAATGGAACTGGTCCACTAAAATCAGCTTTGTTTTCTTTTAATAGTGAAACTATTTTTAAAGAAGCTGCATCAACAACTGAGTGATCAAAAGCTTTAACTTTGATTTTTAATTTGTTCATTTCGATGTTGTTCCTTTCTGTTCATTATTGAACTAGACTCCACATAAAAACCGTTATTCCAATAAACAACTAATGTTGGAGTATCGCAACCTTATGTTTCATAGTCTAAATTACTTTTAAATTATATAATAAACCTTCATTTTTTCGAAATAAAAAGGCATAAAAAAACTCGCTTGGAGCGAGAATAATTCTTTCAAAACTGAATAGCAAATGTTGTGCGTTTTAAATTAAATACCTAAAATACTTTAGCTATTAAATCAATCAATTTATTAGTATTGGTC
>NZ_JAFIDB010000008.1 GCF_017052595.1 Mycoplasma procyoni
AAGGCAAGAAAAAGCAAGAAAAAAGTAAAAAAAGTTTTTGTTTGCCTATATTTATGTAATAAATATAGGGTATAAAAAAATTCCTAAACTATTAGGAATTTGTATTAAAAACTGGGAAACACAGGAACTCCGCCAACTACAGGAGATACTTCAGTACAAGATCCGGCTGGAACAAGTGAATCAAAACCTTCTACTTCAGATGATAAAAAAGATAATACACAAACTCCACCTAAAGACGATTCTGAAACAAAAAACAATGATCAAAAAGACACTGATAGCAAAGATGCAAAAGTAGATCAAGGTACAACTGATACACAAGACAAAACAGAAGGTGAAACCAAAACTCCAGGGGACAAAACCGAAAATCCAAGCAAAGAAACAGAAACAAAAACAGAACCTTCAGTAACTAAAGACACAGAAGAAAAAGAAGATCCTGCAAATACTGAAAACCCTAAAACAAACAGTGGAACAGAAACCAAAAATTCAGAAAATACAGATGTTTCAGGAACAGATTCCTCAAATTCAAATCAGTCAAGCCAAAAGCAAGATTCAAACTCAGATTCACAAGGACAACCAGCTTCTGATTCACAAGATAATAACCCAACTTCTGGACAACAAAACCCTGCTTCAGAAACACCAGAAAACAAATCGAATACAGAGCAACCAGCAAATCCTGTTTCAAACGATACTACAACAGAAGATACAAATCAAGGTTCAGAAACTGGTTCTACAGGTTCAGCAACTGAACAACCAAGTGCAACCTCAAAAGAAACACAACCTGCAGAGCAAGCTGATTTATTTGTTGATGCATTTGTGACTACAGATGGTTGGGCAGTGAAACTTCAAAATAAATGAAATGGGCAATTTAAAAAGAAACAACCACAAAACACAGGAGCAATGCAAATTTATGGAAAAAGTGATGCATTATTTTTAGGTGTAAAAGGTGGAAATAGAGGAGATGATAATAAAATTTTTACATTAAAAGAAGGAATAACAAAAGAAGATTTAGAATCCACAGCAAGTGGCGGCTCTAAGAATTCAATATATTTTGAAGCAGAAAAAAATGAAGAAAATCACACTTTAACTATTAAATATAAAAATAAGAAAACTAAAAAAGAATACACACAAACTTTTACATTGAACTAAAAATAAAAAGAACATAAATATAAAGGAAAATATGAGTAAGAAAATAAACACAAATGGTAACTATAAAATTGAAAAGAATGATGAATATTGTTTTGTTCATGAAAACAATATTTTAAAGAAAATTAAAGATAATTACAGAAAGAAAGGAAGTGAATTAAACACTTTCTACAATGATAAATATAAGACTTTTAAAAAAGAAATAAATAGCCTTCATTTTACAATTGAAAATGAAGAAAATTTTAGAAAAGCAGCAAAAATATTTGAAAAATATATGGCAGATTTAGAAAAATTCGCCAGCACAAATGAAATAAAGAGTCAATCAAAATTTTCATCTAGTTTTTTAGAGGAGATGAGTTTTCATTTGTTTAAAGATTTAGAAGAGATAAAATCTAATGAACTGGAATTTAAAAACAAAAAGATTTTTTCAGGTCTAAGATTTAATTCGGATTTAAATCTTGAAATACTAACTAAAGATGTAGATTTTTGTATAGGTAAGAAAATGTCTATTAAATTAGGAAACGAAAAACCTATTGAAGTCTTTTTACCCATAGTGACTGTGGAAAAGAAAACTTACATCGATTCTACAATGTTCGGAGAAGTTAAATCTTCTAATAGGAATCTAAAAAATGCTGTTTTAAATTGTAAAACTTTTTTACTGGTTGGATATGTTAACATGGATGTGAAAAATCTGCACTCAATCAAGTATGAAGCATTTTTAAATGGAATATTTGTGTTGAAAAAAGATCAGAATGATAAGAAAATAGATGAAATGACATTGTTTAGGTATTGAGAAGAAGTGAAAAAAAGTATAAAAGATTTTAAAACTGAAAAAAGAATTGAATTTCCTGGTGTAATTCTTTGAAATGATTAACAAAAAATATATATTTTTTATATAATTCAATGTGAAAATATTAAAAGGAGAACAATGAAAATAATAGATTTATTTGCTGGTTGTGGCGGACTAAGTACAGGCTTTGAGATGTCTGGCTTTAAAGTAGAGCTGGCTATTGAAAAAGATGATTGAGCAGCAGAAACATATAAATTTAATCACCCTGACACAAAAGTGATAGTTGGTGACATTACACAAATAAAAAATATTTCAGAATTAATAAACAATACAAATGAAATTGATGGAATTATAGGCGGTCCGCCTTGTCAAGGTTTTTCTTTAAGCGGGAACAGGGATAAAAAAGATCCTAGAAACAGCCTTTTCATGGAATTTGTAAGATTTGTTAAAGAGATTAAGCCTAAATTCTTTGTGATGGAAAATGTTCCAGGAATACTTTCGATGACTACAGAAAAAAATGAAAAGGTAATTGACTTAATAGTTCAAGAGTTTAATAATGTTGGATATGAAACTAACTTTAAAATCTTAAACGCAGCAGAATACGGAGTTCCTCAATCAAGAAAAAGAGTCATTTTCATTGGAATAAACAAAAATATTAATATTGAAAAAGACAAATTATATCCAAAACCTCTTTTTAAAAATATAGAAGAACAAATAACAATCGAACAAGCGATAATGGATCTTCCGCAAATTAATTCAGGTGAAGGAGAAGAAATATCTAACTATATTTCAGAGCCAATTAATAGTTACCAAAGAAAAATGCGCGAGAAAACAAATGTTTTATACAACCATGTGGCAATGAGGCATACAGGAAGAGTTGTTGAAAGATTTAAAGCTATAAATCAAGGTCAATCAATAGCAGACGTTCCCGAAATTCACAGACAAAGAGAAAGAGGAAATTCTGGCAAAATAAGTGGAAAAACCTTTTCACAAAATAACATGAGACCATACGCAAATAAACCTTCCCCAACTGTTGCTGCCAGTTTTCAAGGAAACTTTGTCCATCCCTTTCTTAACAGAAATTACACAGCAAGAGAAGGTGCAAGACTTCAGTCGTTCCCAGATCACTATATTTTTAAAGGAAAAAGAACAACTATGTCATGAGAGAAAAAACTTTCTCAATATCAACAAATAGGAAATGCTGTCCCTCCTTTATTAGCAAAAGCTGTTGCAAAAAATATTAAAAAAGTTTTCAAACAAAATTAAAAAGTACCTCGATGGTACTTTTATTTATACTCGTCTTTTAAAAAGTTTTCTGGAATTGAGTGCATACTAATGTGGCAGTATCCAGTAGGGTTTTTAGCAAGGTATTTTTGGTGATATTCTTCAGCTGGAGTTTTATCTTGAACTCCAAGGAATTCAAAGTAATTTTCTTTATTTTCAGCTTTTTTAAATTCTTCATTGAAGCGTTTAAATTCATTAAGTAAATCTTGATCATTTGTATAAATTCCGCTTCTGTACTGAATTCCTTTGTCGTTTCCTTGTTGATTCTTTGTGTAAGGATCTACAATTAATAAAAATAAATCTCAAATATTTTTGTCATTTACAACTTGATCATCATAAACAATTCTAACAGCTTCTACGTGTGAAGAATCGTTGCAAACTTCTTTGTAACTAACTCCTTCAAAACCACCATTTATATAAAATGTTTCAGTTTCTAGAACTCCTTTAATTCTTCTGTAGAATTCTTCAACACCTCAGAAACACCCTGCTGCTATAAATAATTCTTTTTTCATAAAAACCTCCTGTTTGAATTATAAAAAATAACTATAAAAAAAAGAAAAAAAATAGACTTTTGACAGAAAAAAATGCAAAAAAACGGCCTTTTTTGATATAATTATAAATAATTATATAGATATGGAGATTAATTATGTTTTTTGATAATAATGAAGAAGAAGATAAAAAATACTTAGTCGAAGAAGAAGAATTAAAAACAGTTTTTAAAGAAGAAGCAGTTCAAGAGGAAGATGAAGAAGAGGTTGCTCCTCAAGATAAAGAAGAATATCAAGTAGAGCCAAGATTAATTGATGTTGAAACTGGAGGAATTGTTCCTAAACCGATTTCAGATGAAATGCGTAATTCATTCTTGGAATATGCGATGTCAGTTATTGTTTCTCGTGCACTTCCTGATGCAAGAGATGGACTAAAACCTGTACATAGACGTATTCTTTATGGAATGAGCGAACTTGGAATTACACATTCTGTAGCTCACAAAAAATCAGCCAGAATCGTTGGGGATGTTTTAGGTAAGTACCACCCACATGGTGATTCATCAGTTTATGATGCTATGGTTCGTATGGCTCAAAACTTCTCACTAAGATATCCATTAATTGATGGTCATGGTAACTTTGGTTCTATCGATGGTGATGAACCAGCTGCTATGCGTTATACAGAAGCAAGAATGTCTAAAATTGCTTCTTTAATGGTTGAAAGTATTAAAAAAGACACAGTAGATTTTGTACCTAACTATGATGGTTCAGAAACAGAACCTTCAATTTTACCTGCAAAATTCCCTAACTTACTTGTTTCTGGAGTTTCTGGTATCGCTGTTGGTATGGCAACAACCATCCCTCCACACAATCTTGGAGAAATCATTGATGCAACTGTTGCACTTGCTAGAAATCCAGAAATCAGTGTTAGAGAGCTAATGGAATTTGTAAAAGGACCAGACTTCCCTACTGGTGCTGCAATTTTAGGAAAAAGCGGAATTCTAAAAGCTTATGAAACAGGTAGAGGAAGCTTCATAATTAGATCTAAAGTTAAAATCGAAGAACTTAAAAACGGAAAAAGTAAAATCATCGTTTATGAAATTCCTTATGAAGTTAAAAAGCCCGCTTTAATTGAAAAAGTTAGCCAATTAGTAAAAGAGAAAAAACTTGATGGTATTGCAGAAGTAAGAGACGAAACTTCAAGACAAGGAATTAGACTTGTTTTTGACATCAAAAAAGGTTTTGTTCCAGAAGTTGTTTTAAACAACCTTTACAAACTAACTTCATTACAACTTTCATATTCAATTAACATGATTGCACTTGTGAAAGGTGAACCAAAACTGCTAAACCTTAAACAAGCACTCGAAGTTTACTTAGAACACCAATTTGAAGTCTTTACAAGAAGATTGCAATACGACCTTAAGAGAGCTGAAGAAAGAGTTCATATTTTAGAAGGTCTAAAAGTAGCTGTTGAAAACATTGATGAAGTTGTTAAGATTATTAAATCTTCAAAAAATGACCCTGAAGCACAGGAAAAACTTGGAAAAAGATTTAATTTAAGCGAAATTCAGACAAAAGCAATCATCGACATGAGATTAGGAAGACTAACAGGTCTTGCTATTGAAAAACTAATCGATGAAATGAATGAGTTATACGAAAAAATCTCATATCTAAAATCTATTCTTGCATCAAGAGAAAAATTAAGAGACTTAATTATTGAAGAATTAAATGAAGTTAAAGAAACATTCTCAGATCAAAGAAGAACAGAAATTACAAATGAAGAAGTTGGTCAAATTCAAGATGAAGACCTTATTCCTTCACAGGATGTAGCTGTTATTTTAACAAATAAAGGTTATGTAAAAAGAATTAACTTAGAAGAATACAGAACTCAAAAACGTGGTGGAGTTGGTTCAAACACAGCAACAACATACGAAGATGACGATCTACACTCAATGTTAATTACAAACACTCACACTGATTTATTAATTTTCAGTAGTTTAGGAAAAGTTTATAGACTTAGAACACACCAAATTCCTGAACAATCTAAACAAGGTAAAGGAATTCCTTTTGTTAACTTAATTAGTTTAGATAAAGATGAAAACGTGATTTCTCTATTATCAACAAATGATTATTCAGATGGACAATATTTAGTAACAGTTTCTAAAAACGGAATTATTAAAAAGACAGCAATTTCTGAGTATCAAAGAATTAATTCAAACGGAAAAATCGCTTTAGGACTTAAAGATCAAGATCAACTCCAAAGAGCCTTTATTGTAAAAGAAGAAGACGAAATTATTATCGGAGCTTCAAATGGTCAAGTTGTTAGATTCTCTGCAACAGAATTTAGAGCAACTTCAAGACAATCTGAAGGGGTTAAAGGAATTAAATTAGATGAAGGAGAAGTTGTTGTTGGTGCATCTTCATCTTCTGAAGGTCAATTCATTTTTGCTCTTGGAGAATTTGGATTTGGTAAAAAAACCCTCATTGATGAATACAGAAAAACATCAAGAGGAACTAAAGGAGTTAAAACAATTAACACAGAAAAAGCTGGTAATTTAGCTTACATTGGAAACGTTAAAGGAAATGAAGAAATTTTAATCCTTACAAAATCCGGAGTTGCAATTAGAGTTTCTCTAGAACAAATCGCAGAATCTTCAAGAAACACAAAAGGTGTAAAAATCATTTCTCTAAAAGAAAAAGACTCAATTAAAGCGATAGCTAAAATTGACGGAGAAAACGAAATTTAATAAACTAAAGAAAATTTTGCTGTTTGCAATCTTTTCTTTTTTTCTATAATCGAATAAAAAAAGGAGAAAAAAAGCAATTTTTTCGTCTTTGATAAAGAAAAAAACTTGCTTTTTGTATAATTTAAACTATATGAAAAACACACATGATTTTATAAGTGTCAAAGGTGCTAAAGAAAACAATCTTAAAAACCTTGACGTTGTTATTCCAAAAAACAAACTCGTTGTTTTAACAGGAGTATCAGGTTCAGGAAAGTCATCTTTAGCTTTTAACACTATTTATGAAGAAGGACGTAGAAGGTATGTAGATTCTTTAAGTTCTTATGCAAGACAATTTTTAGGTGGAACTAAAAAACCAAACGTTTTATCTATTGAAGGGCTTTCACCTGCTATTTCAATCGAACAAAAAACAACAAACAACAACCCTCGTTCTACAGTTGGAACAATCACTGAAATATATGACTACTTAAGACTTTTATATGCTAGAATCGGTAAACCTTTCTGTAAAAAACACGATATCGAAATCACAAGTCAAAAAACAAAAGACATAGTAGATTCTGTATTTAAGAATCCAGAAGGCACAAAAATAATGGTGCTTTCTCCCGTTGTTACACAGGAAAAAGGTTCACACCAAAAACTTATAGAAAAGCTAAAAAAAGAAGGTTTCATAAGACTTAAAGTTAATGGTGAAGTGGTTTCAATTGATGAAGAAATCAATTTAGACAAAAACAAAAGACACAACATCGAAATTGTTATTGACCGTTTAAGTCTTGATCAACAAACAAGAAATAGACTTTCTGAAGCTATCGATATTGCTGCATTGCACTCAAACGGAATTGTAAACATCGATCTTGTTGATCAAAACAAAACATTAAGTTTTTCAAAAAATCAAGCTTGCTTACATGGTGATTTTAACATGCCACACATCGACACAAAGCTCTTTTCATTCAACTCACCGAGCGGAATGTGTGATAAATGTAAAGGTTTAGGAGTAAATTTAAAAGGAGATTTTAATCTTTTAGTTCCTGATAAAGATCTTTCTATTTTGGATGGCGCAATCAAGCTTTTTGGAAACACTCTCAACACAAAATCAATTGAGTGAAAAGAGTTTGAAATTCTTTTAAACAAATACAACATCGATCCAAAATTACCAATTAAAAAACTAACTAAAGATCAAATAGAAATCATTAAATATGGTTCAGATGAAGAAATTGAATACACACTCGCTTCAGAAAGCGGAAATAAATACAAAAGAATTAAAGCCATTGATGGAATTATTACTAAAATTGAAAAGAGATATTTAGAAACAAGCAGCGAAGATCTTAGAAGTTGATACAGAAGATTTATGTCTGAATTCGATTGTGAAAAATGTGAGGGTTCAAGACTTAATGAATATGCATTAGCTGTTAGAATTAACAACAAAAACATCGTTCAATTAGGTGAAATCTCAATTTCTCATGCACATGAATTTATTTCAAAACTTGAAATAAATGACTTTGAAAAAGAAATTACCGAAACACTTCTTAAAGAAATTAAAGACCGTTTAGAGTTTTTAATAAACGTTGGACTTGATTATCTGTCTTTAAACAGAAAAGCAGAAACTCTTTCTGGAGGCGAGTCTCAAAGAATTAGATTAGCAACTCAAATTGGTTCTAATTTAACTGGCGTGCTTTATGTTCTTGATGAGCCTTCAATTGGTCTTCACCAAAAAGACAACAGAAAACTAATTGATTCACTGAAAAAAATGGTTGATCTTGGAAATACTTTATTAGTTGTTGAGCACGATGAAGAAACAATTTGAGAAGCTGACCACATCATTGACATTGGACCGCTTGCTGGAGAAAATGGAGGTCAATTAGTTGCTCAAGGAACAATTGATGACATTATAAAATCAGAAAATTCAGAAACAGGAAAATTCCTTTCTGGAGCTAAAAAGATAGAAATTCCCCGTATAAGAAGAGCGGGAAACGGTCAATTTATTATTCTTAAAGGTGGAGCAGAAAACAATCTTAAAAACATTGATGTAAACATTCCTTTAGGTAAATTTGTTGCTATTACAGGAGTGTCAGGTTCAGGGAAAAGTACTTTAGTAAACGAAATTATTGTTAAAGGAATTGAGGCTTCAATGTCTAATGAAACTATTAAAGTTGGTAAACACAAATCGCTTTCTGGTTTCCATAATATAGACAAAATTGTGCAAATTACTCAATCTCCAATCGGAAGAACTCCGCGTTCAAATCCAGCAACCTACACAAGTGTTTTTGATGACATTAGAGACGTTTTTGCAAACCTTCCAGAATCAAGAGAAAGAGGTTATTTAAAGGGAAAATTCTCTTTTAATGCTTCAGATGGGCGTTGTGAAAAATGTCAAGGGGATGGTCATTTAAAAATAGAAATGCACTTTTTACCAGATGTTTACGTAACTTGTGATCACTGTGATGGAACAAGATACAAAGCAGAAATTTTAGAGGTTAAATACAAAAATAAAAACATTTCAGATGTCTTAAATATGACTGTTGAATCAGCACTTGAGTTTTTCTCTGGAAGACCCAAAATTACAGCAAAATTAGAGACTTTAATGGAAGTTGGACTTGATTACATCAGACTCGGTCAATCAGCAACTACTCTTTCTGGAGGTGAAGCTCAAAGAGTTAAGCTTGCTAAATATTTACAGAAAAAACCAACAGGAAAAACAATTTATGTTCTCGATGAGCCAACTACGGGACTGCACCCACTTGATGTTAAAAAACTACTCAATGTTTTAAATAAGCTTGCTGATCACGGAGACACAATTTTAACAATTGAACATAATTTAGACTTAATTAAGGTTGCAGATTATATAATTGATTTAGGACCTGATGGTGGAGATAGAGGAGGGCAAGTAATTGCAACAGGAACTCCTGAGCAAGTTGCTCTAAATCCAAATTCCTACACAGGACAATATCTAAAGGAGATTTTAGAAAAAGATGGAAAAAAATAAAATTGATGTACAGCTAATAATCGAGCTTTTTGGTTTACACAAAGAAAACGATTTCGCTGGCCAAATTGCTAGACCTTCAATTAATCGAGCTGGACTTGCGCTTGGAGGAAACTATTTAGGAGAAGCACTTTGAAAAAACATTGTTGCTTGAGGAACTAATGAATCTGAGTTTTTAATCTCTTTAGATCACACACGCAGACTTGAAGCTATTTCTAGAGTTTTAAACTGTAAACCACCTTTATTAATGCTTTCAATTGGTTTTTCAAGAGAGTTATTACAGGAAGTTTTAGAAATTGCAAATCAGTGTGAAGTTCAAGTTGTAACAAGTGAAGAACACCTCTCTACACTGATTGCAAACATTGGTAGTTATTTATCAGAATTCTTTGCAAAAACAGTTGCTGTACACGCGAGTGCGGTTGTTGTAAATGGTGTTGGAGTTATGATTATTGGGCCATCAGGAATCGGAAAATCTGAAGCTGTGTTAGAATTAATTCAGGACGGACATACATTTGTTAGTGATGATACAGTAATTATTTCGCGTTTAGGAAGCAGGTTCATCGGAAAGCCTTCGCCAATCACTGAAGATCTCTTAGAGGTGCGTGGAATAGGGCTAATCGACATCAGACACACCTATGGATCAACAATGATGCGTTCAAAAATGGACATTGATTTAGTGCTTGAATTGGTCGCTTTTGATAGTTCTGTAAGTTTTGATCGTTTAGGAACTGAATATATGGAATATAATGTATTAGATGGAGTTATTAAAAAAATCCAGATTCCTGTTAAGCAAGGTAGAACAATTTCTTCATTAGTTGTTGCTGCTGTTAACTCATATTTAGTTAAAAAAGACGGAATCGATCCATTTCAAAAAATTCAAGAAAGGATACAAAATAAATAATGACAAAAGAACAATTAGCTCAATATATAGCTGATAAAGACTGAAGACCTTTTAAAGAAGGTGAGTCGTTTTGAATAATACCTAACGTTATTCCTGTTTATAGTTTCATGATCTTGCTGGGAATGGTGATCGCAATTTTAACAATTGCTTTCTTTTGAAAAAGAGAAAAATTAAGTCTTGATCACTTGTCAATCTTAATTTTTATCACCATTCCAACATCAATCATAGGTGCTAGATTAGGATTTATTTTCGAGCAATTAATTGCAGGAAATGTTGCTTCTTTAAAAGGAGTTTGGTGAAACATAAGGGCTGGAGGTCTCTCAATTCAATGAGGAGTTATCATCTCTGCTCTTTGTGATCTTTTATATATATATTTTAAAAGAAATGTTCTGGACTACAGAAAAGCACTAAGCTACATTTTACCAGCTGTTTTAATTGGACAAGCTGTTGGAAGATGAGGGAACTACACAAACCATGAGGTTTTTGGAAAAATTGATGAAACAGGAGCAAGCGTTCTTTGATTAGGAGACACAATTGCTAAAAACATGTACATCATAAGATCAACAGACACAGAAGGTGCACTAAGAGTTCCTCTGTTCTTCTATGAATTCTTAACATCATTAATTGGTTATGTTTTAATAGTTTGAGTCTTTAATTTATTTAACTGATTTAAACCAGGAACAACAGGAGCACTTTATCTAGTTTGATATGGAATCGTAAGGGCTTCAATGGAATTTTTAAGAGAAGAATATTATGTATTCTACTTTGTGTTAGCTATTTTATACATTATTATTGGACTTGCTCTTGTTGTGTATTTCGAGTTATTCAACAACTTCAAGTTACACAAAGCAAACCCAAGATACACAAAACAAAAAGAAAAATTTGGAAAACTTGTTTGAATTAAATACACAAGACTTTCTGAACTACAACTTGCACAAAATGTAAATGAAGGAGAAAAATAAAATGGAAAAAATTTATGATGTTTTAATTATTGGAGCCGGACCAGCAGGTCTAACAGCAGCAATTTATGCTTCAAGAGGAAATTTATCAGTTGCCTTTTTAGAAAAAGGTGCTCCAGGGGGTAAAATGGTTTCTCAATCAAAAATTGAAAACTGACCTGGTGACAAAACAGTTATGGGAGCAGATTTAGCTCTAAGAATGTATGAGCATGCTTTAGAATACGGAGCAGAGCATCTATATGGAGAAGTTGAAACAATTAAGTCAATTTCAGAATTTGAAAAAGAAGTTGTTTTAAAAAACCAAAAAGTTATAAAAGCTAAATCAGTTGTTATTGCTACAGGAATGAACGAAAGAAAACCAATGAGCATTGAAGGGATTTTAGAATTTGAACACAGAGGAGTTTCATACTGTGCAATCTGTGATGGACCTTTATTTGGTAAAAATCCTACAATTGTTATTGGTGGAGGAAATTCAGCTGTTGAAGAAGGTGCTTTCCTTTCTTCTATCGCTTCAGAAGTTCATGTTTTTGTAAGAGACGAAAAATTCAATGCCGAACCTCGTTTAATTGATGAACTGATGGCAAAAAGCAATGTAAAAGTTTATTTCAATTCAGAAGTTTTAAAACTTGAAGGAACTAATTCTTTAGAAAAAGCAACAGTAAGAATCGGTGATCAAATTACAGAAATTAAAGCTGCTTCTTTATTCCCATTCATCGGTTTTGTACCTGCTACAGCCTTTGCAAAAGATCTTAACATTCTTGAACCAAGTGGTTTAATTAAAGTTGATCACTTCCAAGAAACAAAAGAAAAAGGAATTTATGCAATTGGTGATGTTACACAAAAAGAAATTCGTCAAATTTCAACGGCTGTAAGTGATGGAACAATCGTTGGTAAAATTCTTACAAACAGATTATCAAAATAAACACAAAAGAGATTGTTTTAGTCTCTTTTTGTTTTATTTTAAAACTATTTTTATATAATTAATTAATATGAAAAAAATAGTACTAGAAGTAGAATACAAAGAACGTATAGATAAATACATCAGCGATAATACAGAAATTTCCAGAAACGATGCCAAAGACATTATTTTAAACAAAGGGGTTGTTGTTAATGAAACAATAGTTGTTAACAAGCCAAACTTTGTAGTTTCTGAAGGTCAAACAATTTTAATCAGAGATATTCCTGTAAAAGAAATGAACATCGAACCAGAAAATATTCCTTTAGACATTGTGTATGAAGACGATGATTTAGTAGTTGTAAACAAACAAAGCGGAATAGTTGTTCACCCAGCTCCAGGAAACCTTTCAGGAACTCTTGTAAATGGTCTTTTATACCACTTTAAAAACAACCTTTCAGATCTAAATGGAGACATGAGACCAGGAATTCTACACAGAATCGACAAAGACACATCAGGACTTTTAATAGTTGCTAAAAACAACAAAGCACACCAATTTTTAGCTCAAGAACTAAAAGATCACAAAATCAAAAGAAAATATAAAGCAATTGTTGAAGGAATTGTTACAAACGAAATTACTCACATAAACCTACCAATCGGTAGAGATCCAATGCACCGCCAAAAAATGTGTGTTATCAAACAAAACTCAAAAGAAGCTATCACACACGTTTATCTTGAAAAACTTTTCAATTACGAAAACAAAAACTACTCACTTGTAAGATGTGAATTAGAAACAGGAAGAACTCACCAAATCAGAGTCCACATGGCTTACATTAAAAATCCAGTTTTTGGAGATCCTTTATATGGTAAAAAAGTTGATGAGTTCAATCAAAGACTGCATGCTTATGAAATTGAGTTTATGCACCCAAATGGAACTATGATGAAATTCAATGCTCCACTTCCAAAAGAGTTTGAAATTAGCAATTAAACTATTTGAGTGCCAATTTTTAAAAAAGTAGTATAATTATTTTATAAATATTTAAAAGGAGAATAAGATGTTACCATTTTTTTCAATGAAACCTCAAAATGATTTAAAGCAACTTTGAGAAAAAGAAAAAAAAGAATATAGACCTTGAATTTTTGGTTTTCTTGCACTTGCTGTTATTTTTGTGATTTCAAGCTTATCAATATTAATTTTAAGCATTATTAAACTAACAAGTGCGACAGAAACAAACACAGGAGTTTTTGTTGTAGCTTCAATGCTGTTCTTTATTTTCGGAACTTTAGGAACTGTAAATTACATTATCGGACTTAAAAAGAGTTATAAAGAAAAAAACTTCGCAAGAATTAGTCCTAATTCCACAAGTAGTCTATTTTTTGGTTCTTTTTTATATAATCTTTACTTTTTTGGAGGAATCAGCTGACAACTACAAGCAAATATTTCACAACCTTTATATATTGTTTATTTAGTTTCTCTACCAGTTGCAATTGGAATTATTTTGACAAACTCAAAAATAAGAAAAATCTGTAGAGAGTTTGCTTTAGTTGAAGCTTATGAAAAAGCTCAAGAACAGCTAAAAAATCTAAATTTAGATGAACTTTTAAAAGATAATGCTTTTGGTCCTCTGGGTGAAATGTTTAATCAACAACACACAAAAAATACACAAGAAGATCAAAAAGCTGAACCTTCAAACATTCATCAAGAAACAGATGAAGAGATCAAAATTAGAATGAAACTAGAGGATTTAGATCTAGATCAATTACACAAATTAGCTCAAAAACTTGAAATTTCAGGATATCAAGAAATGAGCAGAGAAGAATTAATCAAAATTCTAATCAAACTTAATAAATAATAAAACAACTTAAAAATCCTTTATAAAGGGATAATAAGTTGTTTTTGTTTTTTTACAAAACAACAGTAAGATCCAAAAATTAAGTAACTAAAAAATACTGTAATGCATTTTTGCTTGACATTTAAATTTTGTGGTATAATATTTTCATCATTTAAAAACACTAATCAAAATTAAGAAAGGAATAATATGGTAAAAATTAGATTAAAACGTTTAGGAAGTAAATTTAATGCTTTCTACAAAGTTGTTGCTGCTGACGCAAGAGCACCAAGAGATGGTAGATTTATTGAAGTTTTAGGACACTACAATCCAAATTCAAAAGAATTAAAATTAAACAAAGAATTAGTTTTAAAATGACTAAATAATGGTGCAGTTCCAACAGAAACAGTTAGAACTCTACTAAAAAAAGAATCATTATTAAAAACATTTGCAGAGTCAAAAAAATAGATAAATGAAAATTAATTTTTTAACTTTGTTTCCAAACTATTACGAAAGTTTTAAAAACGAATCAATAGTAGCAAAAGCAATTGAAAAAGGTTTAATTGAAATTAACGTTGTTGACATCAGAGACTTTAGTCAAAACAAACATAAAAAAGTTGATGATCAAGTTTATGGTGGCGGACAAGGGATGTTACTTCAAATTGAACCAATTGATTTAGCTCTACAAACTGTTGCAGGAAGAAAAATTATAGTAAGCCCTCAAGGAAAAGTATTCAATCAACAAAGAGCCAGAGAATTATCCAAAGAAAAGGAAATTACCTTTATCGCAGGAAGATACGAAGGTTTTGATGAAAGAATAATTGATTATTTAGTCGATGAGGAACTTTCTATAGGAGACTTCGTTTTAACAGGTGGAGAGCTTCCATCAATGGTGATTGCAGATGCTGTTATAAGACTTGTGGATGGTGTTATAAAGGAAGAATCGCATCTAAACGAATCGTTTGAAAATGGTTTATTAGATTTTCCTCAATACACAAGACCAAGAGATTACAAAGGAATGAAAGTTCCGGAAGTGCTTTTTAGCGGACACCACAAAAATATTGAAGCTTGAAAAAAAGAGAAACAAATTGAAAAAACCAAAAAAAATAGACCAGACATTTTAGAAAGGATTAAAGATGCAAAATAAATTAATGACTATTGTTGAAAATTCACAAATCAGAACAGACTTGCCAGAATTTAGACAAGGTGATAACGTTAAAGTGCACGTTAGAATTAAAGAAGGTAACAAAGAAAGAATCCAAATCTTTGAAGGATTAGTTATCGCAAGAAAAAGTTCAGGTACAAGAGAAACATTTACAGTTAGAAAGATTTCTTATGGTGTAGGTGTTGAAAGAACTTTCCCTGTTAACTCTCCAACAATTTCATCAATCGAAGTTGTTCGTTCAAACAAAGTAAGAAGAGCTAAACTTTACTTTATGAGAGATAGAAAAGGAAAAGCTGCAAGACTTAAAGAAATCAGAACAAAAAAATAACAAAACTGGCATAGATGTTTTTATCTATGCCTTTAATTTTTAAAATAAAATAAGGAGCTAAAATATGTCTATCAAATGAGTAAATAAAAAAGAACCGGAAAAAACAACTAAAAAACAAACTTCTGCTAAAGCTAAAAAAGAAAGTGTTTCAACACTTACATCAAAAACTTATGATTATTACAAAGAAAAACAAGCAGAAATGGATGAGCTTTTCAAAAATGAAGAATGGGAAATATTAGAAAATATCTTAATTGAAGAATCACAAGAACCGTGAATTCCTGAAGAATTTAAAAAGTTTATTGAAAAAATGCTTGAGAAATTAGAGAAAAAAATGGGAATTAAAGAACCTAAATTTGATTTTAACCCAGCAATGGATATCAAAGAAGCTCTACAATTGATTAGGCAACTAAAACCACCAGTAGAAGATGCTCAAAACATTCTTATAATGGGTATTTTAGGAACTGAAAATCCAGAAGATATTCAAAAGGTTTTAAGTAACAAAAGACTAAAAGCTAGATATCGTAAATTTATTGTTTTTTACATGATCATGAACTTTAGTTTTGATTATGATTTTGAGTGCGAAGGAAAGAAATTCAATCCACGCAGAATGGAATATACTGCATTTCCCTTTCCTGAAATAATGCAAGCAACAGAATTATTTGAGAAAAAATTCAAAAAAAACATGTTTGAATTCGATTTAGCGATTTATTTTTTAAATGAATTTATTATTGAACATATTTTTGAATTAGACAAATATAGCATTTTAGAATACGCAAAAGATTTAACAAAAAAAGGAGCTCAAGGATGACCGAAATGAACGAAAAAATTTTTAAAAGATTAAAACAATACATGGAAATAGAAGGTATTTCTAGATACGAAGGACCTGTAGCACAGGCATTAAAAGAAAACACAAAAGATGCTGATGTAGAATACAGCTTTGATGGAATGGGTTCTTTAATTATGAAGAAAAAGAATTCAGATCCAAAAGGTCCAAAAATCATGATTACAGCACACATGGATGAAGTGGGATTTGCTGTATTAGACATTTTAGACAACGGACAAGTTAGAGTTGTTTCTGTTGGTGGTGTTTGAGGAAACACAGTAGTAGGAACAAAAGCAAAGATTGTAACAAGCTCAAATAAAGAAATTTATGGTATTTTTGGACACACTTCAATTCACATTTTAGAAGCTGAAAAAGTTCAAAAAGCAGTTGCTATAAAGGATTTATTTGTTGATTTTGGATTCAAAAACAAACAAGAAGCAATTGATCAAGGAGTTGAACCTGGAGATAGAATCTACATCCATGGTGAAACAATGAGACTTTTCAACCCTGATTTAGTTGCTGGAAAAGCTATGGACAACAGAGCGGGAGTTACAGTTTTAGACTTTGTCATCAACCAACTAAAAGACAAAAAATTACCTAACCAAACTTACTTTGTAGGAACTGTACAGGAAGAAGTAGGAACAAGGGGTGCTAAAACCTCTGTAAGTGCAATTAATCCTAACATCGCCATTGCTCTTGACACAACTGCATCACACGACACTTATGGAGCTATTTCTGGAAGGCAAAAATTAGGAGATGGAATTGCAATTAGAATTTTAGATCGTGGAACAATGATGGACCCAAAACTAATTGCATTCCTTTATAATTTAGGAAAACAAAGAAATATCTCTGTTTATAAATTCGTTGCTCAAGGTGGAGGAACAGATGCTGCTCAATTACAATATGGAAAAGGCGGTGTTGCTACTGTAACTCTCTCAATTCCTCAAAGATACCTTCACTCACCAATTGGAGTCTGTGATCTAAACGATCTAAAAGCAGGAATTGATTTAATCTGTGCCTTTTTAGAAGCAATGAACGAAGAAGAATACAACAAAATTAAATATCAATAGGAGAAAAAATGAATACAAATAAAGAAGAAATATTCTTAAGATTAAAAGAATACATGGAAATTGAAGGTGTTTCAAGATATGAAGATAAAGTGGTTGAAGCACTTAAAAAGAACACAAAAGACGCTAATGTAGAATATGCAAGAGATGGAATGGGTTCTTTAATTATTACAAAGAAAAATCACACAACAGGGCCAAAAATTATGCTTGCAGCACACATGGACGAAGTTGGATTTGCCGTTTTAGACATCTTAGACAACGGACAAGTTAGAGTAGTTGGTGTTGGAGGCGTTTGACCAAACGTTTTTGTTGGTACAAAAGCAAAGATTGTAACAAGCTCCAATAAAGAAATTTTCGGTATTTTTGGTCATACTTCAATTCATATTATTGAAGATGAAAAATACAAAAAATCAGTACCTATGAAAGACTTATTTGTTGATTTTGGTTTCAAAAACAAACAAGAAGCAATCGATCAAGGAATTGAACCAGGAGATATTATCTACACACATGGTGAAACAATGAGATTGTTTGATAAAGATCTAGTTGCTGGAAAAGCTATGGACAACAGAGCAGGAGTTACAATTCTTGATTTTGTTGTTAACAACCTAAAAAACGAAACATTACCTAACCAAACTTACTTTGTAGGAACTGTGCAAGAAGAAGTAGGAACAAGAGGTGCTAAAACTTCTGTTTCATTGATTGAACCTGATTTAGCATTTGCGATTGACACAGGAGCATCACACGATACTCATGGAGCTATTCCTGGAGTTCCTAAATTAGGTGGTGGAGTTGCAATTAATATCAAAGACAGCGGAACAATGATGGACCCAAAATTAGTTGAATATTTAGTTGCTTTAGCTAAAAAACACAACATTCCTCTTTATAAATATGTTGCTCAAGGTGGTGGAACAGATGCTGCTGAGTTGCAATATGGTAAAGGTGGAGTTCCAACAGTAGGAATCTCAATTCCTCAAAGATATCTTCACTCACCTTTAGGAGTAGCATCATTAGCTGACATTCAAGCAATTATTGACTTAATGACAGAATTCCTAAAAACATTTGACCAAAAAGCATTTGATTCAATTAGATATAAATAGGAATAAAATGGAAAACAGAACAAAACAACAAAGAGAGCTAAAAAACTATTCCATAGTAATTCTGTCTCTTTTAGCTTCAAAATTTGTTATTGGTCTAGCAGTCTTTATTACTTTTGTTGTTGCAATTTTTCAAATAATTGGTGATCAAATTACTGAAACAAATCAACAAATTAGCTTGGAAAAAATAAATATAGCAGGCTTAATTAAGTCTTCAATTGCAATTCTTTTCTTTTTAGTCATTTTTGTCTCTCTTTCAATAGCGAACATCGTTTTAATTGTTATAAACCTGTTTAAAATGTCTAATTTCAAAAAAGACTCAAAAGAGGCAAGAGGAATCTTTTTTGTCTGAATTGCAGCAGTTGTTTTCAGTGCACTTGAAGGCTTAATGGTCTTTGCAAATATCTTTGCTTTTGGTTATATTTTAGCTGGATTCATCATTACAATTGTAGTTTCAATTAAAACAATTAGTTGAGTTAATAAAGAGATTAAAAATCCGATTCAACAAATTAATATCACTTCAAATTTTAATAAAAACCCTTTTGATGAAAGTGGTTGACTTTAATTTTTAGAGCCTTATTTATCTTTGTTTTTAAACAATTTATGTGGTAAAATAATTATAAATAAGGCTCATTGGTGAAATGGTAGACACAGGAGATTCAAAACCTCCCGCAAGTGATTGCGTATCGGTTCAAGTCCGATATGAGCCACCAATGCTCAAAAAAGCACCATTAAATAGACTGTTTTAGTCTATTTTTTTCATTTATAAGATTAAATGTAGTATAATTTCAAAAATAAATCTATTTAAAATATTTATAAATAAAGGAAACTATGAAAAAAAATAAACTTTTAAAACCAATTCTTTTAAGCACAATACCTTTTGTTGCGACTCCTATTTTCTTTTCTTGTCAACAAAAAGCACAAGACACAAGAGATGTTAAATATACAGTCGATGCAAAATCAACTTCTGTGACTTTAAACTTTTCAGGAAACGTATTTACCAAATTTGATTTCAAAGACAAAGAAGTTAAATTTGAATACAAAAAAGAAGCTGATACAGACTTTAAAGAACAACCTTTTTCAACTTTAGCAGGAAACTTAGAAAGTGGATCTGTAAAACTTTCAAACCTAGAAGTTAACACAAAATATGTTTTCAAACTTTCAGCAAGAGACAAAGCTAAAGATGGTCAAACAGCTTCTGAATTTAAACAACTTTCAATCGTTAGTTCTAAAGATAACTTAGGAGACTTCTCAACAACTGTTTCTCCTGATATTTCTGAAGCAAAAGTTTCTTTAGTTGATGCAAGAAAAGCTACAGCTTTCCAAGCAGAAATTACTTTTGCACAACCAGAAAAATTCAAGGACAAGTTCTTTAAATTTGAAATTGCTGAACAACTAAAACCTGCAGATTCACAAGTTTTAGCAAGACAAAAGAAACTTCCAGCAGTTTCTGTGCAATATACAGACACAACAAAACCTTTAGTAGTAATGTTTAATGAAAATATTAAAGGACAAACAGCTTACAATGTTCTTTCAATCATGTTTGGAGATACAAAAGAAACAGCTACACAAACAATTACTTTTGAGGATTCAGATTTACTAAACACAATTCAAACAGAACCAAGAATTTCAGCACTAAGAAGAGTTGCTTCAGTAGAAAAAGATGGAGTTAAATACTTAACATTATCTGCAGATGTAACTTCAATCGATAAAGATGGAGTTTATGAATTGGCAATTCAAGAACTAAACAGATACAAAAACAAACCAATTTTACAAGCAAGATTCGATGCAAGAAAAGCTTTAGATGACTTAAGTGAACAAACAGCTGAAAGAGAAATATTAAGAGAAGAAATCAGAAAAAATAACGACTGACTAAAAGTTAATGAAATCGTTGAAAGAGTTAACAAACTAGTAAGAAATGAAGTTTACAACAAAAACAAAACTGTGATTGACGGATTATTAGAAAACATTACAGACGCAGCACTTAAAGCAGAATACACAAAACAACTAAATGACACTGTATCAGTATCAGTATTAGTTGAGCTTTGAGAACTACTAGAAACAAGAAAATCAGTAAGTGAATTAATTAATGCTATATCAGAAGATCAAAAAGCTAAAAAAGATGAATTTACAGCATCACTAAATGCAGTAAAAACAAAAGAAGAACTAATGGCTTTAGAAACTAAAGTTAAAGAGTTTAATGCTTCAAACGCAACAAAACCATCAACAGAAACAGAAACTACAACAGATACATCTTCACAAGGAAATGGTGGAGAACAAGTTCAACCAGCAGCAGCTTCTACAGACCCTGCTCAAGGTTCAGATGCTTCAGCTCAAACAAACCCTGTAGCTCCTGCAGATCAACCAAAAGCTAAAACAACATTCGTTGATGTTAAACCTGCAACTGGACCAGAAGACTACGTTAAACCTATTGTTGCTAAAGTAACTGCTACAGAAGAAAACATGACTTCATTAACATTCACATTCGAAGGTGAAGGAACAAAAGTTAAAGGAAGACAATACATTTTAGCTATTGATAAACCTTTTGTAAAAGTTGAAACAAAAGATGGTGCAGATAGCAAAGTAGAATTAACAGTTAAACCAAGCTTAAAAGATCAAACAATTGAAGATGTTAACGAAAAATAACATC
Organism: Mycoplasma procyoni; assembly: GCF_017052595.1. Taxonomy (GTDB): domain Bacteria; phylum Bacillota_I; class Bacilli_A; order Mycoplasmatales; family Metamycoplasmataceae; genus Mesomycoplasma_A; species Mesomycoplasma_A procyoni. The sequence goes on from NZ_JAFIDB010000008.1 coordinate 21,135, forward strand.
AAATAACATAAGAGGACAAAAATGGAAATTAAAAAAATAGCTGTTCTTACATCTGGTGGTGATGCCCCAGGAATGAACAATGCAGTTAGATCAATTGTAAAACATGCATTAGCTAATAACATTGAACCTTATTTAGTTTATGAAGGTTATAAAGGTTTATTTAATAAAGAAATAGTTTCTGCAAGAAATATTAATGTAGACCAATACGTTTCACAAGGTGGAACATTTATATATTCAGCAAGATTCCCAGAATTCAAAAATGAAGATATTAGAAAACAAGCTAAGAAAAATTTAGAAGATCTTGGAATTGATGCGTTAGTTGTTATTGGTGGTGATGGTTCTTACATGGGAGCACAATTACTGCATGAACTTGGTTTAAAAACAATTGGATTACCAGGTACAATTGATAATGATATTACATCAAGTGATTTTACAATCGGATATGACACAGCACTAAACACAATTGTTGAAGCTGTTGATAAATTAAGAGATACATCAAACTCACACAACAGATTTTTAATGTTAGAGGTTATGGGACATGGAGCTGGTGATTTAGCACTATATTCAGGATTAGCAACTGGAGCTGAAATCATCATTACAAATGAACACACAATGACTAAAGAAGAAATAGCACAAATTGTTGAAAAACAAATCAAAGACATGAAAAAGAGAAGTGTTATCGCAATCGTTAGTGAATTTATTTATCCTAACCTTAAAGAAATCGCTGCCTACGTGCAAGAAAAAACAGGAATACCATCAAGAGCAATGGCTCTTGAACACGTTCAAAGAGGTGGAAACCCATCAGCTCAAGAAAGAATTCTTGCAACACTAATGGGAATTAAAGCGGTTGAGTTATTAAAACAAGGTCAATCAGGAGTTGCTATTGGAGTTTCTCGTGGAGACATTGTTGCAACACCTATTTTAGAAGCTCTACAAGCTCCAAGAAAAAGTAATAAAGAAAAAGCAATTAAATTTAATAAATTAAATCAAGCATAAGGAGGAAATCATGAGAAGAATCAGAAGAAAAGAAATGGCTGAAAGAAAAGCTAAAAGAACTGAAAAAATCAGAAAAGAAGCTAAAAAAGCAGCAGCTAAAGCAGCAACACAAAAATAATAATGATTTTAAAATTCCTTTATCAAAAGGAATTTTTTATTTTGTTTTTTTCACATAATAGACTAAAAGTTCATTAATCAAAAATCTAAAATAAAGGCCAAACAGGGATTTTAGAAAAAATAAGATTATGCAATAGAATAAAATAAACTTTTTTCAATAATTGCTATACTAAGTTTTTTAATTGTTTTTTTAAAAAACAATTTATTATTTGTCTATGAAACAAATAAAACAAATGTACAGTAATTTAAACAATAAAGTAGCCTTTTTCACTGGTCTTTACATTTCTGTTCAAACAATTGTTTTTACAATCATTTTAACAGTTGTAAAATTTTCCAAAAGTGATGCACAAGGATTTGCTGCTAATTTATTAAATTTAGAACCTATATTCTACTTTACACACCACAGCAATATGTTTTTTGGAGTAGCATTATTGCTTTTTGGTTGAAAAGATAATGAATTTTACAAAAGACTTCTATTCAGTTCAGTGGCTCTAATGTTCTTTACAATTTTAATTTATTGAGCTTTCATTTTTGACTGAACACAGAAAAACGAAAGAGAAGGAGAGTATTTAAGTAAAGTTTGAGCTTGAAGTCACAACGTAATTACACACATCATCGTGCCTATTTTATCATTTGTCTTTTTAGCTCTTTACAGAAAACAAATTACAATAACCTACAAAACATTTATGTGAATTAACATTTACATTCTATCTTATGTTGGATTTATGTTAGTTGTATTCTTAATTAACTTTATCGCTACAAAAGGTCAAGTTGTTGGTTATGACTTTACAGATCCTTTCAAACCTTTTGGTTATAAAGGAGGAAATATATTCTTAATCATTCTTTTAGATATTTTATTAGTGTTGCTTTTTGTAAGCTCGCCTTCAATTTTGATAATAGCAACAAAATTCTCATTCAATATCAAATACCAAAAACTAAAAACTAGATATTAGTCTAGTTTTTTCTCTTTATTTTCTTATGTATAAATAAAATTAGTTTATAATTTAGATTATGAAAAAACTTGGGATTTTATTAGATTCATTTGGAGGAGTTTCAGAAAAGGTTATTAATGAAGCCGGATTTGAAATGATACCTTTACAATTTACAATCGATGATGTAAATTATATAGACGATGGAAATACATTAACAAATAGAGAAGTATCAGAAAAAGTTAAAAATTGTACTTCAGCAGCAACTTCACTTCCTGCACTCGCAAGAATTGAAGATACATTAGCTAAAATGAATGAAGAATACGAAAATGTAATCGCTTTTGTAACTTCATCTGCAATTTCATCAACTTACCAAACAACTGTTGTTTCTTCAAGACAATATGGAGACAAATTCAAAATTATTGACAACCACTTCTTTGGAAATCAAGCTTTTGAGTTAGCTAAAATGCTTGTTGAATTATCAGACAAAGGAATTGAAATTGATAGATTGGTTGAAATTGCAACAGATGTTGCCAACAGATCACAAAACTTTTTAATTGTAAAAGATTTAAGTTCTTTAATTAGAGGTGGAAGACTTAAAGGAATTAAAAAAGTTATTTTAAATTCACTAAAACTTATTCCTTTATTAAAAGTTGATGAAACAGGAATCAATTTCAGCGGACTTAAACGTACACTAAAAGGAAGTTATTCAAAAGTTATTGAGAAACTAATTGAGTTTATTGGCGGAGAAACTAAATTAGAAGATTATGAATTTAGATTCATGTATGCTGGTGATGAAGAAATGTTTGAAAAAGCAAAAGAAACTTTAGAAGGTTACGATGCAAAAATCGACAAAGAAGATATTGCTTCTGCAACAGTTCTTGTTCACACAGGCTTTGGTTGTTCTTCAATTGGTGTTTGACCAAAACTATCTAAACTAAAAATCTAAAAGACCTGATGGTCTTTTTTGTTTATCTTTTTTGAGCATAAACAATCGTGAAAAATGCAAAAGCATAAATCCCTAAAAAAGACACAATAATTGGTATTTTAAGATTCGCAATTAGCTGATAATTTTTTAAGAATTCCAACAATTCTATCACTAAAAATGATAGAAAATCAAGAAAGTCTTTGTTTCAAATAAACACAATTGAAACAACATAAAATACAGAAATGATGGGACTAAAAATAATTGAGTTTATGATTGCTAATAAATTATAAGTGGTATTAATACTTACATTTATAACAAGAAGTGAGCTTAAATTAGCAACAATTGATATAAGCACCAAATTAAGCACTTTAGACTTGATTTTGAGCTGAAGTACTAAAATAATATTCAAAGTTATTAAAAAGCTTAAAATAAAGGAATATGAGTAGATTATAAAGGGATTATAGATAATAAATGCCAATGCTATAAAAATCAATATCTGAAGTTTTGAAAACCTTTGTTTAAGCACAAACTTATTCAATTGAATTGCGATAATGAAAATAAAGGCACGTAGTGCTGAAATTGGAAAAGATAAAATAAATAAATAGCTTAGTGAAAAAATTACAAAGAAACTAAATTTTAGCTGCTCTTTTCTTTTGATGAAGAAAAAGAGTTTGTAAATAAAAATCTTAATTATTCCCATATGAAAACCCGAAACAACAAACAAATGATAAATAGAAAAATCTTTTAATATCTTTTGAATATCTTTAGAATCTTGACTTTGAGCAACTAAAAGAAGTGAAACAATTTTTTTAAAATTTTGTGGAGAATCATTGAAATAATTGAAAACTTCTCTTTTAAATGAAAAATCAAGATGATAAGTCTTTTGAATTTTGAGTTCTGAAGCATAATAAAAGATGTTTAGTGATTTGTAGTAATTAAGATTCTTTCTCAGATTTTCGTTTGTTTCAATCTTTTCAATTTTAAATTCAAAATCATAAACAGAAAAAGGATCAATCTTTTTGTCAAGAATTAAAACGTTGAGTGATTTGTGACTAAAATACAGGGAATTTCCGTTTTTTTGAATATTTAGAGAAGTGGCGATTTCTTTTTTATTGATTAATTGTGAGCTTGATTTTTGGATAACAATCCAAATAAAAATTACAAAAAGGATCGCAATTAAAATAATAAATTTCTTGTTTGGTTTTAGAAATATAGAACTCAAAAAGAAAAGAGAAAAAGCAATAATAAAAGAAATTTTTTGTGTGTCCATTGCTAAAATAAAGAAGATTATTGTACTCAATCAAAAGATTAGTTGCAGATCAAAGTTATAGAATTTTAGAATGTTTCTAATTTTGTGCATCTTAAATCCTATAATTCTCTTTTAGTGTATTTATTGTGACATCTCCAACGCCTTTGACATCAGATAATCCTTCTCAAGAGATTTCTTTATTTTTAGCGATATAATCAATAACTTTTTGAGCAATACCCTTTCTGATTTCAAGAGCAACTAAATCTTCTAATTTAGCACTCTTTAAAAGGGGTTTAATTGAGCTATTTTTGATGACAGGTATTTTTATTTCTTCATCTTTGTCAAGCACTCTTTCAAGGTCTAAATTCGAAATGTCAGCATTTGTTTTTAGTTTGTGTTTAAAAAGTATTTGTCTGAGCGTAACTCCTTTTTTGTGAAACAGTTCTGCAGGAAATTCTATTGCTCCTGAAACCTTGATTTTTATGAGAGTCATCTTTTGTGTAGCTGTGTAATTTGGGTGATTATTTTGCCTAAAAATCAAGAAACCAAAAAAGGACATTAAGACCATTAATGCTGCTGATATTATGATAATTTTCTTCTTTTTATTTCTTATTTTCACACCTAGAATAGAAATTTTTCCCCAAAAACGGCTAGAAAAGGAAAAATTTGGGAAATCTACTGTATTTTTTCCTAAAAAAGTCCATCAAAAAAATAGGCCAGAAGCCTATTTTTAATCCAAGTAAGATGGTATAAACATTATTGAAACTAAGTAGTATAAAGTGTAAATATCCATTATGAAATCTGTGTATAGTTCATGTAATAATTTAGAAGCATCAAGTTTGTTTGATTTTCTGTTTAGAACCATAAATTGAGGGTCAATTGTGTACATGAAATAAATGTCTTTTCCGTTTGAAACTATTTGTAAATCAGTTGCTTGAACACCTTGTTTATCAAGCATTCTTTTTACAGATAACTCCATTGAAAGAGGTGTATACATTTGTCTAATTTTTAGTTCATCATCAGAAATAACTTTAAACATTTTGTTGAATGTATCGTTTTCTAATTTGATGTTACCTTTTGAACCGAACAATCCTTTTCCTCTAAATAAAGAGAAAGCGAAAGCTCTTTGTCCAAGTGCTTCTGTAGAAAGTTTTAATAAACCTCTATAAAAACGTCTTTCATGTGTTTCTTTAGTTTTTGGATTTCTAATAATTTGTAAGAATGTAGAATTAACAAATGAAACTGGGAACTTATTTCTAATCATTACAAATTTTGGTTTAGAATATGTTTCTAAGAAAGCATCTGCAGGGATGTTGTTTACATAATTTTTGATTTCACCAATTGTGATGTTTGCTTTATAAGCATTAGATTGTCCAGAAACATTATTTCCTAAATATCTAATTGAGGATTCTAATGTTTCAAAAGCTTTTGCATAAAGATCTTCAATAGGGATTTTCTTTAGAACGTCATCAAAAATTTCATTTCTTCTTTTTGTATAAATTCTAAAAATAATAAATCATGCAATAAGGATAAGAATTGCTAATACAAACAGTCATCCACCAATAGCAAAATGTTGAGTAATAATAACAATAAAAGAAACTAAAACCATCACCATAGAAGCTACAAAAGTAGCAATTGCAGCGATTTTTAATTTCTTTAATCAATCGATTAAATCTTTGTTCTCAAATCCTTTGGCGATAGCTTCTTTAAATACTGGATAAAACTCTTTATCTGATATCTTTCTAAATTCACTAAATGTTTTATAATCATTTACTCTTTTCATGTTGAGTTATTAAAGACCTTTCATTGAAACGTCTGCTCTTTGAACAGCTGAAGCTTTGAATAATGGCAATGAAGATAATTTCATTCCTGAAGCAACAACGTTAGCTGGTCAAACAAATAATTGTTCGTTAAATTCTGTAACTTTTGAGTTGTATAGTCTTCTTGCAGCAGATAGTTCTTCTTCAAGATAGATTGATTCTTTCATTAATGTGTCATATAGAGATGAAGCTTTTAAGTCTGGGTAAGCTTCGAAAGCAACATTAATTTGTCTTGAAACTCTTGTTGAAATTTCATCTAGTTCAACTCTTTCTTCGGCAGAACCATTTGAAGAGTGAGCTAGTGATCTCATTCTTGTAACATCTACTAAAAGACTTTTTTCAAATTCTTTGTATGATTTAACTTGATCCACTAATTTTACTAAAGTATCAGCTCTTTTAGCAAGTTGTGTATCGATTGTTGAAGCAGCTTGGTTAACTCCATTTTGCATTCTGTTTAGTTTGTTTCTTTTTACTATGTAGTAAATTCATCCAAAAAACAGAAGAAGAGTTCCGAAAATTCAGAAAACTACTTTTGCAGCGGTTGAAGCAGTAGCTTTTTTAACTGAGTTATCTACTCTAGCTTCAAAACCTTGTTGATCATCGTTGTTTCTTTGATCGAATAAATTTGACATCTTTTCTCCTTTTTTAAAATTTTAGTCTATTAATATTATAACCCAAACAGAAAATATATAACACGCAAGATTCAAAATCAATTTTAAAAAATTAGCTTTATACAGAAAAAGTTTGTAATTTTTATGTTGTTTTGTCCTTTTGAGGCTGCTTAGTGCTATAATTTAAAATATTATGAAAGAAAGATTAGTTACAGGAATACAAGCCACAGGAAAATTAACTATAGGAAACTATATAGGAGCTATAAAACCTTCTTTGGAAATGCAAGATAATTACGATTTATTTATCTTCATTGCTGATTTACACAGCTTAACTTTACCGATCTCAAAAGAAGATCTAAAGAAAAATAGAGAAGATATTTTTGCTCTTTATTTAGCTTGCGGTTTTGATGCAAACAAAAGTACAATATTTTATCAATCAGACGTTGATGAACACAGTGTCATGAACTGATATGCTTTAGTTAACACGACCATGGGTGAGCTTTCAAGAATGACACAATTCAAAGATAAATCATCAAAAATTAAAGCAGATAACGGAACGACATTGATTCCAACAGGTTTATTAATTTATCCAACACTGATGGCAGCAGACATCCTTTTATACAACCCTAAAATTGTTCCAGTAGGACAAGACCAAACGCAACATTTAGAACTTACAAGAAATATCGCTGAAAGATTCAACAAAAAATACAAAACCAAATTTAACTATGTTGAAACCTACAATCCAAAAGTCGGAGCAAAAATTATGGGTCTTCAAGATCCTACAAAGAAAATGTCAAAATCAAGCAGCAATGCAAATGATTCCATTTTCCTTTTAGATGATCCTGAAGTAGCTTACAAAAAAATTATGAAAGCTGTAACAGACTCTGAAAATAAAGTTTATCTTTCAGATCAAAAATCTGGAGTAAAAAATCTTTTAACCATTTATAGCGTTTTAGAAAACATTTCTTTAGAAGACGCAGAACAAAAATTTATTGATAAAAACTACAAAGAATTCAAAGAAGCAGTTGCTTCTTCTGTAAAAACTTTTTTAATTGATTTACAACAAAAATACAACCAAGAAAAAACAAAAATACACGAATTAGCTTTATTAGGAAAACAAAAAGCTAAAGCAGTTGCACAACAAACAATAGCACAAATGAAAAAAGGAATCGGATTATAATGAAATTTAACAAAGAATTAAACCATACAACAAGTCACTTATTAGCTGCTGCAGTTATTAAGCTTTATCCAAATGTAAAATTAGGATTTGGACCAGCAACTCAAGAAGGTTTCTACTATGACTTTAAGTTTGAAAACCCATTGAGTGACGAAGAGTTATCAAAAATCGAAAAAGAGATGCAAAGAATTGCATCAGGTGGATACAAAATGGTTCAAACAGACGGAAAAAACTATGACTTTTCTAACAAACCATACAAAAAAGAACTTTATGATGAAATTATCAAAAGAGGAGAAAAAGCAACTTTCTTTTCTTTAGTTAGCCCTTCAAACGGACAAATTCTTTTTGAAGATTTATGTTCAGGAGGACACGAAGGTTCAACTTCAAAAATTAAAAACTTCAAATTACTTTCTATTGCTGGAGCTTACTGAAGAGGAAACAGCGACAACGAACAACTAACAAGAATTTATGGAACTTCTTGAGAAACAAAAGAGGAATTAAATGAATTTCTTGAGTTATTAAAAGAAAGAAAAGAAAGAGATCACAGAAAAATCGGTAAAGAACTAAACATTTTTACATTCTCACACTTATCAGGGCAAGGACTTCCTATTTGATTAGAAGATGGAATGAAAATTAGAAATGCCATTAGAGACAAAGTTCTTTATTTTGACAAAAAATACGGATTTAGAGAAGTTCTAACTCCACATTTTGGAGCTGAAGAGTTATACAAAATTTCAGGTCATTTAGCACACTATAAAGATGATATGTTTAAACCAATCGAAGTTGAAAATGAAAGATTAATCGCAAGACCTATGACTTGTCCACACCACATCATTCTTTTTGACAAAGAAAAAAGAAGTTACAAAGAACTTCCTTTAAGATACTCAGAACAATCAAGACTTTACAGATATGAAAAATCTGGAGCGCTAACAGGACTTGAAAGAGTTAGAGGAATGGACTTAACAGAAGGACATATTTTTGCAAGAAAAAGCCAAATCATTTCTGAATTTAAGCACCTTTACACAATGATTACAGAAGTTTTATCTCAATTTGATATTAAACTAGATTATGTTTCATTTTCTAAAAGAGATCCTGAAAATAAAGAAAAATTCTTCCAAGATGACAAAATGTGAGACCAAGCTGAAAAAGATCTTGAAACAGTGCTTAAAGAACTTGGGATTGAGTATGAAGAAAAAATTGGTGAAGCAGCTTTCTATGGACCTAAAATTGACTTCCAAGTTAAAACTGTTTTAAACCACGAAATCACAATGTCAACATTGCAACTCGATTTCCTTCTACCTCAAAAATTCGACATTTCATTCATTAATGAACACAACGAAAAAGAAGTTCCTGTATTAATCCACAGAGGACTAATCGGAACATACGAAAGATTTATTTCTATTCTTTTAGAACAAACAAAAGGGAATTTACCTTTCTGAGCTAGTCCAAAGCAATTTGCAATCATTCCAATTGAAAATGCAAAACACCTTGAATATGCACAAGAAATCAAAGACAGACTTGATTTTCACAATTTCAATGTAGAAATCGATGATAGAGACGAAAGAATGAACAAAAAAGTTAGAGAAGCTCAAATGCAAAAAACAAAATACTTAATTATTCTTGGTGATGAAGAGGTGAAAAACAACTCAGTTTCACTTAGAGAATATGGAAAACAAGAAACTGAAACTCTTCCTTTTGATGAATTCTTAATTAAAATGATGCATAAACTACACTACAAAAAACATGCAAAAAAACACTAAAATCCCGCAGTGGATTTTTAGTTTTTTGTTTATATTAGTTCCAGCTGCTGCAATTTACTTCTTTTTTTCACCTGATGTTTGAAAAAAAGAAGTTATTCCTTTTTGAGCACTTAACTTAATTTCTATTTCTTATGTAATAATTGCCTTTTTTATTTGCTTAATCTTTTATTTCTTGAAAATAGTAAAAATTAACTTTTTCAACACAAATATCCCTTTATCAATCTGTTTTTTAGTAATCATAATTACTTATGGATTAGCGGGTTATTGAGTTATTTTAAGAGTGTTTTTAGTCTTTGTTTCAATTTTTACAACAATACCTGTAATTGTGATTACAGGACTAATAACAAAAAGACAGATCAAAAAGGCAAAAATATAACTTGTTATGACACCGCAAAAAGTGGTGTTTTTTTCTTGTTTTTTAGGCCAAAATTGGTATAAATTTAAGTATGAAAATAGATGCAGCATTTAAAAAATTCGCCAAAGAAATTAAGTTAGAATTATCTGAAGAATATCACTCAATGATTGTAGTTGCAGCTCGCTATGAAAAAAGCCTAGGAGTCTTTGTGGTTGAGCTTGAATCAATGAATGTCCTTGATCCTATTTACTTCCAGAGACTTTATAAAAGAGTTGTAGATTGTGCAACTCCTTTTGACATTGTCTTAAGTTACTATGATGATTCCAAAAAAGAATTTTTAATTAATAAATACTTCGATTATGCTTATTTAATTGCAAGTGGACTTGATCCACAATTTTTAGAAAACAAAAGATGAGAACTTAAAGGAAATGAATTTTTCATTTACTTTAGAACACAACTTGAAATTGATGAAACTCAAAAATACTTTCCAAAAGCAGAATTTTATTTAGATCGTTGAGGTTTTAAAGGTATTAAAGTCATTCCTTTAGTTGATCAAAAACTAAATAGACAAATAGAACAACAAAGAATGATCCAAAAACAACAAGAAGAACTTGAAGCTCAAAGAGCTGCTGAAAAAGCTGCTCAAAAACAAAAAGAAGCTCAAAGTTTTGAAAACAAAAGCAGCTTTAATTCCTTTTTAAAACAAAAAAGTTACTACGAAATGTCAATTAAAGAGGCTCTTGAAACACAGGAATTTAATGTTTTAGTTACAGGAGAAATCTTTAAAAGAGATGAAAATTTAACAAAAACAGGAATGCTTATAACTGTTTTAACTATAACAGATTATGAAGAAGCAATTAAGGTTAAAATCTTTTCAAAAACAGATGAAGAAAAAGAAGAACAAAAGAAATACATTGAAGGAATTACCATTTCTGTACAGGGAAATTGTGCAAAAGATGACTACTTAAGACAAAAAACAATTTCAGCAAAAAATATTACTATAGTTAGTGTAATAAAAGAAAAAAGAAAAGATACAGAAGAACAAAAAAGAGTTGAGTTATATGCTTTAACAACAATGAGTGCAATGGATGGTTTAGCTTCCGCAACTGATTATGTTAAGTTTGCTAAATCAATTGGACACAGTGCAATAGGAATAGCTGATGTTGAGTCTGCACAGGCCTTTCCTGACTTTTATCACAGTGCTAAAAAGGAAGGAATTAAAGCGATTTACGGAACAACATTCAATGCAATTATGTCAACAAACGATTCTGTAATTAATCCTATAAATCAGAATTTAAAAGGTGCTAGATATGTTGTATTCGATCTCGAAACTACAGGATTTTCCCCTAGATTCGAAGATATTATTGAGTTTGGTTGTGTAATTGTTGAAGAAGGAAAAATAACAGATAGACACCAATTTTTCATTAAAGCAACTAAACCAATTCCTGCTTATATTACAGAACTTACAAACATTAGAGAAAGTGATTTAGTTAATGCTTTAAGTCCTGAAGAAGGAATTAAGAAAATCAGAGAAATTCTAGATGGCAGCATCGCTGTAGCCCACAACGCCAACTTCGATATTAACTTTGTAAACGAAAAAATCCTAAAATATGGACTAGAAAAACTCAATATTTCAACAATCGATACAATGATTGTTGCAAGAATTGTAAACCCAGATTCAAAGAAATTCAGACTTGAAAATCTTGCTGCAAGACTGGGAATTACTTATGATTCAACAGAAGCCCATAGAGCTGACTATGATGCTGATGTTTTAGCAAAAGTTTGAGTGCAATTTTTAGTCGATCTTGAAAAATACAATATTTTTAGCGTTGACGATCTGGTTAAATACGACAACCCACAATTGCACTCCAAAAAGTTTGCTGATGAAATTGTTGTTTATGTTAAAAATCAAGCTGGTCTTAAAGAATTATTTAAATTAATTTCAGTTGCATCTACAGAAAACTTTTTCAATGGACCAAAAATCTTCTTTGATCAACTCAAAAGAACACCAAATCTTTTAGTTGCTTCAGGAACTCTAAAATCTAGACTAATCAATAAAGTAATTTACTCCACAACTGAAGACATAGAAAAAGAAGTTGAAAAATACGATTTTATCTTTTTACCACCTTTAAGAGATTTTGCACACATTATCAACAGAAACGAAATTTCTAAAAATGACTTAATTTTTGCACTTAAAGATCTTGTGCGTGTAGCTAAATCTAAAGGAATTAAAGTTGTTGGAACTTCAGATCCAAGATATATAGAAGAAAAAGATAAAATTTTCCACAACATCTATATTAATGCAAAAGGAATTGGTGGAAAAAGACACTATCTCTTTAAACACAAAGAGAAAAACGCTATTTATCCTTTACAAAACTTTTTAACTACAGATGAAATGTATCAAGCTTTTGATTTTCTAGATGACTATAATTTAATAAAAGAAGTTGTTGTTACAAACTCTAATTTAGTTGCTGAAGAATTTGAGGACATTCAAGTTATAAAAGATAAACTTTATGCACCTATTTTTGATAACTCAAAAGAAAATCTTGAAAAGTTAGTTTATAAAACTGCAAAAGAAAAATACGGAGAAATCCTTCCAAAAGTTGTTGAAGAACGTCTAAAAAGAGAGCTAGATCCAATTTTAAATTACGGATTTGATGTTGTTTATTGAATTAGTCATAAATTAGTTGCTAAATCACTGAGTGATGGTTATTTAGTAGGTTCTAGGGGATCTGTCGGTTCTTCTTTAGTTGCTACAATGGCGGGAATCACAGAGGTTAATCCATTGATTCCACACTACATTTGTTCTCAATGTAAATTCAGTGAGTTCTTTGATGATGGTCAATATTTATCTGGATTTGATCTACCTGATAAAAAATGTCCAAAATGTAATACAGATCTGCAAAAAGAAGGACAAACAATACCTTTTGAAACTTTCTTAGGTTTCAAAGCTGACAAAGTTCCTGATATTGATCTTAACTTCTCAGGAGATTACCAACCAACAGTTCACGATGAAGTTAGAAATCTTTTTGGAGAATATCATACTTTTAGAGCTGGAACAATTGCCACAAATGCTGAAAAGACAGTGTTTGGTTATGTAAAAAATTACATCGAAGAAAATGATATTGAATACTCAACTTCCTTTATTGAGTTTCTGGCTTCAAAAGCGAGTGGAGTTAAGAGAACAACAGGACAACACCCAGGTGGGATCATCATTATTCCAAAAGAATTTGATGTTGAAGACTTTACTCCAATTAACTATCCAGCAAACAATGATTCATCAACTTGAAAAACAACTCACTTTGATTTCCACTCAATTCATGACAATGTTTTAAAATTAGATATTCTTGGACACGATGATCCTACAGCTATTAAGATGCTTGAAGAACTTACAAATATTAAAGCAACAACAATTCCTAAATCAGATCCAAAAATTCTTTCTCTGTTTTCATCCACAGAATCTTTAGGAATAAGTCCGGAAGATATTTCTGGCGAAACTACAGGAGCTATGGGGATTCCGGAATTTGGAACTAACTTTGTTAGAGGAATGTTGAAGTCTGCTAAAGTAAAAAGTTTTGCTGATCTTGTTGCAATTTCAGGTCTTTCTCATGGAACTGACGTGTGAAAAGGAAACGCTGACGAGTTAGTTGTTAATCAAAAACTTTCTTTCAGAGAAATCGTTTCTTGTCGTGATGACATCATGGTATTTTTAATTAATAAAGGTGTTGAACCAATTAAAGCATTTAAGATCATGGAAAACGTTAGAAAGGGAAAATCAGTCACTTCAGACGAAGAAATTGAGTTATTAAGATGCAATGTACCTCAATGATACATTGATTCAATGAAGAAAATTAAGTACCTTTTCCCTAAAGCTCACGCCACAGCTTATGTACTAATGGCTTGAAGAATCGCTTATTACAAACTTTATCACCCACTAGCCTACTATGCAACTTATTTCACAACTAGAGCCGATGTAAGTGACATTGAAACACTTACAGGAGGAAAAGAAAAAATTTCCAACAAAATTAGAGATCTAAAAAGAAGGGAACACACAAAAGATAAAGATCAAGCCCTTTCAGTTAAAGAAGAAGACTTGATTCCGATTCTTTCAATTGCTGAAGAAATGCACGCAAGAGGATATACAATTTCACCAATTTCACTTGATGTTTCTTTAGCAACTAAATGAATTATCGATGAAAAAAATAAAACTTTAATCCCTCCTTTTAAAACTGTTGATGGACTCGGGGAAGCTGTGGCAAACTCAATAGTTGAAGAAAGAAATAAAAAACCTTTTAGCTCAATTGAAGATCTTAAATCAAGAACCACACTCAACAAAACTCTAATTGAAAAGCTAAAACAAATGCAAGTTTTAAAAAATCTTAACGAAACTGAACAGAATTCTCTTTTTTAGTTTATAATATAAATAATAAGTAATAAACAAGGTTGCTTCTTTGCAACCTTTTCATATTTAATTTAAAGGAGTTTGATGGAAATATTACAAAAAATTAAAGAAAATTTTAGCGATGTTCTCGAAGTTTATTTTGAAAAAGAAGGCGTGCTAAAATTTTTAAGAGTTAAAACGGCTTTAAGAAGTTTAAGCGATATTGAAACTTTATCAAGAAAAATTTCTGACTTCATTGATAAACATGACACAGGAACTGAAGAGTTTTATTTAGATGTGTTTTCAAAAGGAGCTGAAGAAGAAGTTAAAATTGAAGATCTTGATAATTTTATTGAAAAAAACTTACAAGTTTGATTATCACCAGATCATTTTATTTTAGGAAATCTTTTGGAAAACAAAGAAGATTCGATTATTTTAAAAGTTAATAAAAAAGGCAGAATTGCAAAAGAAGAAATTACAAAAGAAAAAATTAATAAAATTAATACTTATATAAAATTTTAAGGAGCAAAAATGGCAAAGAAATTAAAAAGCGAAACAACAAAAACATCTAAAAAAGACTTTTTTAAATTATTAGAAGAAGTATCATCATACAGAAACATTGGAATGGAAGGAATTGCAACTTTATTAGAAGAAGCTTTTCAAAAAATTATTAACAAAGTAGATCAAGAAGCTGAAATTAAATTAGTTGTTGACTACAAACGTAAAGACTTTAAATTAATTAACTCAAATGCTTTAGTACTTGAAGATCAAGAACTAGAAGAAATTTTAGAAGAAGCTGATGAATCAATTAAAGTTGGAATGATTTCTTTAAGCGAAGCAAAAGAAAAATATGACAAAAATATTGAAGCAGGTGATTCTTTAGAGATCGAAATTGACTTTGAAACTCTTCCAAAAAGCGTGTTTACCCCTGTACAACAGTTATTTAAGCAAAAAATAACAGAGATTGTAAGAAAAAATATTTATGAAAAATACTTACCTCTAAAAGGGACATTAATTAAAGCAAAACAAGTTTCTACTGTAAGATCTGGATATCTATATGAAATCTTAGAAGACAAAGTTCAAGCATTCATGCCAAGACATTTCTCTTCTAAAAAGAAAAATGAAACAGGTGCTGTTGAAGATGTTTACATTGAAGATGTTTTAGCAGAATCAAAAGATACACAAATTATCATTTCAAACTCTTCAAACAACTTATTAAAAGAATTAATTACAAGAGAAATTCCTGAAGTTGCATCTGGTAGATTAGTTATTGAAAGAATCTCAAGAATGCCAGGAGTTAGATCTAAAGTTGCTATTAAATCTGCAACAGAAGAAGATTTCGACAATGAAATCGGAACAATTGTTGGAAAAGACGGAAGCAGAATTGAAGGAATTTCAAGTGAACTTCAAGAAGAAAGAATTGACATCATTAAATTCTCTGAAAACATTGAAGAATTCATTACAAACTCACTTTCACCAGCTAAAGTTATTTCAGTTATAAGTCCAATTAAGTCAAAGAAAATTAATAAATTTATTGTTATTGTTCCAGATTCTCAACACACATTAGCAATCGGAAAACAAGGAATCAATGTTACACTTGCAGCTGAATTAACAAGAACAAAAATCGACTTAACTTCTTATTCAAAAGCAATAGCAGCAGGAATTAATTTTGAGTGAAATGGAAACATCAAAGATGAAAAAGAACTTGAAGTTCTAGAAGCTGAAATCAGAAACATCAAATCTCAAAACAAAAGACTTTCATCACCTTTCAAAAGCAAACAATCATCAAGAAATCAAAAAACTTACTCACTTGATGAAATGGATGCAGATATCAACAGCATGAATGAGTTCTTATTCAGAGAATTTGAAAAAGATTCACAACAAAAACAAACTCCATCTGTTGCTAAAGAAAAAGAAAAATTTGATGCAGATAACATTATAGAAAGCGCGCTAAATGACTTTGAGTCTTCATTTGAAGAACAATCAGATGCACACAATGAACCTGCATACACAAAAGAAGAATTAGAAAATATTCAAGAAGAAATCAAAAACTATTCTTTTGATAATGATTTAGCAAACTATACAGGATTAAAAGAATTCGATTTAGATAAATTCAACTGAGATGACGAAGAGGAAGATGAAAAGTAAATCTCACTCTCGCAAATGTATAGTTACTAATTCTATATTGCCTATAGAACAACTTCTAAGATTTGTTTTAGACAAAGAAACCAATACTATTTTAGTTGATTTTGATAACAAAATACAGGGTCGCGGAGCTTATGTAATAAACTCAAAAGAAACTATTCAAATAGCATTTTCTAAAAAACACTTAAATCGTTCTTTTAGAATGAATGTGACTAAAGAAAATTATGAAAAATTAACAAAGGAGATAGAAGAACATGGCGAAAAAAAATAATAGAAAATCCAATTTAGAAGAAATAAAATCACAATTAGTCTCTGTTAAAACAGAACTAAAAGATGGCGTTTTCATCTTTACAGGACCAATGACAATTGCTGAATTTACACAAAAAATCAATAAATCAGCAAACGAAGTTATTACTGCATTTTTCAAAAAAGGAAAAATGTACACACTAAACCACTCTTTATCTGAAGAAGAAATTGCTGAGTTATGTTTAGAATACGGATTCGATTTCCAAAAAGAAACAGAGATCAATGCATCTAACTTTATGGAAGAAATTCAAATCAGCGATCAAGAAAGCGAAATGGAAACAAGAGCACCTATAATTACAATTATGGGACACGTTGACCACGGAAAAACAACACTTTTAGACAGAATTAGAAAAAGTAATGTTGTTGAAGGAGAAGCTGGAGGAATTACTCAACACACAGGGGCTTACCAAGTTGAATTCCAAAACAAAAAGATCACTTTCTTAGACACTCCAGGCCATGAAGCCTTTACAGAAATGAGAGCAAGAGGAGCTAAAGTTACTGATATAGTAGTTTTAGTAGTTGCTGCAGATGATGGAGTTATGCCGCAAACAGTTGAAGCCATTTCTCATGCTAAAAGTGCTAAAGTTCCAATCATTGTTTTTGTTAACAAAGTTGACAAACCTAACACAGATATTGAAAGAATTAAAGCAGAATTATCAACTCATGATATTCTTCCTGAAGAGTGAAAAGGAGATAATATCTTTGTGTATGGTTCAGGGAAAACAGGACAAGGAATTCCTGAATTATTTGAAGCAATCAACCTTCAAGCTTCTGTTTTAGATCTTAAAGCAAACAAAAACCGTTATCCAATTGGAACAGTTGTTGAATCAAGACTTGATAAAGGAAAAGGTGCAATTGCTACTTTAATTATTGAACACGGAACACTTTATCCAAGAGACTTTATTGTTGCTGGTTCTAAATATGGAAAAATCAGAACAATGGAAGATTCAACAGGAAAAAGTGTGGAAAAAGCAATTCCTGGAATGCCAGTTGTAATTACAGGACTAAATTATGTTCCTTTAGCTGGTGATAAATTCTTTGGTTTTCCAGATGAAAAATTTGCTAAATCATTAGCAGAAGAAAAAGCATTCAGCGACAAACAACAACAACTTAAAGAAAGAAATTCAATCACTTTTGAAGACGGTGTTAAAGTTGTTAAAATCATCATCAAAAGTGATGTTAATGGAACAGCTGAAGCGATTAAGTCTTCTCTAGAAAAACTTAAAAATGAAGAAGCTGCAGTTCATGTTATTCACTCATCTGTTGGAGAAGTTACAAAAGCTGATATTCTTTTAGCTCAAGCTTCAGATGCTATTATTTATGCCTTTAATACAAACGTTCCAAGCTCCATTAAACAATTTGCCAACCAAGAAAAAATTGAGATTAAAGAATACTCAATAATTTACAAAATCATTGAAGAAGTTGAAGCAATCCTTAAAGGCTTCAAAGCTCCTAAATATGAAGAAAGAAACACAGGAGAAGCTTTAGTTTTACAACTATTTTTCTACTCAAAAGTCGGAAACATTGCTGGTTCTACAATGGTTAGTGGAAAAATGAAAGCAGGTTCAAAAGTTAGAGTTTTAAGAAAAGGAAAAGTAGTTCATGTTGGAAAACTTGATTCTCTAAGAAAAGGACCAAACGACACAAAAGAAGTTTCTTCAGGTATGGAATTTGGTTGTCACATTGCTAAATTCGATGACATCAGAGTTGATGACATCATCCAAGCTTATGAGGAAGTTTTAATCGAAGAATAATGAATCTAATTAATTTAAGAAAAAAAGAATCACTGTATTTATTATTAATTTCTAAAATAATTTCTGAAGATATTAATAATGCTAATGTAATTGATCCAACAGTTTCTGAAGTTCAATTATCAAAAGATGGTTCTCATCTAAAGGTCTTTGTGAGCTTTTTAAAAAGTTCTCAAAAAGGACTTGAGGGACTTGAAAATGCAAAAGGTTTTATTCGAAGAGAACTTGCTAGAAGAACAAATTCAAGGACAGTTCCAGAACTTCATTTCTTTATTGATGATCTAGCTGAAAAAGCAAGTAATATTGATAAAATTCTTGCTGAAATTAAAGCAAAACAAAAAGAAAAAGAATAAAAAAATAACCGAAAATAGCACTCAATCAGGCTTTTTCGGTTATTTTTTTAGTTTATTTTGCAATTGGAACTATATGGAACTCTATATCAAATAAATTGTCTTTTAGATTCTCATCAAGTTCTGTCTTTTTGTTAAGTGCTAAATCTTTTAGATTTATTAGTTGGTTGTCTGGAAGTGAAAGTTGTTTATCGCTTCTTTTAATTGCAATCAAGAATATATATTTAGAAAAGAATGTGTTATTTACAACTCCGTCTCCAAAATCAACACTCTCTAAATCTGGATGTCAACCAACATCTTTCTTATACATTTGAGAAAAAGAAATGATTTCATTAATTCAATATTTAATATCTCCTGAATAAAATTCATCAATATGTATTCTTTTGTTTTCTCCTTTTACTACTTCTTCTTTTTCATCTTTTATATGATCAAAATTAGTATTTCAGAAACTATTTGAATTGAAAATTAAACCTCTTAAAAAATACCTTGCTTGTTTTCAATTTACAATTGGAATAAAGGTTGTTTGAGTATCATTTCTTTTAAGATTAAAAAGATTTTGTTTCTGAAATTTAATATCTACAAAGTCATCATAGTCTTTAGCAGAATTATAAAAAACTGCATTATTTTCTTCTTTTGTGAGTTTAACTTTATTTTTTAAAAAAGTAAATTTGTTAATATCACTTATTTTAATATTCACTTTTGATCAATCATTTTCTAAATTTTCAAAAGTTTCTACAGCAGTTTGATATTGTGTTTCTTTTTCGTTAAGATCTCTAATTAATGGGATTTTTTCTTCTTCAAGTTGATCTGATTTTTGTAGTGTACATGATGAGAAGATTAAAGGCATTATAGGTAATGATAGAAAAAAGAATTTTTTATTTTTCATTTTTCACCAAATAACTGACTGCAATTTGGTCTGTTTCCCTATTTTGTGAACTTGAGAATTTATAAATGTAGAATCTATACTTTCCACTTTCTGATGCCTTATGTTCTAAAATTTCTTTATTAGATTTTGAAGATAGAGTTCTTTCTACTCTAGTTCAGGTTTTTGAACTCTCGTTTCATTTTTCTAGAATAATATCGAAATCAGTAATCGATTTATTCTCTAATTTATCTTTAAAAAATTGACCATTCTTTTTGAAATTTAAAAGGGAAGAATTTTCATAGTCTTTAAAACCGTTAAAATATCATGCACTTGAAATTGTTAAATTATCTCCTTTACTCAAAAATATTTCTTCTGATTTTGTATTTCATAGTTCGCCATTTTCTGTTGAAGCAGGAATGTTGTATACTTTTAAATTTTTAACAGCAGCATTGGCATCTTTGTAATTAATAACACCTGAACCAAAAGATTCACTGTAGCCAGTTCCGTGTATTAAGTCTTTTTTCATTTCGTTAAATTTAGTTGATGAAACCCCAATTATAGATAAAATAGAAATTGGATTTTTTTTGAGCACAGAATTATTTCTTATTAGTTTAGAAATAACCCCTGTTACAAGAGGTGTTGAATAACTAGTACCCCTTCTTAAGCCGCTTATATCGCTTATTTCTTTGAAATTATACAATGTTCCTGGAGCAGTAATTGTTACTCCTGGAGCACTACCTTTAAAATAGAATGAGGAACTTTCTTTTGTTGAAAAACTAGAAATTTCTTTGTAATTATCGGTATTTACAGAACCAACAACAATATTATTAAAATTATTTTTAAATGAATCTAGTTTATTGTTTTTTTTGTATTGTCCCTCATTACCGGAAGCAAAAATAAATAAGATTTTAAATTTTTTAGTAATAATATCTAAGTAGTAAGAAAAGTTGTCATAATCCTGTGGATAAAAGTCCTCATCATTACCAATTATTCCAAAACTTCCATTAACCAAATCTACATCATTTGCAATTAATTCTTTTACAAGATTATCGACGCTTGAAATAGAATCGAAAACTAAAACTTTAGGTTTTGAATTATCTTTGCGTTGATATACTCATTTTTTTTGATTCACATCATAAAGTTTAGCAAAAGTATCAATTCCAGAAAGACCTCCAACAATTGATGCAACATTGGTTTTGTGGATATCATATGAAGTATCATCATTGAAATTGATTACTTTTATTTTAGAAACTTCAAAATTATCGGAATTTTTTATTTGACCACCTTCTCAAATAGCCACCTTTGTTCTTGTTGTATTTATAGGTTCTGAATTTCCACTTGATATACTAATATTTGTTTCTGAAAAATCATCTTTAACAACTTCAAATTGCTTTTTATAGTATTTTTTTATTTCTTCCGCATTGTATTTAAAAGTGTAATTTTTTGTTTTTTCTTTTATTTCCACAGGTTTTTTGTATATTGATGTACAGTTTCCAAGGTTATCAACCTTATCTAAACAAAATGTATTGATAATTCCTTTTTTTGCATTTTCTTCTGAAATTGAAGAAATTTTTTCTTTAATTTCGAAATTAGTTATTGATTCTTTCTTTAAAACATTAAGAATGTAATCGATATTTTCTTCTTTAACCTCTAATCAAACTAAATTAATAGTTGAAGAAAAGAAACTTGACACGATAATATCATCTTTTATTTTTTCAGCTAGATTTTCAAGGAATTTTTTGTTATTTTCCTCTGTCTTCTTAATTTTTGTTAAATTATCTTCCTCACTTACTGTTGTGTCATCTGTATAAATTATAATTTGTTTATTTTTTGGAAGACTCTTTATGAATTTATTTGCAATTTCACTCTCTAAATCATCTCCATCTACTACTCCTTTTGTGTTGAAAGAGTAAATTCTTTCAAATACTTCATTAATATTGAATTTAGCATTATCGTAATTTACGCTTTTATCGAAGTTTGTAGAAAAGGAAGTTGCAAAAAGAGGAAGAGTTAAAGTTCCTCCGAGATATCCTAAAATTTTAAATAATTTATTTTTTTTCATTTTTTTCCTTTCTTGATAGCAAAAACACCTTCTTCCAAAGAAAAAAGGTGTTAGATTATTCATTTTTAGTTCTTTTTTCTAGGAAATTATATGACAAACAAAAACATTTTTAGAAATGATACGTTTATTCATTTTAGTAATGTTTTTGATAAAAGTCATAACTTCTCCTTTGCTATCACTATTATTATAAATGATTTTTTATGATGCAAAAACAAAAAGAATTTTTTTTGATTATAACAACAAAAATATTTCTTTTGTTTTTTAATCACATAATAAGAAATTATATTTTTATATCGCTTTTTTTAGTAAAATTTAAATATGAAAATTTATATTAAAGATGTTAAAAATGGTGTATTAAATACTATGTATGGAAACGGTAATTCAAAAGATAATTCCGTTAGTTTTCCTATAAAATGAGACAAAGTAAAAGGTGCTAAATCTTATGCAATTACTTTGATTGATAAAGAAGCAACAAGAACAATGGGCGCTCCTTTTATTCACTGAATTGCTGCAAATATTAAAACTAATAAAATTGATTGAGATTTTTCTTTCCAAAACAAAGATAAAATACTGCAAATAGAAAACTCAATGACTTCTCAAGTTCCTTTACATTTAGTTCAAAGAATACAGAAAAATGCTGTTCCAGGGGTGTTTTTAGGTCCTTTTCCAATTGAAGCAGATCACAATTATGAACTAAGAGTTTTTGCTTTAAATACAGAAAAAATA
Source organism: Mycoplasma procyoni (assembly GCF_017052595.1). Classification (GTDB taxonomy): domain Bacteria; phylum Bacillota_I; class Bacilli_A; order Mycoplasmatales; family Metamycoplasmataceae; genus Mesomycoplasma_A; species Mesomycoplasma_A procyoni. Next base: position 43,663 of record NZ_JAFIDB010000008.1, read on the forward strand.
GAGGCAGATGATTTCAACAAAGAAGAACACGTTGCCTTTTTTGATGACTTTCAAACTTGATTGATGCCAAAAATAATTGATCAAGGTTTTAGTTCTTTCCTTTATAGAACTAAATTTAAAATTGAAAATGGCCAAATTGTAGAAAACAACAAAACTGAAGAAGAATTAAACGAACCTTTAGAAGAGCAAGAACAAAGTTTTTATAAACATAATACAGAAATTCAAAAAATTAATATTAAATCAAGTGGAATTTATAAAAAAGGAGATTTCAACTATCTAAAAAACTTTTATGTAGGTAAAATTCATGGAGACTATTTCCACTCTGTATCAATGCCTCTAAAATGAAATAAAATCGAAGGTGCTAAAAGTTATTTAATAACTTTATTAGGAAACGCAGAGGTAAAAGTCTTTGGAACTCCAACAGTTTATTGAATCAAAAACATTAGTGCAGATCAATTTAGTTCTGATGAAATTTTATTAGAATCACAAGTAATAAATGAGCATACTAAAAAAGACATTTTAGATCAAAAATACCACTATATCAATACTTTTGGTTCTCATGTAGCTCCTTTAATAGCTGCTGGACTAAAGAGTGATCCTCAAATTTTTAGATGAATTTCCAATGATTATGGACTAATCGATCTACCTGGAATGAGCTTTAAAAGATCTGGAGTTTATACACTAAGTATTTATGCTTTAGATATAGAACAAATTCACGAACAAAATGACCAATTTCAAGTTATAACACTGACAGAAGCTTTACAAAAAGCTAAATCACATGTTATTGCGGAAGGAAATTTAGTTTTTAAAGTTGAAAATGAATAATATTTATGAAATTAAAAAATCAAAATTCATAGCTCTAAAATACACTATCAATTCAAAAGATGATGTTAAAAAAATTATTGATGATCTCTGAAAAGAACACAAAAAAGCAAGACACATTTGCTATGCTTTTGAATTTAGAGATCAAGAAGGAATTATGCAGTATGGAATGAGTGATGATGGAGAACCTAAAGGTACTGCTGGCAAAGTAATTTTTAATTTAATTCAGTTGCATAAACAAAGTAATATTTTAGTTGTTGTTGTAAGATATTTTGGCGGAATAAAACTTGGATCAGGTCCACTTTTAAGAGCTTATTCTACAGCAGCTAACTTAGTTTTCAAACTTTAGAAAAATATAATAAAGATTAACACATAAGTGTTAATTTTTTTGTTTTTTTATTTTATAAAATAAGGCTAAAAAAGTATAATTGTAATTATGATTAAAGTAAAAGATGTTTGGTTCAGTTACAATTCTTCAAAGGATGCACAAGGAGCAGAAATAAAATATGCTCTTAAAAACGTAAATGTTGAATTTGGAGATGGAAAATACATAGCAATTTTAGGACACAATGGTTCCGGAAAATCAACTTTGTCAAAGATTTTGACAGGGATTTTTAAACCTACACAAGGACACGTGGAAGTTAATGGAATTCAGATGGCAAAAGATACACTAAAAGATATCAGAAAAGAAGTTGGAATTATTTTCCAAAATCCAGACAACCAGTTTGTCGGTTTTACAGTTGAAGATGATATTGCTTTTGGTTTAGAAAACAGAAAAGTTCCGCAAGCTCAAATGAAAGAAATTATTTATAGACTTGCTGAAAAAGTTGATATGCTAGACGCTTTAGAAAGAGAACCTCAAAATCTTTCTGGAGGTCAAAAACAGAGAGTCGCTATTGCTTCTATTTTGGCTTTAGATCCTAAAGTTATCATTTTTGATGAAGTAACTTCTATGCTTGATCCAAAGGGAAAACACGATGTTTTAAAAATTATTAGAGAAATTCAAGCAACTCGCCAAAAAACTTTAATTTCAATTACTCACGATATGGACGAAGCAATTTTAGCTGATGAATTATTAGTTTTAGCAAAAGGTGAAGTAGTTGCTCAAGGTTCTCCTGCCGAAATCTTAAAAAACAAAGAAATTATTGAGCTTGCAAAAATTGATTCTCCATTCATTTATAAACTTTCTGAAAAAATTAAAAACATTGATCCAACTTATGATCAAGATGAGTTATTGGAGCAAATATGCAAATAAAAGTAAAAAACATTAATAAAATATATGACAAAGATTTACCAAGCGAGCTAAAAGCTTTAGATGGCGTTTCAACACAAATCGGCCAAGGGGAATTTATTGCCATCATCGGTCAAACAGGATCTGGAAAAACAACTTTTATTGAGCACATGAATGGACTTATTAATCCTGATCAAGGGGAAATTGAGTTCTTTTATTTAAAACCTAACAAAGAAAAAATTGAAATCGAAACAACCTTAGTTTTAAAAAAGAAAAAGTGATACCAAAGAAAAATAAAGGGACTAAAGGACATTAGAAAAAGAGTTGGAGTTGTTTTCCAATTTGCTGAGTACCAACTTTTTGAGCAAACAATTCTTAAAGATATTATTTTTGGAGCTGTTTCAATGGGAGTTCCAAAAGCCGAAGCGATTGAAAATGCTGAAAAGATCATTGAGTTAGTTGGACTTGATCGAAGTTATTTAGAAAAATCACCTTTTGAGCTTTCTGGAGGTCAAAAAAGAAGGGTTGCGATTGCTGGAATTTTAGCAATGAATCCAGATATAATTTTCTTTGATGAACCAACAGCAGGTTTAGATCCGGTTGGTATTGAAGAGACTTTATCAATCTTTGATAAACTACACAAAAATGGGAAAACAATAGTTATTTCAACACATGATTTAGACAACGTTTTACAGTGAACACAAAGAACTATTATCTTTAAAAAAGGTCAAATAATCAGAGATGGAGACACTTATGAAATCTTAAGTGACAACCAGTTTTTAATTGAAAACAAAATGCAACCTACAAAACTTTTATCCTTTGTAGAAAAACTCGAACAAAAGGGATTTAAGGTAGGAAAAGTAACAAATATCGATCAATTAGCACAAAAAATAAACGAACTGAAAGGAGAATAAAATGAATGTAACTATAGGTAAATATGTACACAAAAATACCTTTTTACACAGAATGGATGCAAGACTAAAATTAATTATTAACATTTTAATAATTAGTATGTTTTTCATCGCTTCTCATTTAATAACTTTAAGCATTCTTCTTTTACCGATTTTAATATTTTTTGTAACAACAACCAAAAAGCCGCTTCATTTATTAAAAATGGCTAAAATGCCCATTTTTATCTTTATATTCACTTCAATTTTGTATGGATTTATCTTAAGTGATTTAAGTAATTTTGAAAAGAAAGAATACTTTTTACATGGACTAAATCACGAGCAATCATATGATCTAATTTCAAAAACTTTATTTGAGTTCCACAGAGGATTTTTTAACTTTAAATACACATATTTAGTTTTTAATAAGTCTTTAATTTTAGGACTAAGAATCTATATTATGCTAATTGTGACAACTCTATTAATTTATTCAACAAAACCAATAGCACTTACAAGAGCCATTGAAGATCTTTTATCACCTCTAAAATTAATTAGAGTTAACACAGGGGTAATTGCAATGATTATCTCAATTGCAATTAGATTTATACCTACTTTATTACAAGAAGCAATGAGAATTATGAAAGCTCAAGCTTCAAGGGGTGTTGATTTTAAAAACGGAAAAATCAATGAAAAAGCTAAATCAATGATTACTCTAACTATCCCACTTTTTGTGATGTCTTTTGCAAGAGCAGAAGATCTAGCAAATGCCATGGAAGTTAGAGGTTATGATCCTTATGAAAAAAGAACCAAGTACCGTAGTTTAAAATTTGAGTGATTTAACTGATTAGTTTTAGGTCTTTTAGTTGCTTATGTAACTTGTGTGATTTTAATTGAAAACAATGTTATTCAAATTCCTTATTGATGAGCAATCACTGCTCAAGTTTAAAAAGGAGTAAAATGTCAAAACTTACAGAAGCACAAAAAGAAGAAATAAGAAAAAAAATAAGAGATTTAAGACAATTAATTCACCATCACGATCATTTATATTTTGATCAAGATAATCCAGAAATCACAGACGGAGAATATAACGAGCTTGTAAAGAAACTAATAAAACAAGAAAAAGAATATTACTATTTATTTTCTCACGAAGAAAACATGCTTTCTCCAACGAAGATAGTTAAAAAAAATTCAACTTCCAATTTTGTTAAAGTTGCACACAAATATCCAATGCTTTCTTTAAATAAAGCATACTCAAAAGAAGAACTGGAAAAATTTGAAAACGACATCAAAGCTGATTTAAATCAACAAACAGAATTTTATGTTGAACCAAAAATCGACGGACTTTCAATTGCTCTTCATTACAAAAACGGAAAATTAGTGCAAGCACTAACAAGAGGTGATGGTAAAGAAGGCGAAGACATTACAGAGAATATTCTCAAAGTTGATGATCAAAATTTACCTAAAGAAATACCTTATTTAAAAGACATCGAAATCAGGGGAGAAATCTATCTAGATAAAAACACTTTTAAAAACTTAAATACAGAAATAACAGAGTGTCAAATTGAATTAGAAAAACAAAAAGAGCTAAAAGAAAAACTAAACGAATCATTAGATCCTGAAGATAATAAAAAAGCAAGATCAATCAAACTCCCTAAGTGTCTGCGTTCAAAAACTTTCTTAAATCCAAGAAATGCGGCTGCAGGAATTGTCAGAAGAAAAAATGGCGAAAAAGCCGAACTTTCCTTTATAAAAGTTTTTCTTTATCAAGTTATGAATCCGCTGGAACACGAAATTTCCAGCGTTGATCAAACAATTAAGTTTCTTAAAGACAACAAACTTCCAGTAAATCAAAGTGCTCAAAAAGTAGAAAATATTTTGGAAGCTTTTGAAATCATTAAAGACATCGAAAATAAAAGAGACGATCTCAATTATGAAATTGATGGAGTTGTTATTAAGGTTAATAATCACAAGTTTTTTGAGCAACTTGGAGCAACTTCAAAATATCCTAAAGGTGCTATAGCGTACAAATTTTATGATGAAATCGCAATCAGTGTTTTAAAAGGAGTTGAGTATCAAGTTGGAAGAACAGGAAAAATTGCTTATGTTGCACAACTCAAGCCAACTTTATTAAACGGAACAACAGTTTCAAAAGCTTATTTACACAATTACCAAAACATACTTGAGCTTAAAATCAGGATTGGTGAAGAAGTTAAAATTAAAAAATCAGGGGAAATTATTCCGCAAGTTATCGAGTCGCTTAAAAAGTTTGATTCAACAAATATCGTTATTTTAGAAAAGTGTCCAAGTTGTCAAACTCCTTTAGTTAACACAGAAAAAGAACAGTTTTGTTACAATGAAGACTGTGTTGAAAAAATCAAAAGAAGAATTGAACACTTTTTCTCCACAGATGCTGTAAAGGTTGATACACTTTCTTCAAAAACTGTTTCGCATTTATACGACAATGGCTTTATAAAAGATATTTATGATGTCTTTTTATTAAAAGACAAAATGGAACTTTTTCATTTAACAAATGAAAAATATAAAGAACTAAAAAACACCAAAAATAAAAACGAAAAAATGAACTGAAAAATCATGCAAGTTGATTCTCAAACAAAGCTATTTAACGCTATTGAAGGTGCTAAAAAGACTCCGTTATTTAAGTTTATTTATGGATTAGGAATCAATAATGTTGGATACAGAAACGCGATTCATTTAGCTAAAAAAGTTAAAACAATTAAGGAACTAATGGATTATGATTTTCAGAGTTTAATTGAAATTAATGACTTTGGTCAAACAATTGTTGATGAAATTACAAAATACTTTAGTGACCAAAAAAACAGAGAATTACTACTTAAATTAGACACACTTAATTTTGAATTTCCAGAACCATTTTTAAATAATCAAACACAACTTTCAGAAAAACTAAAAGATATTTCTTTTGTAATCACAGGGGAATTGTCTGAAACAAGAAAACACTTTCAAAACTTAATCGAAGCACACTCAGGAAAACTTTTAGGTGCAGTAAGTTCAAAAGTTAACTATTTAGTTGTTGGAGATGATCCAGGAAAATCAAAGATCGAAAAAGCACAGAAGTTAAATATTGAAATAATTGATGAAAAAGGACTGCTAAAACTTATTCAAAAATAGCCAGCTAGAAGCAAAAACATTAAAAAAACACATTTTTTAGTTTTGTTTTTGCTTTTTTTCATTTTATTTATATAATTAATTAAACTTATAGGAGGAAAAATGAAAAATAAATTAAGCGAAAGACAATTTATATTCTTCGGACTTAACTACATTGTTGGTTTTGGATTTATTGCTACAATCTCAAGTGTTATTTCAAAAGGGCTATGAGGAAGTCTAATTTTTGTCTTAACTGCTTTTATTTCCATGTCAATTATGCTTGCTTTTGCAAGGGCAAGTCAGAATTATGCAAATGAAGTTGGTGGAACATATATTTATGCTAAAAAAGCATTTCCAGAAAAAAAACACAGATGATTTCTGTTTTTACAAGGTTGAAACCAGTTTGCTCAAGTACCTTTATTTGCTGCAACAACACCACTTTTCTTTGGTGGGCTAATGTCAGCTTTTGATCAAAACAATGCTGTAATTTACCAAGTTGTTTCAGTTGCTGTATTTATGATTTTTATCATAATTAGCGCACTTGGTTTTAGATTATCAAAGTGATTTGTATTTATAAGTGGAGCAATTAAGTGAATAGTAATTGGACTTGGGTTGTCAATTGTTGTTTATTTATCTCTAACACAAAGACAGTTTGCTGCATCTTTTGCAAAAGATGAAAGAATTACAGTTTCAATTATCGCGACAACAGTTCTTAATTTTACTTATGCATTTGCGGGTGGAGAAGGACTTGTCGGAATTTCTTCAGATGTTAAAACAAAGAGATTCAAAAAACTTTTATTATTAATCTTTGCAATTGTTTTAAGTTTTTATTTCATCTTTTATTTAATTTATTTAGGAATTGATGAAAAAAGCGTGCTTACAGAAAACAATTCAATTTCCTTTGGAATTATTTACAAAAGTGTTTTTGGAATTACAGGATTAATAATTTTTGCTGTTGGAACTTTTTTCAACAGAACATCCAGTTCAATTTCTTCAAATATTTATTATGCAAGAACTGTAGCACCTTTAGCAAAAGATGGATTTATCCCAAGTTTATTTGCTAAAAAATCAAGAAACGGAGAATACAAAAACTCGATTGTTCTTGTAACTATTTTTGCTTTATTTGCGATGGTTATTTTCACAATCATTCCAAACATTTTAGGAATCAGAGAACAGTTTTCAGCAATTTTAAACGCAGGAACAATTGTTTTCTTAATGCAATATTGATTCTCAATCTTTTCTATTTTAATAATCTCACTCAAAAATAAAGATTTCAAAATCCCTATTTTTGAAAAAATCATTTACTCACTAGCTTTATTATTAATTGGGTTTATAGTTTTAGTTTCATTTATTCCTCCAATTGTAGGAGATGCATATAGTTTAGAAACAGCAATTTTATTACCAAGCTATGCCGGAACTATCTTAATAGGTTATATTTTCTGATTTGCTTGATATTTATATAATAAAAATAAATCAAAAGCTCAAAAAGAATTGAATCAAAAAATAGATCATTTAGATCAACAATTCTTATATATAAATGTATTATTAGAAAATTTAGATTCTAAAAATAAAGAAAGAGTATTTAAAATTTATAAAAGATTAAGAAAAAACTATAAAAAGAATTATCTAAAAAATTCTTCTAAATTTAGTGAACTTGAATCTGATGAGGTATATTTCTTTAATTTATATAATAGACTAATAAACATTTATAATAAAAAGCACCCAGATAACATTGAAAATATCCAACAAGAACTTGAAAGTTATAGATTTATGAAGTAGTATTTAAAAAAAATGCTACTTTTTTTAATAATTTGCTTTTTAAAAAATGAAAATGTTGTAAAATAAATAAGCATTATTGATGGAAGCAAAACAAAAATAAAAAATTTTAAAAAAATGTTTTGAAAAAAATAAATAATGTGTATAATTGATATTGTCCGTTATGAAACGGCAGATAGATCTTTCAAAACTAGATACAAAAACCATAATACATTCATAAATTCAATTTCAAGAGTTTGATCCTGGCTCAGGATGAACGCTGGCTGTGTGCCTAATACATGCATGTTGAACGAAGCAGTGC
>NZ_JAFIDB010000009.1 GCF_017052595.1 Mycoplasma procyoni
TGCTGCAACACATCGATACAGTCATATCTCTTCGCGAGCGTGAGCAAAAAATCTTTGATAGTTTGAAGAAATCACTTTTAGAGAAAATGTTTGCATATCAAGATAACCCTTATCCAGCCATAAGATTCAAGGATTTTACTTACGCTTGAGAACTTAAAAGTCTGGGTGAAATAGGGATTGATCAAAACAATTTGCGTATTCCTATAAAGGAAAATTTTAGAAAATCAGGAAATATTCCTTATTATGGTGCAAACGGAATTCAAGACTATGTGGAAGGTTACACTCATGAAGGTGAATTAATATTAATAAACGAAGATGCTGCAAATAGCCTTGATGATTTCCCTATTTTTTATGAAAATAGAAAAATATGAGTTAACAATCATATTCATGCATTAAAAATAGATAAAAAATATAATGCGCGTTATTTTGCATACTCCTTAAAGAAATCAAATTATAGAGATTATATTGTCGGTGGTGACAGAACTAAATTAACATCTTCAGCAATGAAAAAAATTTCTGTTTGAGTTCCAGAAAACAAAGAAGAACAGTCTAAAATTTCACTTATGCTGCAACACATCGATACAGTCATATCTCTTCGCGAGCGTAAAATAGAAAAATTAAAGCAAATTAAGAAATATTTACTTGAAAATTTATTTGTTTAGAGACAAAAATGAAAAAAGTTACCTGAATTTTTGAAAAATTTCAGGTATTTTTTTATTCTTTGATTTTAAGAACTCTTACAATTCGAAAATATAAGTCTAAAACACTCATTTTACCCGTTATTTTGGTGTTTTTACACTTACGCTTGAGAACTTAAAAGCCTGGGTGAAAATTCGATTATTGATGGTGGTTTTGCATTTAAAAAAGAAGATTTTCAAAACACAGGAATTGAGATCATAAGAATATCTAATATTTTAAAAAACGGAACAATAGATGGTGAATTTGCTTATCATCCAAGTAAAGAAGAATTAACAAAATATATGGTTGAAAAAGGCGAGTTTTTAATAGCAATGTCTGGTGCAACTACAGGAAAAATAGGTAAAGCTAACAAAAAAATGTATGTAAATCAGAGGGTTGGAATATTCAGAGAAAAAGAAGCCTCAGATTTAAATTTTGTAGGACAAATACTCAAAAAACCTGAATTTCAAAACTATATAGAAGACAATTGAGGAGCTGGTGCTCAACCTAATATTAGTTTAAATCAATTAAGAAATTATGAATTTAAATCTCCAAGAGAACTTGAAGAACAGTCAAAAATTTCACTTATGCTGCAACACATCGATACAGTCATATCTCTTCGCGAGCGTGAGCAAAAGGGAATTTTTAGTCTAAAACTACTGTTTTTCACTGTATTTTGTAAAAAACGTGTGATTTTTAAAGAAAATAATTTGCTTACTTTATTTTGCTCACTTAGTAATAAGAGAGTAAGTAAAAATAAGCATTTAAGATTAAAAATTGTGCTATTTTGTTCTTTTACTTACGCTTGAGAACTTAAAAGCCTTGGAAATTTATATGTTTTATCTGGTTCTGGTGGAACTCCTTTAACTCAAAATAAAGATTATTATGAAAATGGAACTATAAACTTTTTAACTATATCTGATGTTTCAAATTCTGGAAAATATATTTTTGAAACAGAAAAGAAAATCACGAATTTAGGGCTAAAAAATAGCACAGCTTGAATAGTTCCCAAGAACAGTATTTCGTTTGCTATGTATGCATCGGTTGGGAAAGTTTGTATTTTAGGGAAAGAAACAGCAACTTCGCAAGCTTTTTTCAATATGAAATTTGCTAACGAGGAATTAACTCAAATGATTTACTATAAATTAAAATTATTTGAACTTACAGATTTCTGAACCAGTTTAATTTCCACTGGAACACAAGGAAATTTAAATTCAGAGAAAATTAAAAATCTTTCTTTTATGCTTCCAAGAGAACTTGAAGAACAGTCAAAAATTTCACTTATGCTGCAACACATCGATACAGTCATATCTCTTCGCGAGCGTGAGTTGAAATTTTGCTTACTTTTTACTAAAATAACACATTTTCCCTGTAAAAAGATCATCTTTAAACCACCTTAGATACCTCAAAACCAGAGTAAGCAATAAAAAAGAAAGGCAACCTTTCCTTTTTAATGCGTAGGTATGTAAATAATTTTAGTTTAAGTTTGATAGAGATCTCATTACTATATCAATATCTCTATTTTCAAGTTCTTGAATTATATGTAAGTATGTTTTTTGGGTTGTATTCATATTAGAATGACCCAACCTTCTAGCTACAGAAGCAATCGATACTCCTGCAAAAAGAAGTATTGATGCATGAGTATGTCTTAGTCCATGAATTGATATTTGAGGTAATTTATATTTCTTACAATATTTTTCTAAAGTGTAATTAGGTGTTGAGTTATACATTCTTTGTTTATTAATAAAGATTGGTTTTTCAGGATCTAAATCTTTTAGTAGTTCTGAAAACTGAATTATTGTTTTTCAATCAATTGGCACTTTTCTAATTGATGATTTATTTTTTGTAGGTGCAAAACCTGTGCTATATTTATAATCCCAGGTTTTGTTAACAGAAATATATTGATGATCGAAATCAAAATCTCTTGGAGTTAGTGCAAGAGCTTCAGAGAATCTTAAGCCTGTTTTTGCAATCAATAAAATAAATCATTCCCAAGTGATTTTTTGCTTTAGTTCTAAATTGTTTAATAGAGTTTGTAGTTGAAATTGATTTAGGTATTTAGGTTTTTTAGCTCCCTCTAATTTACCTTTAATAATTGCTTTTCTAGTTGGATCTCTGTTTATCAATCCATCATCCAAAGCATCTAATAAAGCTGCTTTTAGTTGATGGTGAAAATCCATTGTAGTTTGTCTTTCATGTGATATTGCAAATTCATTTAAAAGCTTTTGATAGCTAATTCTATCTAAATCAGATAACCTCATATCGGGAGCTAATTTAATAAGTCATTTATAGTTAAGTATATATTTTTCTAATGTTACTTTTCTAACTGCTCCCTTTTTATAAATTGTTATTCAATCCATGAAATAGTCTTTTAATAATTGGTTTTTGTCTTCTAAATTATTAGTCATAATTCCTCCATTCTTACCTACGCATTAAAAGAATGGAGGAATTATAAAGAAAACCAATATTGTTTATTGACTTTTAAAAAAGACTTATTCTATAAAAAGATACAGTTATTTTCCTTTATTTCCTCCTAGAAAAATTATACAACTTTTAAATTTCAAATATACACCAGACGCTAACTAACACAATTTAAACATGCACTAAAGCAACATACGGTAGTTCTATTTTCACAATTGAATCTTTTGGTTTGTTGCTATATTTTTCAAAAAGTTTTTAACTTAAGTCGCATTAATGAGAATTGTAGAAATTTTTAGAAATACACACAAATTGTGTTTAATTCAGTATTTTTGAGCGGAAAAATTTAGGAACAAATACAGAATTTTTCCCAAGTTTTTCCTTTTTAGGCCGGTTTTGGCAAAAAATTTCTATTCTAGAGTGGAAGAAGACTTCAGAAAGGATCAAAATGAAACATTTTTTAACAACAGAACAACAACTAAAGAGACTAAAAGAAGACAAGAAAATGAAAACAAGAGAAGGACAAAATAATGAGATTCTAGAGTCTTTAGAAAGCAATAACTATGTCTACTTCTTTACTTCTTTTAAACCTGTATTTGCAGAAATGAAAACTCAAGAAGAAATCGATTGAAACGAAGTACGCGAAGACTGAAAAGATAAAGATAAACACTATAATTTCTTTAAAATCCTTTACAAAAGAGACGAAAACAACGGACACATTTACAAAAGTTGATTCAGTTTTGATAAATTAAAAACTTTTAATGAAAACAATGAGGCGTTTTCTGAATTCTTACTAAATAACATTCTTAAATTAGAAAGAAGAATGAAAAGCGTTTTGGCAAGACAGATTGCCCAACTTATGCATGATTCAGAAAATCCTTATTGAAGGGATAATTATGACAAATGACTTGATTTTCTAGAAACCATTTGAGTTGATAAGGATGAATTTCAAAGATTTAAAAAAGGTATAAAAAGTTTCTCGAATCCAATTTGATTTGATATTGAATTTTTTACTTTTGGAGATCTAAAATTCTTATTACTTAATTTTTTAAATAGCAATACTTCTTTAATAACTAACGTCAATAAAAGAAAAATAGAGACAATTCTTTTCAAAAGAATTATAGGCTATCAAAAAACTAAAATGACCATTTCGTTCGCTCTAAAAGTGAGAAACTTTTTAGCTCACTCCAAAAACATACAGTATTTTTATCAATTAGAAATTAACAAAATCTTATTAAAAGAAAGCAAAAAGGATGAGTTTATAATAAAAATAAAAACTTATGATAAACATAACTATTTGTATAATCTTTGAATTGACAAAGGAGTTATTCCGTATGCTTTTGACTTCTTAGTGACTAAAAAAGAAAAATCAGTTAATAATATGATTATTAAAGGTTTTCAAAACCTAATTAGTTGTTTTTAAAATTTAAAAAACTTGTCAAATGACAAGTTTTCCACTGTCCCACATACAATTGAACAAACGCCAAAGCATCTGGATGCGCTAAATGAGCGCTCCTTCTTAATCTAATGATATCACAATATTTTTAATTAACAAATAAAGTTAAAATCTTTTTGATATATAGCATCTTAATATTTTTTAAAATCAATTATCGAGTGAAGAAATAAAAACAGTAAACAATATTGTTAGTACGGATTTAAAAAGTTTAATTAATGGCTTTTAAGAATTTAAAAAACCTGTCCAATGACAAGTTTTCCACTGTTCTACATCAAATGGCATTGCACCAAGGATGGTAGATACACTAAATGAGCGTCCATGCTTTATAAAATGATATCACAATAATTTCAATTAGTAAATAAACTCAAAAATCTTTTTGATATATAGGCATTAAAAACAAATCTAAATTTTATTTAAAAGCAATTATCAAACTATTCAAAATTCTAAATTACCAAACAAAGGAGTCGTCTATGAAACAATTTTTAACAACAGAACAGCAACTAAAAAGACTAAAAGAAGTCAAGAAAATGAAAACAAGAGAAGGACAAAATAATGAGATTCTAGAATTTTTAGAAAATAATAATTATGTCTACTTCTTTACTTCTTTTAAACCTGTATTTGCAGAAATGAAAACTCAAGAAGAAATCGATTGAAACGAGGTACGCAAAGACTGAAAAGATAAAGATAAACACTATAATTTCTTTAAAATCCTTTACAAAAGAGACGAAAACAACGGTCATATTTACAAAAATTGATTCAGTTTTGATAAACTAAAAACTTTTAACGAAAACAATGAAGCGTTTTCTGATTTCTTACTAATTAATATTCTCAAATTAGAAAGAAGAATTAAAAGCGTTTTAGCAAGACTGATTGCTCAGCTTATGTACAACTCAGACAATCCTTATTGAAAAGAAAATTATGACAAATGACTTGATTTTCTAGAAACCATTTGAGTTGATAAGGAAGAGTTTCAAAGATTTAAAAAAGGAATAAAAAGTTTCTCAAATCCAATTTGATTTGACATCGAATTCTTTACTTTAGGAGAACTAAAATTTTTATTACTTAACCTTTTAAATAGCAATTCTTCTTTAATAACTAACGCCAATAAAAGAAAAATACAGATAATTATATTTAAGAGAATTGTGAATTATCAAAAAGCGAATAAAATTATTTCATTTGCATTAAGAGTAAGAAATTTTTTAGCTCACTCCAAAAACATTCAGTATTTCTATGTTTTAGAAATTAATGATATTTTAAGAAAGGAAACTAAAAACAATTTCTTTTCTATAAAAATTCTAAAATATGACAAAAACAACTATTTATATAGATTTTTAGGAAAAACAGGAGTTATTCCTTATTCTTTTGATTTCTAATTACAAAAAGAGGAAAGTCAGTAAATAATATTATTAGTACAGATTTAAAAAGTTTAATTAATTGCTTTTAAGAATTTAAAAAGCTTGCCGCAAAGCAAGCTTTCCACTGTCCCACATACAATTGAACCAATGCCAAAGCATATGGAAACGCTAAATGAGCGTCCATTCTCTGCTTTTATCATATCACAAAAAAGCTATTAGAAAAAGAAAATTTGTTAATAGTATGATTTTTCAAGATTTTCAAAACCTAATTGGCTGTTTTTAGAATTTAAAAAGCTTGCCTTGAGGCAAGCTTTCTTTGTTCTATATCAATTGGCATTCCACCAATCTAATAGATACGCCATACAGCGTCGTGCTTTATTAAATGATATCACAATAATTAATTTTGATATGTTTTTATTTTAAAAGTTGAAATTATTTTATTTAATTTTGTCTTTGAATTTCTTAATTAAAGAATCGATATCCAATTCATCCAAACTCTTTAGTTTTTCTTCTGCACTTTTAATTCTTTTTTGTTCTTTTTCTTTTTGTGTTTCTTTGGTTTCTTTTTGTTGTTCAAAAGAATTTATTAAAGGTTCTTTTTTAGCAATTTCTTTATCTTTTGGTTTTGATTTATTTTCAGATTTAGTTTGTTGTTTTTGTTGGCTATTATTTTCCGAAAATACAGGTTTTTGCTGCATTTTTGGTTCAGATACTTCTGTTGAATCAACTCCAATTACTTGCGGTTTTAGATCACTAACAAAGAAAGAAAGTTTGTTTTTAGAATTACTATAACCCTCATCAACTGTTGTAGTGTTAATTGAATTTAAATCAAATTGACTAATTTTGTTTTCTAAATCAAAGATGCAAATTTGGTTTTGATTTGAAGTAGTAATTAAATCTAAAGTCTCAATTTTGTTAACTTTATTTTGAGCAAATAACTGTTTACCTTGTGTTGTTTTTTGTGAGTAAGATAAGTCTTTTTCATTAATCTTTTTAAATTGAGCTTTTTTGGTGAATAATACTAATTCATCCTTTTTATCGATTAAATTAAAGGCTTCTACTTTTGCATCTTTAGGCAATGAAACAACCTTAACTCCTGAAGAATTAGTGTTGTAAATCGGAATATCAATTTCACTGTATTTTACAGCTTTTCCTTCTGAATGAACAATAACAATATCTTTAAAATTGTCACTTACTTTTGCATTAACTAAGAGATCTTTTCCAGCTTTTAGTTTAATTGCAGTATATGTTTTGTTTGTTCTTGAAACCTCAAAGTCTTTTACAAGAACTCTTTTTCCGATTCCTTGTTCAGTAACTAATGTTATATATTCTTTTGCACCAAAATCCTTAACATTAACAACTGAAACAACTTTTTCATCGCTTTTTAGAGAAACAAAGGAATTTAAGTGTATTCCAACATCTTTTCATTTTGTTTCTTCAAGTTTATGAACTGGTAAAAGCACATAATTTCCTGAATTTATAAAAACTAATATTTTGTTTAAAGTATTGACTTTAGCTAAAAATAATAAAGGATCTCCTTCTTTTAGAGCATATGTTTCTATTGAGTTAGATTCATAAGTTTTAGTTGAAAATCTTTTTATATAACCATCTCTTGAAATTCCAACATAACACTCTTCACTTCTGATCAGCTCTTCTTCTTTGATCTCAATTTTGAAGGTGTCTTCAACAATTTCTGTTTTTCTTTCTGTCCCAAATTCCTTTTTAATTTGTTTAAGAATGTCAATTAAATAATTATTAAAAGCACCTTCATCACTTAAAAGATTTTTAAGTTTTTTGATTCTGTCTTCTAATAAATCTCTTTCGTTAATGTAGGTTTGTTGATCAATTCTTGAAAGTTTATATAGACGCATTTCAGCAATTGCTGTTGCTTGAACTTCGCTAAAATCAAACTCTTTCATTAAAGCCTGAATAACACCTTTTTTGGAATTATCAGAATTTCTAATGATTCTAATTACTTCATCAGTAATGTCTCCAACTCTAATTAGGGCTAAAGTAATTTCGAGTTTTGTTTCATCTTTGTCAAGATCAAATTTCAGTTCCTTTTGTTTAAAATCTTTAACATGACTTAAATAAGACTCAAGCATATCGTTCAGTGACATTAATTTAGGAGCATTGTTTTTAATAGCTGTTGAGTTGTAGTTGTGGTTAATTTGCATTTGAGTTTTTTGCAATAAATAATTTAAAATTGCATTGACTTTTGCGTCGTCTTCAAGTTCAATCATGATTGAAATTCCGTTTCTATCTGATTGATCTCTTACTTCTTTGATTCCAGGAATTTTTTTATCAATTCTGATTTCATCAATGTCTTTAACAAGCTTTGATTTTACGACTCCAAAGGGAATTTCGTATATTTCAATCGATTTTTGCTTGTCTGTATCAACTACTTTATATTTAGAAACTAAAACAACTTTTCCTTGCCCTTTTTCAAAGGCATCCAGAATTCCTTGTCTTCCATAAATAGTTCCACCAGTTGGATAGTCTGGTCCTTTAATGATGTTTGCAAGCTTTCTGATTTCCATTGCAGGGTTTTTAATTTTGGCAATTGCAGCATCTAAAACTTCGTTTAAGTTGTGTGGCGGAATGTCTGTTGCAAATCCAGAAGCAATACCGATAACCCCATTAACAAGCAAGTTTGGAATCAGTGTTGGTAAAACCATTGGCTCTGTTTCAGAGTCATCGAAGTTAGGAATAAAAGTTGTTGTGTTTTTGTCGATTGCTTCAAGCATTAAATTAGCAACTTTAGCAAGTCTTGCTTCTGTATAACGCATTGCAGCTGCTGGATCGTCATCGATTGACCCTTTATTTCCGTGCATTTCAACTAAAGGAACATTCATTTTTCACTCCTGTCCCATTCTTACTAAGGCTTCATAAATAGAGCTATCTCCATGTGGGTGGTATTTACCAATAACATCCCCAACAACCCTTGCAGACTTTTTAAAAGGTTTATCACTTTTTAGTCCTAATTCTCACATTGAATAAAGGATTCTTCTTTGTACAGGCTTTAGTCCATCTCTGGCATCTGGCAGCGCTCTTTGTTGAATAATGTATTTTGAGTATCTTCCGAATCTATCGGAGAAAATTAAGTCTAGTGACTTTTCTAAAAATTTTTCTTTCATAGACTATTCTTCTCCTTTAACTACTTTAAAATCATCTTCAAGTGAAAAATCAACATTTTTATTGATTCACTGTTTTCTGAGTTCGCTTTCATCACCCATTAATACAGAAACTCTTCTTTCAACAATTGCAGCATCTTCAATAGAAACTTGGATTAATGTTCTTGTTTCTGGATTCATTGTTGTTTCTCAAAGTTGATCAGCATTCATCTCTCCAAGCCCTTTATAACGCTGTATTTCTGAGTTAGGTTTTTTAGCTAATTCTTCTCTTAATTCTTCATCAGTTCAGGCATAAACTACTTTATTTTTGGCTTTATTTGTAATCTTGTATAAAGGCGGTTGAGCTATAAAAACTCTTCCATATTCAATGAGCGGTTTCATGTATCTAAATAAAAATGTTAAGAGTAAGATTTGAATATGTGCACCATCGGTGTCGGCGTCGGTCATAATAACAACTTTACCATATTGAGCTTGCTTGATGTTAAAATCTTTTCCAACTCCAGCTCCTACTGTATTAATAATTGTTGCAATTTCTTCATTTTTTAAAATATCCACAAATTTCGCTTTTTCAACATTAAGTGGTTTTCCACGTAAAGGGAGAATTGCCTGTGTTCTTTTGTCTCTTCCAAGCTTTGCACTACCTCCGGCAGAGTCCCCTTCGACTAAGAAAATTTCTCTTTCTTCAGGTTTTTTAGATTGTGCAGGTGTAAGTTTTCCAGAAAGAATTTTCTTTTCACTTAAGGCATCTTTTGTTTTTCTTGTTTCTGCTCTAGCTTGTCTTGCTGCTGCTCTTGCTTCGGCTGATTTTTTGATTTTATCAAGAATTTTTAGAGCTTGCTGTTTGTTTTCTGTAATTCAGAATTTAAGTTCTCTTGAAACAACTTCTTCAACAATTGCTTTGGCTTCTGGAGTCCCTAATTTATCCTTTGTTTGACCAACAAACTCAAGAATTGATTCAGGAATTTTAAGTGAAAGAATCAGTGTTAGACCTTCTCTAATGTCATCTCCTTCAAAAGTGTTTTTCCCTTTTAGAATCTTGTTTTCAATTGCATAATCATTAAACACTTTTGTAAAAGCAGTTTTAGCAGCTGTTTCATGTGTTCCTCCGTCTTTTGTTTTAACGTTGTTAACAAAAGAAATAATTAATTCGGAATAGCTGTCTGTGTACTGAAAACCAAACTCAACTTCAATTCTGTTTTTATCATCTTTAAAAGTTGCAATGTCTTTGTGTATTGCAACTTTTGAGTCATTTAAAAATTCAACGAATGCTTGAATTCCGTTTTCGTGTTTATAAGTTACTTTTTCGTCTGTGTTTTCGTTGATTAAAGTGATAGAAATTCCTTTTAGTAAAAAGGAAGATTCTCTTAGTCTTTCTGAGATTGTTTCAAAGGAAAGTTTTGACTTTTTGAAAATATCATAGTCAGGTCAAAACTGAATTTTAGTACCTTTTTTATTTGTTTTAGCGATGTTTTTCGTTCTTTGTTTGATGTTTCCACCATTTTCAAAACTGGTGAAATATTCGTTTCCGTTTTTGTAGATAGTTGCTTCAAGTTTTGTTGATAAAGCATTAACTACAGAGCTACCTACCCCGTGTAGTCCCCCTGAAGTTTTGTAAGCACCTTCAGAAAACTTACCTCCTGCATGTAATTCTGTAAAGACTAACTCGACTCCTGTAAGCCCGCTATCGTGTTTGTCAATCGGAATTCCCCGCCCATCATCTTCAACAACTACTGAACCATCTTTTTTCAGTGTGACTTCGATCTTTTTAGCAAATCCTGCTAAAGACTCATCAACTGCATTATCAAAGATTTCTCATACTAAGTGGTGAAGTCCATTGACATCAGTAGAACCAATGTACATTCCAGGACGTTTTCTAACTCCTTCTAATCCTTTTAAGACTTTTAAACTGCTTGCATCATAATTCATAAAATAATTTTATTATTATTTCTGTATTTTTAAAAGAAAATAAACAAAGAAAAATACAGCAAGTTTTTGCTGTATTGAATTATTTGTTTATCTTTCTGAAGTATCAAGGTAAAGAAACTTCTAAAGGTCTTATTAAATGTCACTTAATAATTTGTGAAGCTAACGAGTGTATGTTGTTGAAATCTAAAGGATTTTCGTTGTTATAGTTAACACCAAAGTAGTTCATTGTAGGAGTTTCATTATTTCATGATTGTAAGAAAGTTAGAGGTGCTCCAGAGTTGATTGTTGAGATATATTGGTTGTCTTGTCCTAAAATTCCTGTACCAGAGTTACCTGAGTTATAGAAAGTAGGGGCGTATCCATTTTGTCTTGAAAGTCCAACTGCTGAACCTGAAGATTCTGCTCTATTTAATAAATATCCATTTTGGTTTCCTAAAGGGAATCCATTCATTGCAAAGTTTTTAAGGTTTGGTCCAAAGAATATTGCACTTGAAGTTCCATCAAATTCTAGTTTTGTATTTTCAAGATCGAATCAATTTTGGAATCAGTCTACAACAAAGAATTTTCCTTCTTTTTTAGCTGTTTCAATGATTGATTTGGCATCAATTGCAAAAACAGAAATATCAACGAAAGAATCTCCATTTCCTTTTTTGTCTTTTTGATTTAGACCTGTTCAAACAAGGTTAATTCCTATATTTTTTGGTGAGTAGTTTCCGTTTCAGTAACTGAATCCTCTATCAACTTTATTTTCGTAGTGAGGTGCGCTTAGTGCCATATAACCTGCATTTGAGCTTGCAAATTGATTTGAACCAAATTTTTGTTCAAATGTTTCTTTAGTTCCACCAATAACGTGGTTGTTAGTGATTGCATAGAATTTTGTTTCTAAAGGATCTGTTGATACTTTAGCAAATTGAGTTGCAGTACCAAAGCTAAATCCAAAACTTCTTGCTCTAACATTATTTACAATATCAATATTTTTTCAAGATTTATGCATAAACTCTTGATCTTGTTTGTAACCGTTGTGTAGTTCTCAATAAACATTTTGGTTTGGATTGTATTTATCTGATTTAATAACATCTTCTGGAGTAAAGAAAGTTATTGGTTGGTTTTCTTGGTTGTAATCAAGATTTTTAAAGCTAAATAAGTTAGTTTCTTGGTTGAATTCCTCGTGTTGAGTTGAGTTTGTGTAAGCAATTCTCACATGTCCTCCAGCATTATTTAATAAAAATGCTTTTTGTGGATTAAAGTCTCCATAGTGAGCATTAGGATCTTTACCTGCAATTTGTGCAGCTGTATAAGCTTCTTTATAAGGGTTTCCAAGGATCATTTTGTGTTGTTGATCTTTTCAGATTAACTCAAATTTAATACCTTCACCAGCAGTATATGATGCTTGTACATCAAAATCGAATCTTGGGTATTCTGCATTTGAACCATCTTCTTTGTTAATGATTTTTGTTTTTTGGGTTACTTTTTGTTTTTCACCGTTAACTAATTTTTCAAAATCGAAGTCAAATCAATAACCGTCTTGGATGCTTTTTAGTCTATTAACATTTTGAACTAGAGTATTTGCAAATAAGTGTAGCTTGATTTTTCTTTCTTTAGTTCCTGTTTTTAGTAGTGTTTGCTCAATGTATTTTTCTTTTAGTGTTCAGCTTGCGATGTTTGTTTCAGAATCAAAAGATCACATTAAATCTTTGTAATAAGGTTCTAAATCTCTTTCTCTTTTAATGTTTTGAGCATCTTCGAAAATTGTTGTTAAAGCTTGTTTTGAGTCATCAAATTTAATTTCTTCTTTAGCTGCAGAACTTGAACCGCTGAATCCACTTAATTTGTATCAAATGTTTCCTACTGATGTTCTTGAAGTTACAGGGCTTGTATATTTGAATCTTACATAAAGAGCATTATTTCCTGCATTTTTAGCACTTTCAATCTTGAAATTTGCGTTATTTAAAGAGAAATCATTGTAGCTAAATGAACTGTTTTTTAAAGAAATATAATTGCTTAAGTCTTCTGACGCAGCAACTTTAGCTTTAAAATCATCAAGTGAGATTGTGTTTAGGTTTTGAATAGTTAAATCATTTAGAGTTAATCTATTTAAAAGAATCTCTGGATAAAGGTTTTCTTTATAGTCGTTTCTTAAGTTTGTTAGTGTTATTTCTTTGCTGTTTGTGTATCTTTTGTTGATGTCAGTTTTATCAATGAATCCAAGTTTAAATTTCATTGAAGTATCAGAAACTTTTTTAACATCATAAAAGTACATAAAGTATTTTTTATTGATTTCATTTACATTAGCATTGTTTGCAGCATCAGAACCAGAAGAAATACTTTGATTATCTGGTGTTTGTCAAAAGTTTGTGTTTGAAGAACCTCCAGAAACCGGTTTATCATCAGGAGTTGTTCCTGGTTTAACATCTTGGAAACCACTTTGTGTTTGATCTTTTTCAGGGCTTGTGTTTAACATTAAAACATAGTTAAGTTGACCAAAAGCTTTTTCTTTAACTATTTGATTAACATCAACTAAAGCATATTTTTTATTGTTGTTTTTAGCTATTGAACCATCCACTCTTCTGAATGTAAAATTTGTACTGTTAATTTTATTAATTTCAGTAATGTCCGCTTGTGGGATTGCTGTTTTTCCTGTAAAATCGGCAGAACTAAATCATTCTGCAGAATTTTGTGGAGCAACATCTAAATGGTTAAGAGGTTTAAAGAACGAAATTTCTTTGGCATAGTTTTTTTCTTTACCTGCTGGAAGTTTAATAGATTTACTTGGAACTTCAACACCGTCTTTTTTAATTGAAAAGAACACTTTAGCCCTACCACCTATTGATGAATTTACAAAGTTTTCACTTGACACTAGTTCTTTAGCAAATAATTCATATTTACCAATTTTTGGTAAATTATATAAATCATTAATTACTGAAACAGCATCTTTAGCAAGAAAATCAGAGTGAGTTCTCCCTTTGGTTTTTAAAGTCATTCTTTCAAAAATTTTAGAACCATCAGATGGGGTTTCTGTATTTATAAGTTTAAAAATTTCTGCAAAATCACGTGCATCTTGAGTTGAAACATCATCTGCTAATGTTCTAAATTCTACTATTTTTTCTTTTGATTGTCCATTTTTAGTTACTTTTACTTTAACATTGGCGTTTTTGTCAAAAGGCATAAATCTTGAAGAGGCATCGATATCAACTAACTCAACGGAAGTTCCTGAAGGAGCTGCTATTTTAAATAATTTAGTCAGGTCTTCATTAAGTTTATTAAATATTTGTTGCAATTCCTCCGGACTTAAAGAATTAGGTTGGCTTGCAAGTGGTTTAAAACTTTTTGCTTGAATTGGATTATTGAACTCTTTTTTTTCTAATCCTGAAATAGAATTTTTAATTGGTGTTAAGACATCTTTTGCCATTCAGATGTTGAATAAAAAGAATTGTTTATAATATAGACTTAATCCTTCTGGATCACTTATAACATCATCTGGGCTTTTATAAAAATATGATTCCTTTCAAGTATCACTTGGTTCAATAGTAATTCCTTTTCAGAAATCATCTTTGAAAGTTACATTATTAGCTGTTGAAAGAGTGTATTCTTTAACTTGTTTTTTGTTTAACATTAAAGCAACTTTTAGTTTTAATTTATTGTTTTCAAAAACAGTGTTTTGGTCTAACATTTTAAGTTCAAAGAATCCATCAATATTTCTGTTTTTTAGACTGAAAAGTCCTTTTATTTCTGTATTTTTGTCAACTAAATCAGAAACAAAATAGTTATTAAATGCTGAATAATCAAAGTTGAAAACATCATCTAGGTTGTTAATTGAAACTGAATTAATTTTTGTTTGTAAATCGTTTGTGAAAACAACTTTTTTAGTAACATCAGCTACTAAATCTTGTTCCATTTTGCTTTGCGCTTTATAAACTAAATTAAGCTCGTTAATATTTTGATCACTTACATAAACATCTTTAAGAGACAACTCAACTCCTTCTACTTTAGAATCATCAATAAATAAATCTTTGTTTTCTAAAGAAATTGATGAACTGTATAAAAGATTTGTAAGTCCATATTTTTCTACTCTTGAACTTAATTGAGTTGTTAATTTAGACTCAACTTCGTTTTTAAATTGTTGAATTTTATCACTGCTTTGATTTCCATTTAATTGTGAGTCTAAATTATCAATTTTTTGGATTAATTCTTTAATTTCGTTTATTTTAGCATCAGAAACTAAATAGTCATCATTTACTACAAGTTTGTTGTCTGAAACTAATGCTTGTAGTTTAGCAACTTCTTGATCATATTCTTCTTTGTTTGTTGCTTGAGTGTATTTTGTTTCTGTTTTTGTGGTGTTAGATTTTGTTAAAGCTTGGGATATTTCTGTATAAACGGAATTATAAGTGGTTGCTAATTGCTTTGTAGAATCAATGTTAGATTCTGCAATTGCTCTTTCAATTTTGTCTTTATATTTGTTTTTTAGTTCATCTGAAAGATTAACTAGAGTATCAATGTAATTTTGTGCATCGTGTTTTGCTTTGTCTAGTTGTTTGTCTTCACCAACAGCTTGCTCAAATTCAGTGATTAAAGCATTAATTTTAGCTAATAGTTGATCACTTACAACCTCTGTATCTTTTAGTTTTCCATTATTAAACATTGCATTAAATTTATCTAATGCAGCTTGTTCTTTTTCGTTTTTGTTTGCTTTTGAATTAATTGCATTTGCATCAGCAATTAATTCTATTGCTTTTGTAGAAAGATTTTTGATTAGGTTTGCTTGAGTTGTGATTGATTTGTCTTTTTTGTAAGCTTCAACAAGAGCATTATTAATTTCTTCTTGTTTAGAAGCTGAAAAGATAGTGTCTTGTTTTTTAAATTCTGAATCAACAGATTTTAGGTATAAATCTGTGTCTTCAACTCCTTTTTTAAGTGCTGAAGTGTTTGTTTCTAAAACAGATGCTTTTGCTTTAGAAGTCTCGACTGCAGAAACTAATTGATCTGAATTTACAGACACAGAAGCATAAAGGTTGTTGTAGTCTTTTTGAAGTTCTTTTTTGTCTAACTCTGTTGCTTTTTTAATGAATTCAAAAGCTAAAGTAGAATCTGTTTTTTTGTCTAAAGCAGCTAATTCTTTTTTAGTTGCTGCTAAAGAAACTAAAGTTGATTTTAAGTCATTTGCAAAGTTAGATTTTAGAATCTCTTTATTTTTGTCGCTTTCTGGATTGGCAATAATTTCATCTAAAAATGCCTTCAATTCTGTAGAAACGTCTAAATTAGTGCTTGCTGAAAGTTCTTTAATAATATCTAAATTTTGTTTATTTGTGTTTTGTGGTTGTTGTTGTGATTGTGAAGATTTTTTAAGTCCTAGACCTAATCCAAGACCTAAAGATAAAGCAGCAACTCCACCAGCTCCTAAAAGAGCTAGTGCAATTATTGCTTTTTTATTTTTAAATTTTTTCATAATTTCCTTTATAGATTTTGTTTTATTAGTTGTTCAACTATTTCATTTGCTTTTTGTGGATTTGCTTGACCTTTAGTTTGCTTCATAACCATTCCTAAAAGGAATTTAGTTACTCTTTCAGGTCTTGTTGGATATTCTTTTAACATATCTTTATTAGAATCAATTAGAGACTGAACGATTTGCTTGATTTCTTCTGTGTTATCTAGTTGTTTAATATTATATTTTTCAATTAGTTCAGCAATAGTTAAGTCTTCGTTTTCTTTATAAACAACTAATTCTTTGGCTTGTTTTGATGATATTTGTTGTTTCGATTCAAGTTCCAGAATTTCTTCGATGTCTTCTGTTTTGATTTTAAGATTGTTTAGTCCTTTTTCTTTAATTAAAGGGACGATTTCTGAAAAGAAGAATTTTGTTGTTTTGAGTTTGTCGCTGAAGTTGATTGTTTCAAAGAATTGTAGTCACTCGAAGTTATTAACAAGTTGCTCGATGTAGTTTTCGGGCATGTTGTTTTGTCTGTATTCACTTTCTCACTCGAAAGGTAATTTTTCAATTTTAATTGAGTCAATGAAGTCTTGACTTAAGCGACTTACAGGGATGTTTGGTTCAGGGAAATATCTGTAATCAACAGCTCCTGTTTTTTCTCTCATGACAACATTTTTTTGTTGCTCGTCATCAAATCTTTTTGTTTGTTGGACTATTGCAATTCCATTGTCTAGTTTTTGTGTTTGTTCTTTAATTTCTAGCTCAATTGCTTTTTTAATATTTGAAATAGAGTTGATGTTTTTGATTTCTACTTTTGTTCCAAAAGGCTCTCCAGGTTTGTTTAGAGATAAATTGACATCAGCTCTTAGTGAACCTTGCTCAAGTTTTGCATCTGAAATATTTAGGTATTTTGCAATTTTAGCAATTGATTCAACGTATTTTCCAGCTTCTTCAGCACTTGTAATTACAGGATTTGTAACGATTTCGATTAAAGGAATTCCTGCGCGATTGTAGTCAATAAAAGTTCCTTCAGAGGTGTGAGTTTGCTTTGCTGTATCCTCTTCCATGTGAATTCTTTCGATTGAAATTTCTTTAATTTCTTTGTTAATTAAGAATCTAACAACCCCATTTTTCCCTATTGGACGGAATTGTTGAGTGATTTGGAATCCTTTTGGTAAATCAGGATAGAAATAGTTTTTTCTGTCAAAATGAATCTCGTGATCAATTTCCATCTCAAGAGCTTTTGCAAGCTTAATAGCTTTAACAACAGCTTGTTTGTTTGGGTTTGGAAGTGTTCCTGGATAAGCAATATCAATTAAGCTTACTTTTGTGTTCGGAGTTGCATCAAAGGTATTTTGAGCACTTGAAAACATTTTAGTTTTAGTATTTAGTTCTAAGTGAATTTCAATACCAATTACAACATTATATTTATTCATTATTTATCTAACTCCTTTAATAACTCTTCTACTCAAAGTGCAAATGATAGTAATTTTTGATCACTGTAGATTTTTGAGTCTAAAGTGATGTTGAATGGTAATTTTTCTTTTTGAGACTGACCTATTTTCATTGTTAAAGAAGGGTTTCCAGCTAGATTTGATGAAGTTAAAATAAAGTTCATAAATCCATGTGAAGTCTTATCATCAAAAACTGGAGCAACAGTAGGTGATGCTGGGAAAATTAATAAATCGTGTTCTGAGTGAATTTTGTCTAAATAGTTTTTGATTAGTCTTCTGATCTTTTGAGCTCTTAAAAAGAGTTCTTCTTGATTTTCTTTTTCTAAGAAAAATGAACCTAAAATTAGTCTTCTTTGCACCATTTTTCCAAATCCTTTAGATCTTGTATTTGTCATGATTTGATCTCAAGTTTCGCCTTCTTCTCTTTTACCAAAAGAAATTCCGTTTAAGTTTGATAAATTTGATGAAGCTTCTGAATAAGAAACAATATCATAAACGGGTTTTACAGAGTTTAAAAGATGACTGTCTGGTTCAATCATTACAACTTCAACACCTTCTTTTTTAAATAACTCAATTACTTCAAAGTATCTTTTTTCAACTTCAGGATCTAATAATTCTTTTCCTTTTATATCAAAAAAGGCAACTTTTTTAGGTTTTGTTTTTTGAACATTATTAATTTCAACATCAACTGAAGTTAAATCTTTTGAGTCTTTACCAAAAACTGCTTTAGCAACCTCTGAAACATCAAATACATTGTGAGCAAATCAAGAAACTGTATCTAAAGAAGAAGAATAAGCAAACATTCCATATCTTGAAACAGCTCCGTAACTTGGCTTAAATCCAACTTTTCCAACAAAAGATGCAGGAAGTCTAACTGAATCTCCTGTATCTGAACCTAATGCAAAAGAAATGTTATCTGTTAATGTTGCTGCAGATCCAGAAGAAGAACCACCGACTTTTCTTGTTAAGTCTAAAGGGTTTGCGATGTTTCCTCAATAAGAATAAATTCCTTCTCCTCCTAAAGCAAGCTCATCGTTATGAACTTTAGCAACTGCAACAGCTCCATTATTTAATAATTTTTGAACTACAGTCGCATTATAAGAAGGCTGAAAATCACTTAAAATTCTTGAAGATGCTTGTGTTTTTGCATCCTCTGTAGCAAAGACATCTTTGATTGTAAAAACAGCGTTTTTTAGATTTCCTTCTTGTGCTTCTTTTTTTTCGAAAATAAAGGAAACAGCGTTATTTTTGTCATTTTTTAGCTCTTCTAAAGCCTTATTAAAATCACCTAATTTAATCATTATTAATAACCCTTTCTAGCACCACAAAATCTTCATTTTTCTTAGGTGCATTTTTTAAGATAATTTCTTTATTTTCTGTATAATCTTCTGCTTCATCTTCTCTGAAATTAAAGTCCTGAATTTCAGAAAGTCTTGTTAAAGGTTCAACACCTTCCACATTGATTTGTTTAAAATCATCAAGCATTTTAAATATTTGATTCGCTTCTTTTTCTAATGAAGCAATAACTTCTTCTGTTGGAGTAAGTTTTAAAATTTTAGCTAATTCAATTATTTTTTCTCTTTTCATTTTTCTACCAATCTGGATAACTTATAAATTCTTGGTTATTTAAGTACTCTAAGT
This sequence comes from Mycoplasma procyoni, assembly GCF_017052595.1. Taxonomy (GTDB): domain Bacteria; phylum Bacillota_I; class Bacilli_A; order Mycoplasmatales; family Metamycoplasmataceae; genus Mesomycoplasma_A; species Mesomycoplasma_A procyoni. Next base: position 19,491 of record NZ_JAFIDB010000009.1, read on the forward strand.
TACCACTTAATCCTTTAAATTGTAATCTGTGTGAGTGAAGGAAAACTCTGTGTGATTTTCTTCCTCCATATTTTTTGTCTCCTAAAATTGGATAACCAAGTTTAGAAAGACTAACTCTAATTTGATGTTTTCTTCCTGTGATCAGTTGGGCATATTTTTTACCATTTTCAGCAAAGAAAATGGTTTCAGCAAGCAATCCAGGTTTATCAACAACTTTCATTTTATGTTTCTCTTCGTTTTTGTCTAAAAAGAAGCTTACTTTCTGTTGTTTTTCTAAAACTATGTCAGATTTAAAAACATAAATTTTTTTGAAATTGCTTTGTTTTTCTTTCATTTCAACAAGACTTGAATAGTTTTTTGCATAAACCATAAGTCCTGAAGTTGATTTGTCTAAACGTCCAATGTGTGAAGGTACAAAGGAGTCTTTTTGTTTAAATTTTAGATATTTAAGAACTTGATCATCCAGTGAGTTTTCTTCGCTGTGAACAGCTACATTTTGCTTTTTATCAACGACTAAAACATTTTCATCTTCATAAATAACTTTGAAGTTGATTTCAGTTGCTTTGTGAACTGTTTCTTTTGATTTTATTGCTTCATCAACAATTCCATAAATAACAATTACATCACCTTTTTTAAGGCAATATTTTTTGTCATTTGTTCTTTGATTGTTAATTTTTATATCTTTTTTTCTAAAAAGTTTTTCAATTTTAGAAAGTGGTAAGTCAGGGAACATTTTTAATAAATACTTATAAATTGTTCTTCCTTCATCATTCAGTGTTGCTATTAATGTTTTCATATATTATAATTCTACTTTAAAGTTCGTTTTTTAATGTATTAAAAAAGAAAAAGCTTATTCGACTTGAGCTTCTTCTTTTGCTTCTCTTTCAATAATTTTATTGAATTCGCCTTTTATGTGGCAAGATCTACATCTTGCTTCGTATTCTTCGATGTCTCCTAATAATTTAAGAGATCTGCTGTTTCCTTTTCTAAAACTGGTTGTTGCAGCATTTTTACACTTTACACAAATAGCTTGCAGTTTAGTAACGTGTTCAGCCATTGCTAAAATTGAAGGCATAATACCAAAAGGTCTTCTTAAATAATCCATATCAAGCCCACTTACAATAACTCTTACACCGTCATCAGCAAGCTCACCAATTAGACCTAAAATATCTTTGCTAAAAAAGTGGATTTCATCAATCGCTACAGCTTTATAGTTTCCTTTTTCAAATAATTCTCTTATTTCATCAGCACTTGAAGCATTGTGAGTCGCAATTTTTGAACCTGAACGAGAAATAATCTCATTTTCAGAAAAACGGTTGTCAAAAACTGGTTTAATTACTAATGTTTTGATGTTTGCATATCCCAAGATTCTTATTCTTTTTAATAACTCATCGCTCTTTCCAGAAAACATTGGACCTGTTATTACTTCAATCATTCCTTCAGAAAATTTCTTATACATTTTTACTCCTTTTTATACTCTTTTTAGTGTTTAAAAACACACTCGGATTTTTTAGATCGAAGTGTATTTAGATTTATTAAAATTATTATATTTTAAAAAATAAAAATTGAAAATTATTTTTGAAATTATTTTCAATTTTCGCAAAAAATCGTTTTTTTCTCTTTTAATATTCACTTTTTGATTTTTGACGATTTTGTTCGATAGCTTTTTTAAGATTTAAAAAGAGAGAAATGATAGTCATTGGGCCAACTCCACCTGGAACAGGTGAAATCGCAGAAGCTTTATGCTTTACAGCTTCAAAATCAACATCTCCTGTTATTTTAGCATTGCTCAGTGTGTTTATTCCTACATCAATTACTACAGCTCCTTGTTTGATGTTTTCTGGTTTTACTAAATGTTTATGACCAGCAGCAACAACTAAAATATCAGCTTCTTCGGAGCCTTTAATTCCTGTGTGTTTATTAAAGCTTTTTGTGATAGCTCCTTGCTGTTTTAAAAGGAATTTTGTGGGTTTTCCGACTAAATTAGACTCACCAATAACATAAGCTTTTTTGTCTTTTATAGGCACATTATAGAACTTTAGTAACTCTATAACTCCAAGGGCGGTTGCTGGAGCAAAAGCGTCTTGATTTAAATAAAAAGCTTGCTGATTTTTTTGTGAGAGTCCATCAAGATCTTTTTCTAAAATAACACAATCAAGCACCTTTTGGGAATCTATGTGTTCTGGTAAAGGCAGCTGAACTATAATTCCATCACACTCTTTAGATTCTTGTTTAACAATGTTTTCTAGCTCGCTTTGAGTTATGTTTTGATTCAATTTTATGTGTTTTGATTCGATTGAGAGTTCGCTTGCTTTTTTAAGCTTGTTTGCAATGTATTTGTTTGAAGCAGGATTGTCTCCTACTTGAATAATTTTAAATAAGGCTTTTTTGTCTAATGATTCAAAGAAGGTCTTTAGTTTTTCGAAAATAAAGGCAGAAACCTTTTTTCCATCTATTAAAATAAAGTTGTTTTGCATAAAGAAAAAGAAAAGGTTCTTAGCCTTTTCTAAATTTACCTTCTTTGTTTTGAATCATTACGGATGTTGTGTTTTTTAAACTTCTAGCGTAGTCAATTGCTTCTTTTTGAGTTTTAAAAGTTTTTGTAACTTTGTCAGCATTAGCATTTTTTACTGCTCATTCTCCGTTGTGATTTACAACATATTTAATCATTTTGCCTCCTTATTTACTTTTTTAATAATTATATTATATTAAATTTTTAGTTATTTAGTTTATCAAGATACATTTTTAATTTTTCTTGATAGTTTTTTAGTTTGTCTTGTTCTTCTTTAACTTTAGCTTCTGGAGCTTTTTCAAGGAACTTTTTGTTTTCTAAAATTCCTTTAGCACGCTTGATTTCAAACTCTATTTTTGCAATTTCTTCTTTGATTTTTTGTTGTTCTTGATCTAAAAATTGCTGTGATAAGTTGATGTAGATCTCGAAGTTATCTGTTTTTAATAAAGAAACTTCGTTTGCAAAAACTTCGGCATTACACATGTTGTTGATGATGTCAATTGCTCTTTGATCAAGCTGTGAATTTTTCACAAAGTACTGTAATTTCTCTTTTTTAGAGATGTTGAATTTTTCTCTGTATTGTCTTAAGTTTTTAACAATTTCAATCACATCGTCAATGTATTTTGTTTCTGTGTATTGTTTTAAGACAAATCTTTTTGAGTCTAGTAATTCTTCATTGAATAGTTCTTCATATAAATAATCACTTAAGAAAGGAATGAATGGATGAAGAATAATTAAGAGTTTTTTGATTAACAGAAGTGCTTGTTGTTTGTTTGGTTCTGTTTTTGAAAGCTCAATGTATCATGAAGAGAAATCATCGAAAATAAATTTTTGAATTTCTTTATAAATTAAAGTAAATTCATATTTTTTCATGTATTTATTGATGTTTTTGTTTAATCAATAAAGTTTGTTTCAAATTCATTTTTCTCTGTCGCTTGCAGGTTTTGGTTCTGTATCTGGCAGATCATTAATGTATTTGATAATGTTTCAAAGTTTGTTGTTTAGAGATCATGAAGCTCTTAATTTTTCTTCTGAGAACTTAATGTCTTGACCTGGTGTTGAGTTAAAAATCAGTGCTTCTCTTAAAACATCAGAACCATACTGCTCAATAACTTCCATAGGATCGATTCCGTTTCCTAAAGATTTTGACATCTTGAGTCCGTTTTCATCTCTGATCAATCCATGCAGTAAAACCTGTTTAAAAGGTTTTTGTCCAAGTGTTTCAAGTCCAAAGAAATACATTCTAGCAACTCAGAAGAAAATGATGTCTCATCCAGTTACTAAAAGAGAGGTTGGATAGTATCTTTTTAGTTTTTGATCACTTTGAGGTCAACCTAAAAACACAAAAGGAGATAATCCAGAAGAGAATCAAGTGTCAAGAACGTCTTCATCTTGTACTCATCCTTCTCCAGGGGACTCGATTTGAACTTTCATTTGTCCATCTTTGTATCATGCAGGAATTCTGTGTCCTCATCATAACTGTCTTGAAATAGTTCAGTCATAAACATTTTCAATTCATCTTCTGATTACATTACGGAATCTTTTTGGAAAGAATTGAACAGCATCTTTTGATTTTAGGTGATCAAGTAAATTATTTGCTAAATGATCCATTTTAACAAATCATTGTTCAGACATTAAAATTTCAACAACTTCTCCACTTCTTTCTGAATAACCAACATTTGAAGTTATTGTTTCTGTTTTTAAAATGTAGCCTTCTTTTTGAAGTTTTTCAAACATTTTTTGTCTTGTTGTGAAACGATCTAATCCTTTGAATTCAAGGGCGTTTTCATTCATTGTTCCATCAGCATTTATAGACTCAATAATTTCGAGTCCATTTCTGTTAATGATCTCTATATCTTCTGTAGCGTGTGCTGAAACTTTCATAACTCCAGACCCAAAACTTTTGTCAATGTAGTTGTCTGTAATTACAGGGATTTTTTTCTTTGTAAAGGGATGAACAATGTTTTTAGAAACTAAATGACTGTATCTTTTGTCACTTGGATGAACTGCAACAGCAACGTCAGAAGCAATTGTTTCAATTCTTGTTGTAGCTACTGTTAAATACTCATTTGAGTTTTCAAAAGGATATTTAATGTAGTACATTTTTTGTTCTGTAGGTTTGTTAATAACCTCAATGTTTGAAAGAGCTGTTTTTTGTTTTGGATCTCAAGTAATTGCTTTTAGTCCTTTGTAAATTAGCCCTTTGTTATAAAAGTCAACAAAGACTTTTAGAACAGCTTCGTTTGCTTCTTTATCTAAAGTAAAACGCTCGTTTGAGTAATCGAGTGCAAGCCCTAAAGTTGCTCACTGTTTTTTGATGATTTGGTAATATTCATCTTTTCATTCTCAAACTTTTTCTAAAAACTTTTCACGTCCTAAATCATGTCTTGAAATTCCATCTTTTCTAAGTCTTTCTTCTACTTTTGTTTGAGTTGCAATTCCAGCATGATCAACAGCAGGTAAAAACAGAACATCATATCCTTTTAGCTTTTTGTATCTAATAATTACGTCTTGAATAAAACCATCTCAAGCATGCCCTAAATGGAGTTTTCCTGTTACATTAGGAGGCGGAAGAATAATTGTAAAAGGTTTTTTTCTGTTATCGTGTTCAGAAAAAAACTTTTTATCGATTCATTTTTGGTTTCTGTTTTTTTCTATTAGTTTATGATCTATTTTTTTATCCATTTTTTAGTCTCCTTTTCTTTTCTGTTAAGTCAATAATAATTGTGTCTTGGATTTCAATGAAGTTGGTTTCTTGAACTTCTTTTTCAACTTCTTTTCTTTGTTTAATTTTAGAAACAGCAAGCTCATTTTCTGAAAAATAAACAATTGAGTTGTTGATTTGAATATTTTTTCTAACGTTGTAAATTTCTTCGTAGTCCAGCAATGTAATTCTGTTTTTGTAGTCGCTGTTGAAATTTCCTGTTTCCATAAATTCTTTTGCATATTCAGATTCAAAAGACATTTTTTTGTTTGCAAAAGTCGATTCAAGAATTTTTCCTTTGTCAATAAAAATAATGTTGTTGACTGAAGAATTTATAGGTTTATTTGCAAAAAGAATTAAGCTGGTGTTTGGTGATTTTCATTTGATTAGTTCATCAATGTAACTGCCATCAAAAAGCGTTTTATCGAGATCAATTACTGCAATTGCTGGTTCATAAAGTTTAAGCTTCGCAATATCAATTTTGATTTTTTCAGCTTGTGTTAATTCTTTGTAAGGTTGCCATAGTTTTTCGTAGTGAATATTAATTTTTTCTAAAAAATTATACAGCTCATTTTTGATTATAATGTTCTTAATAATTTTATTGTCATCAAAGTCGCTTGTGTAAATAAATGAAATTGGGTGATAGATGGCATATGATTGTTTACTTAAAAACATCATTGTTTTAATTTTGGTTTTTAATGAGTCTGAAAGTACTATTTTTCCCTTTTTATCGCTTTCTAAAAGACCATAAATTGAGCGATCAATTTTAGTTATTTTGATGATATAAGAAATGATTTTTTGCTCTAGTTCATATAAATCAGTTTCTTTTGAGTTATCAATATCTATTTCTGAAGTTTTGTGTTCTTTGACTCAAATGTATTCAGCTTGCTTTTCTCAAAATTGATTAATTTTGATGTTTCTTTCTGTTTCATCAATTGCTTTTGAACCCTCGATTTTTTCTTTTTTAAGATGTGAAAGTTCTTTTTTGATTTTATTGATTAAACTTTTGGAAAGTTTGAGTTTTTCTTCATTGTCCTTTTTAATCTTTTGGATTGAAAAACGTTTTCCTTTAATTGATTCAAAAATAGAGATTTCATCGTGTCAAGTGTGTCTTTTTCCTCTTTTAAAATCAAAGAAAACACTGTGGAAAACTTGGTATTCAAAATCGATTAAAGCAAAATAAATAAGTCTTAATGAGTTAGCACTGATGTACTTAAAATTCCTTTTTTGAGATTTGAAAAAGCTGTAACTTTTTCTTTTTACTCAAGCATTGACTTTGGCTTTTGAATATTCTTCTTGGTTATGTTTTTTTGAAAGCATTTTTCTTTCAGCAACTGCATTTTTTCATTTATCTTTGAGTGTTTTTATTAGAGAATCAAAGATACCATTTGTGAGTGTTCCGTGTTTGAGAAAATCTTTTTGTTCTTGCAATTCTTTTTCTAATTTGTCTATTTTTTCCTGTCTAGAGAGAAAATTGATTTGGAATTCAGAAGTGTTACAGAAATTTTCAACTTCTTTTTTAGCTTCTGTATAGTTGCTTTTGAGATCTTGAATTCAACCTTCTTGTTTTCTGTATTTATTTTGGAATTCTAAATAAATATTAAGTTGTTTAATTTCATTGTTTGTAATGTTGTTGAGACTTTCGTTGAGGCTTTGAATTCTGAGATCTAAGTAAGAATCAATGAACTCAAGGTTTTTTGAACACTCGAAATTCGGACTTGAAATTTTTGCAAACTCTTCTAATCCTAAAAAAAGTTCATAAATTTCAATTTGTTTTTGATATTTAGAAAGGATATATTTTTGTTCTTCTTCTTTGATATAGAAGCTATATTCATCACTGACTTCTTTTCAGTCTTTTCTAAAATCGTTTACTAACTTAAAAATATGATCGTTTGTGTTGAAGGAATATTTTAGGACTTCAAAAAGAGTTTTATCATAGTAGTGTGTTTTGTATTTGTTTGAAAATACAGTTAAAACCTTTTCAGGAATAAAGAAATCTTTAGATTTTTTTTGTAATAAAGAATTTCCAACAACAATAGTTCCTGTGTATTTTTTGTTTTTGAAAACTAAAAGATCTCTAAAGGCTGATGAGATGTTTGGATTTGAAGAGTAAATTAATAAATCATCTCCTCTTTTTAGCTCAAAGGAGATGTTTTTTAGGTCATTATTAAACGATACATCTGTAAAACTTAAAATTGTCTTTTCATTCATCTTAACCTCTAATATCCATTTTTAGTTTTGTTTCTAACAATTGGAATAACAATTAAACTTGTAATATAAATAACAAATAAGTTTACTCAGATTTTAATTGGTGAGCTTATAAAGTGACTGATTAGGGCTGTTTCAAAGGTTGGAAAGACTCCAGATTGCACATCACCTTGAGAAAGAATAATACTTGCGATTGGTTCTAAAATAGCTGAAAACACAACGATTGAAATCATTGTAATAAATCTTTCTTTTTGTTGGAAGAAAGGAATAAATCTGATGACTGTAATAAAGAGCATCATTAACAGAGTTCCTGCAAGAACCATTGATAAAAATGCTACTTTTGTTTTAATAAATTTTGAGTGTGCAAAGGTTGATTGAGGAGCAGCCATAACAATTCCGATAACCACAGAAATAACAACAGCAAGCAGAACTAAACAGGTAATTCAAGTTGTGTTTAAAAGGTTTGTGTCTATCTTTTGAACAACAGTTCTTTTTAGTTTTCTTTCAAGGTTTTTGATTCTGAATTGAATTTTTCTTCTTTTTGATAAATTATCTTCAAGCATCAGTGCTTCTTTTTGTTTGATTAAAAGAATTGAAATTTCTTCTTGTTTTGCTGTAATTTTTTTTGTGTAGTTTTGCTCATTTCTTTTTTTGATGATGTCAAAAAATAACCAAGAAATAAGTCCTGGAATTAAACCTGTAACACTTAAAGCAAGTGTATATCAGGGAGAATAAGTTGAAGGAGCAAACTGGAAAGAAATTAAATCAGCTAACAATCCAGTTACAGCACCTATTATTGGACCAAAGATAAATCCTGTAATTTTAATTGGTAAACCTATGATAGAGAATCTGATTGTAGGAATAATTGCTAAAGGCACAAGTCTGATACCTAAAATTAGCATTATAGTAGCGATAGCTATAAACACAGCAACAAAAGCAATTTTCCTTGTATTTCATTTTCTCATAGTGTATATATTTTACTCCAAAGTGCTTTTTTTATAAAATAAAAAAATGCATATCAACATATGCATTTAGTTCTTAAACTTCTAGTCTTTTTTGTGCTTGTTATTTTTGAAACGTTTTTTAAATCTTGATCAAGCTGTTTCTTTGCTCATTTCTTCGTTAATTTCCTGTTTAGTTTGGTTTTTAAGATTTGAAATAGCAATTAATTCAGCCTCTTCAATAGTTGAAACATCTTCTTTTTTGATAACTTTTGAAACTTCTTGTTCAACAATAACTTGAGTATCAATTGTTCCGTATTTTTCAGCTTTAAATTTAATAATAGCTCAATAAACTACAGGAAGAATTACCGCTCCTGAGAATCAGTTACCTACTAAAGCGGGCATTGCGTTTACTAAAATTGCTTTTGAAGTTCAATTTAAGTATTCATACTCTGGAACTTTGTGATCTGAATGAATTTCAATAAAATCATTTAAAGTTGCTGTTCACTCAATTTTTCCAATTCCTGTTTTTAAAACTTCTACGTTTGAGTCAATTGACTTAATTTTTTCATATAATTCAGGCAAGTGTTTAAACGTTGATTCAAATTCACTTATTGAGTAGTGTTCTGTGTATTGAACGTCTTGGAATAGTCAACCAAAAGAGAAAATGATTAAGTTAGCAATAACGTGGTGAAAACCTGTTATTGTAAATAATCAAATAAAGAAGAAAACAATAATTAGTTTTCCTATAGCACTTTTAGTTGCTAATGTTGATCAAACTGTTCCAGCAACTATTAAGTTTGAAAGTAATGATGAGAATAAAATCTCATATCAGAAACTTGAAGTTTTTTTAGTAATTAAAAATTCAATTACTTTTAGTTGATCGTCTTTGAAAGCGTGAGCCAATCTTAACACGCAGGCAATAATTAAACCACCTACTAAGTTTCCTAAAAACACTATTCCTAGGTTTCTAAAAACTTTTCTTAATCTTGCTTTTCTGTCTAAAACAGCAAGCATCGCTAGAGTATCAGAAGTAAATAGTGACCCTCCAAGCGTTGTAATCATCATCAATCCAACTGGGAAGATTAATGATGCAGTAAATAGAGCACCTCCTGTTAAATAGAAGTCTCCATATTTTCTTAATTCGTCTGCACCAAATCATGAAAGTATATAAATATACGCAGCATACGCAATACCAACATAAACTGAAGCAAGAATTCCCATTAAAAAGATTTTTCATCAGATCATTTTGGTTTTTTGATAACCATATTCCAATGCATTTGAAAAATTACTTTTATAATCTTGCATATCTCCTCTTTAATAATTAGTAAAAAATGTTAAGTAACACGAATTTTGTCGCATTTCACAATTAGAAATGGAACTTGTTAATTAAATTGTAAAACAAAAAATTAAATTAACTAAAAAAATAGAGTAAAAAACTTTTTTACCCCCCCTTCGCCCC